>DASWGT010000231.1:0-10852 GCA_036393575.1 Rhodospirillales bacterium | reverse complement strand
GGGCGAAGCGCCGCCTGAAGGGCTTCGGCACCCACTTGGCGGTGTTCTTCGCCGCCATGGTGGTGCTGGTGCCGATCAATTTCTTCGTCACGCCGCATAACCCGTGGTTCGTGCTGCCGATGGTCGGCTGGGGATCGCTGCTCGCCCTCCACGCGGCCTACGCCATGGGATTGTTCGGAAAACCGTAAATCCTTGTCCTTCGGGACGCCCGCTTGCGCGGGCTCCTCAGGATGAGGAACAATGAAGTCACTGACGCCAGCAATTAGGCGAGCCGCATGTTCAAGAAGATCCTGATCGCCAATCGCGGCGAGATCGCCTGCCGGATCATCCGCACGGCGCGGCGGATGGGCATCCGTACCGTCGCGGTCGCCTCGGAGGCCGACCGCCGCGCGCTACACGTGGCCGAGGCCGACGAAGCGGCGGTGATCGGGCCGCCGCCGGCGGCGCAGAGCTACCTGGACGTCAAGCGCATCCTGGCCGCGGTCGAGAAGACCGGCGCCGACGCGGTGCATCCGGGCTACGGATTTCTTTCGGAAAACGCGGCGTTCGCCAAGGCCCTGAACAAGGCCGGCGTCGCCTTCATCGGCCCGCCGGCGGCGGCGATCGCCGCCATGGGCGACAAGATCGAATCGAAGAAGATCGCCGCCAAGGCCGGCGTCAACGTCATCCCCGGCCACGCGGAAGCAATCAAGGATGCCGCCGAGGCGGTGCGCGTCGCCAAAAAGATCGGCTATCCGGTGATGCTGAAGGCGTCGGCCGGCGGCGGCGGCAAGGGCATGCGCATCGCCCGCGACGACGGCGAGTGCCGCGACGGCCTGAAGCGCGCCGCCAGCGAGGCGCAATCGGCGTTCGGCGACGGCCGGGTGCTGATCGAGAAGTACGTCGAGAACCCGCGCCATATCGAGATCCAGGTGCTCGCCGATCATCACGGCAACGCCGTGTATCTCGGCGAGCGCGAATGCTCGATCCAGCGCCGCCATCAAAAGGTGATCGAGGAGGCGCCGTCGCCGTTGCTCGATGCGGCGACGCGGCGCGCCATGGGCGAGCAGGCGGTCAGGCTGGCGAAAGCGGTCAAGTACGCCTCCGCCGGCACCGTAGAGTTCGTGACCGACCAGGACCGGAACTTCTATTTCCTGGAGATGAACACGCGGCTGCAGGTCGAGCACCCGGTGACCGAGATGATCACCGGCCTCGACTTGGTCGAGCAGATGATCCGCGTCGCCGCCGGCGAGAAACTGCCATTCGCCCAGGACGACGTGCGGCTCAACGGGTGGGCGATCGAGGCCCGCGTCTACGCCGAGGATCCGTTGCGCAACTTCCTGCCGTCGTCGGGCAGGCTCGTCCGCTACCGGGCGCCGGCCGGGGACGAAAGCCTGCGCGTCGAGACCGGCGTCTATGAGGGCGGCGACATTCCGATCCACTACGACCCGATGATCGCCAAGGTGGTCGCCCACGGCGCCGACCGCGGCGCGGCGATCCAGCGCCTCGCGCGGGCGCTCGATCAGTTCCACATCCAGGGCGTCCAGCACAACATCGGCTTCGTCGCCGCGGTGATGGCGCATCCGCGCTTCGCCGAAGGCCGGCTCTCCACCGACTTCATCGCCGAGGAGTACCCCGACGGGTTCCGCGCCAAGGACCTGCCGCTGGAGGACCCGCGGCTGCTGGCCGCCGTCGCCGCCGCCGTGCACCGCGCCTACCAGGAGCGCGCGGCGATGATCTCGGGCCAGATCCCGGGCCGCGAGCGGGTGGTCGCCGACGACTGGGTGGTGAGCCTCGCCGGCAAGGCGTATCCGGTGCGCGTCCACCCCATCGACGGCGGCTACGATTTGACCCTCGACGGCGAGGCGATGCTGTTGCAGACGGCGTGGAAGCTGGGCGAGCCGCTGTTCGAGGGCGGCCTCGACGGCCGCGACTTCTGCGTCCAGGTGGAGCGCGTCGGCGTCGCCTACCACCTCAGCCACCGCGGCGCCGAGACTGACGCCCTGGTGCTGAGCCCGCGCACCGCCGAGCTCAACGCCGTGATGCCGGAGAAGGCGCCGCCCGACACCTCGAAGTTCCTGCTGTCGCCGATGCCGGGGCTGCTGGTGTCGCTGGCCGTCGCCGTCGGCCAGGAGGTCAAGGCCGGCGAGGAGTTGGCGGTGGTCGAGGCGATGAAGATGGAGAACGTGCTGCGCGCCGAGCGCGACGGCGTCGTCGCCGCGGTCAAGGCCAAGCCCGGCGACAGCCTGGCGGTCGACCAGGTGATCATCGAGTTCGAGTAGGAGTTCGAGTAGGAGCGACGGCGGCGATGGCGGAGAAGGCGGTGCGCGTGGTTATCGAAGGCCGGGTGCAGGGCGTCTGGTTCCGCGGCTGGACCGTCGACGAGGCGTCGCGGCGGGGCTTGCGCGGCTGGGTGCGCAACCGTCGCGACGGCAGCGTCGAGGCGCTGTTCGCCGGTGACGCCGATCAGGTTGACGACATGGTCAAGGCGTGCCGGCGAGGCCCGTCGGCGGCGCGGGTCGAGACCGTCGGCGTGCATGCGGCGGAGGACCCGGGCGGCCAGGGGTTTATGCATTTGCCGACGGTGTGACCGACAGATAGACAGGACCATATAATAACAGCCTGACACTCTCACCCAGGTTGGCTTCGTTTGAAGCAAATAAAAAGCCGCCCTAAACCCTTCTCACCCCCACCCCGAACACCTCCGCGAACGTCGCCATCAGGGCCGAGTCGAGCTCCGGCATGGTGGCGGTGATGCCGAGGTCCCACAACGACGTGACGCCGGCGCCCTCGATGCCGCACGGCACGATGCCGGCGAAATGGGCGAGCTCGGGCTCAACATTCACGGCGACGCCATGGTAGGTGATCCAGCGCCGGACGCGCACGCCGATGGCGCCGATCTTGTCCTCGCGCGAGGCCGGGTTTGCCGGCGCGCCGCGGCGCACCCAGATGCCGACCCGGTCGTCGCGGCGCTCGGCGATAACGTTGAAGCGGCCGAGCGCCCGGATCACCCATTCCTCCAAGTCGCGGACGAAGCGGCGCACGTCGTTATTGCGCTTGCGCAAATCCAGCATCACATAGGCGACCCGCTGGCCGGGGCCGTGGTAGGTGTAGCGGCCGCCGCGGCCGGTGCGGAACACCGGAAACCGCCCGGGGTCGAGCAGCTCGGCGTCGTCGGCACTGGTGCCGGCGGTATAAAGCGGCGGGTGCTCCAAGAGCCACACCATCTCCGGCGCCCGGCCGCGGAAAATCTCCTCGACGCGCGTCTCCATGAACCGGACGGCGTCCGGATAGGCCACCGGCCGCTCGCTGATCCGCCATTCGACCGCCGCGCCGGCGCCGCCCGGGGCGGTCGCCGGGGCCCGCTTGGCGGCCTTGTCAGTCGCGGCATTCATCGGCTTTTCGGCCCTCCACAGTAGCGTTTTATTGGAGCGTGTCTCAGTTTGGCCTCACCCTGAGGAGCCCTGCCACCCTCTCCTTCGAGACGCCTTGCGGGCTCCTCAGGATGAGGGTGGCAGGGCGTCTCGAAGGGAAGGCCAAACTGAAACACCACGCGCTTGCCTGCCCGGCCGGCATTTGCTATCCCCCACCTATGTAACGGCACCCGACGAGGGCGCCGCAAGGAATTTCGCGGTCGTGGCGGAACTGGTAGACGCGCAGCGTTGAGGTCGCTGTGGGGGTGACCCCGTGGAAGTTCGAGTCTTCTCGACCGCACCAATTCCAGAGGCCCGCCGTTGCCGCGACGGGCCTTTAATTCTTCCGCCGGCCGCCGGCGCCGGCTTTGCTTAGGAAACCCGAAGCCGTGGCCGAACCGAAGCAACCCACCGACGCGCCCACGGATCCGATCCCGCCAGCGGAAGGTGGGATCGCCGATCCCGGCCTCGGCATCGACCAGGCGATGGTCGAGGCGCTGGACGCCAACGACCGCCGCCGGGGGCGCGAGCTATTCCAGTCCCTGCACTACGCCGACGCCGCCGACCTGCTGGAGCGCTTGAGCCCGGAAGACCGTGCCCGCCTGGTCAACGTGGTGCGCGACGAGATGCCGCCGGAGGTCCTGTCGGAGCTCGACGAGACCGTCCGCGATCACGTCATCGAGCACATGGGCGTCGAGGACCTGGCGGCGGCGCTGGTCGAGCTCGACAGCGACGACGCCCTCGACGTGGTCGAGGAGCTGCCGGCCGCCGAGCAGCAGCAGGTGCTGGAGGCGATCCCGGCCGGCGAGCGGACGCTGATCGAGGAAGGCCTGACCTACCCGGAGGAAAGCGCCGGCCGGCTGATGCAGCGCGAGGTGGTGACGGTGCCGACCCACTGGACGGTCGGCGAGACCATCGACTACATGCGGATGAGCGTCGATAGCGAAAAGACCACCCTGCCGGCGCAGTTCTACGACCTGTTCGTGGTCGACCCGACGCACCGGCCGGTCGGCACCATTCCGCTCAGCCGGCTGTTGCGCACCCGCCGGCCGGTCGGCGTGACCGAGATCATGGAGCCGGAGATGAAGCTGATCCCGGTGACCACCGACCAGGAGGACGTCGCCTTCGTGTTCCGGCAACGCGACCTGACCTCGGCGCCGGTGGTGGACGAGGGCGGGCGGCTGGTCGGCGCCATCACAATCGACGACGTGGTTGACGTCATCCACGAGGAGAGCGAGGAAGACATCATGCTGATGGGCGGCGTCAAGGCGGACGACCTCTACCGCGCCGCCATCGACACCACCCGTTCGCGATCCACCTGGCTGCTGGTCAACCTGGCGACCGCTTTCCTGGCCGCCGCCGTCATCGGACTGTTCGACGCCACCATCGAGCAAATGGTCGCGCTCGCGATCCTGATGCCGATCGTCGCCTCGATGGGCGGCAATGCCGGCACCCAGGCCCTAACCGTGACGGTGCGGGCGCTCGCCACCAAGGAGCTGACCCCGACCAACGCGCTGCGCGTCATCGGCAAGGAGGTCCTGGTCGGCGTCCTCAACGGCACGCTGTTCGCGGCGCTGGTCGGTGTCGTCGCCTGGCTGTGGTTCGGCAACCCGATGCTGGGCGTCGTCATCGGCGCGGCGATGATCGTCAACATGGCGGTCGCCGGCCTGGCGGGGACGACCATCCCGCTCACGCTGGCGCGCGTGGGCGTCGACCCGGCGGTGGCGTCGGGGGTGTTCCTGACCACGGTCACCGACGTGGTCGGGTTCTTCGTCTTCCTCGGCTTGGCGGCGCTGGTGCTGCTGTAAGGGCTGCCGGCGCTTTACCTTTACGTTAAGGGAAGCTACCCTGGCGGCATGTCGGAAAGCTACGGCATCGCCGAGCTGGCGCGGGAATTCAACGTCACCACCCGCACCATCCGCTTCTACGAGGACAAGGGCCTCCTGAAGCCGCTGCGCAAGGGGCAGCGGCGCGTCTACGCGCCCCGCGACCGGGTGCGCCTCAGGCTGATCATGCGCGGTAAGCGGCTCGGCTTTTCGCTCGACGAAATTCGTGAAATGATCGACCTCTACGACGTCGATCCGTCCGAGGTGACGCAGCTTCGCCACTTCCTCGACAAGATCCACGAGCGCAAGGCGGCGCTGGCAGGCCAGCAGCGCGACATCGACGAGACGCTGGCCGAGATGGCGCGCATCGAGGCGCAGTGCGCGGTGTTGCTGGCGGACAAGGAAAAGAAGCGCAAGGCCAACTGAAATGCCGCCGCCGGCGGCCGCGGCGGCCACGGGGACGATACGTGAAAGGCCCACGGGAGATCACGGGAGATGACGGGAAGGTGACCATGCCCGGTATGCAAAAGGCGGTCCTCAGGGTCGGCATCGGCGGCCTGGGCGCGGTCGGGCTGCCGGTCGCCCGTTGGCTCGACAACGGCGTCGAGGGACTGAAGCTCAGCGCCGTCTCCGCCGGCGACAAGGTCCGCGCCAAAAGGCGGGTCGCCGACTTCAAGGGCAAGGTTCCGGTGGTGACGCTGGGCGAGCTGGCGGGTCTCGCCGACGTGATCGTCGAATGCACCCGCCCCGAACTGTTTACCGAGGTAGCCGAGCCGGCGATCCGCGCCGGACGCGTGTTCATGCCGTTGAGCGTGACGTCGCTCCTGGCGCACATGGACTTGATCGCGCTCGCCCACGAGACCGGCGCCCGCATCATCGTGCCGACCGGGGCGCTGCTCGGCCTCGACGCGCTGCGCGCCGCGGCCGCCGGCACCGTGCACTCGGTGACCATGGTCACCCGCAAGCCGCCGCAGGGGCTCGCCAAGGCCAAGTTCGTGGTCGAGCAGGGGCTCGACCTGAGCGGCCTCTCGGCGCCGATGAAGCTGTACGAAGGCACCGTCGCCGACGCCGCCGGCAAGTTCCCGGCCAACGTCAATGTCGCCGTCGCTCTGGGCTTGGCCGGTATCGGCCCGGAAAAGACGCAATACGAGATCTGGGCCGACCCGGGCGTCACCCGCAACACGCATACGATAAAGGTCGACGCCGACACCGCCAGCTTCGAGATGACCATCGCCGTGGTGCCGACCGAGGAAAACCCGGCCACCGGCAAGCTGGTGCCGTTGAGCGTCATCGAAACCCTGCGCAGCCTGGTGTCGACGTTCAAGGTGGGGACCTGACGGTCGCCGCGATGGCCGATTTCGAGGCCAAGGACCCGAATTTCGCCGGGCGGGTCGCCCGCAGCTTTGCCAACCAGGGCATCATGCGCCACATCGGCGCGCGGCTTAGGCTGGTCGAGCCCGGCTATTGCGAGATCGAGCTCAAGTATTCCGACGACGTCAGCCAGCAGCACGGCTTCTTCCACGGCGGCGCCATCGGCACCATCGCCGATTCCGCCGGCGGCTACGCTGCCTTCAGCCTGATGGGCGCCAACGACGGGGTGCTGACGGTCGAATACAAGCTCAACCTGATGGCGCCGGCGGACGGAGAGATGCTGATCGCCCGCGGCCAGGTGGTCAGGCCCGGCCGCACGCTCACCGTGACCCGCGCCGAGGTGGCGGTGGTCAAGGACGGCAAGGAAAAGCCGTGCGCCGCCATGCAGCAGACGATGATGCGCATCGTCGGCCGCGCCGACGTCATCGGCTGAGACGGCGCCGCCGATGCCGAGCGGACTTTCCTTCGTTCAGTCGCTGCTGGAACTGGCGGGTGTGCTGACGGCGCTCGGCGCCTTCGCCCTGTTGGTGGCCGAATCCGTGCCGCCGTCGCGGACCGGCGGCGGCCGGCGGCGGCTGGCCGCGGCGTGGCGGGACATCGCCGGCGCACCCTGGCCGCGGGTTTCCGGCTGCCTGACCGGGTGGCTGGCTTCGCGGTTCGACGGCTTGGTCCGGTTCGGTTTCGAAAACGCCGACCGGCACGTCGCGTTCAGCGTCGTGATCCTGTCGATCCTGCTGGTGTCCGTGCCGGCGGCGGCGACGGTAAACGCCCTGATGGGCGGCTCGCCGTTCCTGTTCTGGTATTACCTGTCGCTGCTGGGGGGCGTCGTAGTGCTCATTTTCGCCGGCGAGACCGGTCGTTTGAAAGTGGTCAACGGCGTCCTGGCAATATACCTCGGGTTGTCGTTCTGGGTGGTGATCCCGATCTACCTGGTCCACTCATTCACCGAAGTGACGATCAACAACGCGCTCGCCCACGGCGTGCTGAAGAGCGTTCCAGTCGCCGTGTTCTGGTACATCGCCGCCTACGGCGTCGGGCTGGCGTTCGACATCGCGGTGCGGTTCGCGGACGGTGAACCCGCCGGCTCTGCCACCGCGCGGTTCGTCCATGGATTCCTGGCGTCGTTGCCAGTCGGCTACCTGCTGACCTTCGCGGCCCTGCTGGCGGGGCATTTCGCGGTGTTCGACCAAGACCCGGCGCGGTCATGGCAACTGGTGCTCGCCGGCGCCGGGATTACGGCGCTGTCGCTGCCGCTGACGACTCGCATCATGGCATGGGGAGCGCGCCGCGGCGGTGCGGCCCTGGTCGCCGCTTACGGGATCGCCCTGGCGGCGGCCTCGGGGCTGTCGCTGGTGCTGGCCTACGGCGCCTATACGGGCGGCGAGAACGCGCCGACATGGACAGGCGCGGTCAATGTGCTGATCGGCCGCTCGGTCGACGGCGCCGTCGTCCACCTCGGGCCCGCTTTCTGGGTCTCGCATCTGCCGTTCGTGCCGCTGTTGGCGTTTGTTTTCGCCGTCGTGGCCGGGTTCGTCGCCAAGGCGGTGGTCGCCGGCTTCCGGACGGCGGCCGGCGAGGGCGCCGCCGGCGCCAAGCCGTTCCTGACTTCGGCGGTGTCGAGCGGTGGCATGGCGGTGCTGTTGTGGGCCGCGGCGGCGGCCTTGTGACGCGGCCTAAGTTGACGTTTACGTAAACGTTAAGTAATATTCCGGCGACGCGGCCGGTTGCCCCGGAAACGATAGGGGAGAGGGAAAAAGCCGATGGCGGCCAACGATTTCCCGACGCTCGATTTTGACCTCGGCGAGACCGCCGACATGCTGCGCCATAGCGTCCGTAGCTTCGCCGCCGAGGAGATCGCGCCGCGCGCCGCCGCCATTGACCGCGCCAATGAGTTCCCGGCCGACCTGTGGCGCAAGCTCGGCAAGCTCGGCGTCCTTGGCATCACCGCGCCGCACGAATACGGCGGCGCCGGCATGGGCTATCTCGAGCACGTGGTGGCGATGGAGGAGATCAGCCGCGCCTCGGCGTCGGTGGGCTTGAGCTACGGCGCGCACTCGAACTTGGCCGTCAACCAGATCCGCCTCAACGGCACGGCGGCGCAAAAGAAGAAGTATCTGCCGAATTTGATTTCCGGCGAGCACGTCGGCGCGCTGGCGATGAGCGAGCCCGGCGCCGGCTCCGACGTGATCGGCATGCAGCTTCGCGCCGCGAGGAAAGGCGACCGCTATGTCCTCAATGGCGCCAAGATGTGGATCACCAACGGCCCCGATGCCGATACGCTGATCGTCTATGCAAAGACCGACCCGCAGGCCGGGCCGCAGGGCATCACCGCCTTCATCGTCGAGCGCGGCTTCACGGGCTTCTCGACGGCGCAGAAGCTCGACAAGCTCGGCATGCGCGGTTCCAACACCTGCGAGCTGGTGTTCGACGACTGCGAGGTGCCGGCGGACAACGTGCTCGGCAAGGAGAACAAGGGCGCGAAGGTGCTGATGAGCGGCCTCGACTACGAGCGCGCAGTGCTGGCCGGCGGCCCCATCGGCATCATGCAGGCGTGCATGGACGTGGTGATCCCCTATGTCCACGACCGCAGGCAGTTCGGCCAGCCGATCGGCTCGTTCCAACTGATGCAGGGCAAGCTCGCCGACATGTACACCACCATGAACGCGGCGCGCGCCTACGTCTACGCGGTCGCCCGGGCGTGCGACGCCGGCCGCCCGGCGCGCAAGGACGCCGCCGGCGCCATCCTGTTCGCGGCCGAGAAGGCGACGTGGATGGCGCTGGAAGCCATTCAATGCCTGGGCGGCATGGGCTATATCAATGAATCGCCGACCGGGCGGCTGCTGCGCGACGCCAAGCTGTACGAGATTGGCGCCGGCACCTCGGAAATCCGCCGCTGGCTGATCGGCCGCGAGTTGTTCGAGGAGACGGCGTAGACAGTTAACATTGACATAAATATCATTTAAAATGTATAGTATGTACTATGAACTAGTAGAGGTGCATCATGGGTATGTCACTTGATACGCAAGCGCGTCGGAAAATGGACCGATTGGTGACCGGATTAACCACAAAAGCAGCCAAAATCCGCACCCTGGACCGTGCGGGTTACAAACGTGCCGACATCGCCCGTTACTTGGACATCAGATATCAGCATGTTCGAAATGTACTGTTGCGGTCCGCTGGCGTGGAAGTACTGAAAAAGGCTGGCGAGTTATCAGTCGGTGGTGGCGAAGCGACCGGCAATCAAGTTTGGGCGCAGGTCGCTCCTGATGGTCGCATCCTCATTCCAATGCCCTTTCGTGAAAAACTGGGACTGGGGAAGGACGGCCATATTCTGATGGTATTTGAGAATGGCGAGGTGCGATTGATTGGCAAAGATGCCGCCATTACACGCGCGCAGACCTTAGTTTCGAAATACGTACCGGAAGGAGTCAGCTTGGTCGATGAACTTTTGGCCGAACGCCGCAAAGAGGTCAACCAGGAGGGACGGGAGTGAATAGCGTCGTTCTAGACGCGTCGGCGGCGTTGGCCGTACTCAAGCGCGAACCTGGCGACGATTTGGTGAGGCGTCATTTGCCGGGTGGCCTGATCTCGGCCGTCAATCTCGCTGAAGTGGTGGGGAAGCTAGCGGACATTGGGATGAAACAGGTCGAAATCCGAACCGCGATAACCGCCTTGGGCGTTGATGTCGTGCCATTCGACGGTCAATCGGCGTTTTCGACTGGAATGTTAAAACAGTTGACCCGAAAACGAGGCCTCTCGCTTGGGGATCGCGCATGTATTTCTCTGGCGAAGGAACGAAATACCACGGTAGTCACTGCCGACCGCAGTTGGGCCGAGCTGGATCTTGGGGTCGAAGTTAAGCTCATCCGGGACCATTGACGATTCGCCGACCGGAGGAAGAGATACGATGACCAATGAATTAAAGCTTCCCGCCGTCGACCCGACGACGGTGGACGCCCGGTTCGGCTCCAACTATCCGACGCCGTTCGCCAAGACGGTGGGCGCCCGCGAGAAAAAGCCGCTCGGCGACGCCGCCGGCCTGAAGAACTTCGGCGTCAACCTGGTGCGCATCCCGGCCGGCGCCATGTCGTCGCAGCGCCACTGCCACAGCAAGCAGGACGAGTTCGTGTTCGTGCTCGAGGGCGAGTTGGTGCTGGCCACCGACTTGGGCGAGCAGACCTTGACCCCCGGCATGGCCGCCGGCTTCCCGGCCGGCTCCGGCGACGGTCACCACTTGCTCAACCGCACCGACGAGGACGCGGT
>DASWGT010000230.1:0-10997 GCA_036393575.1 Rhodospirillales bacterium | reverse complement strand
TGTCGACCGTGAGCCACTTCGGCCCGCCGGTCATTTCGCCAGTTCACGCAACGCGTCGCGATGGCGGCGCATGTAGTCGCGGGTGGCTTCCAGAGCGTCGGCGAAATCCGGGTCGTACGGCACCAGGCGGATGCCGCCGGGCGCGTGGACGACGAACAGCCTGTCGCCCTCGCCGACGCCGAGCTGGTCGAGCTCCGCCTTGGGCAGGATGACGCCGTAGGAATTGCCGATCTTGCGCACCGTCAGGGTGTTGGCCATGCGACCCTCCGAATCGATGTTATACCAAAAGTTATAACATGACTCGCGGCCTGTCAAAGCAAAAAAGGCCCGCGGCCTTGCGGCGCAGGCCTTTGCCTTTGGTCGGGGATCGGCGCCACAGGGTCGCCGGCTGCCCTACCCCATCGCCTGCTTCAGGTTCTGATCCAGCTTGTCGAGGAACGCCTGGGTGTTGAGCCAGGTCTGGTCGGGGCCGATCAGCAGCGCCAGGTCCTTGGTCATGAAGCCGGCCTCGACGGTCTCCACGCACACCTTCTCGAGGGTCTCGGCGAACGTCGCCACCGCGGGCGTGCCGTCGAACTGGCCGCGGTAGGCAAGCCCGCGCGTCCACGCGAAGATCGAGGCGATCGGGTTGGTCGAGGTCTCCTTGCCCTTCTGGTGCTCGCGGTAATGCCGCGTCACGGTGCCGTGGGCGGCCTCGGCCTCGACGGTATGGCCGTCCGGCGTCAGCAGCACCGAGGTCATCAGCCCGAGCGAGCCGAAGCCCTGGGCGATGGTGTCCGACTGCACGTCGCCGTCGTAGTTCTTGCACGCCCACACGAACGCGCCTTCCCACTTCAAGGCGGACGCCACCATGTCGTCGATCAGCCGGTGCTCGTAGGTGATGCCGGCGGCCTTGTACTTGTCCTTGAATTCCTTGTCGTAGATTTCCTGGAAGATGTCCTTGAAGCGGCCGTCGTAGGTCTTGAGGATGGTGTTCTTGGTCGACAGATAAAGCGGCCATTTCACCCCGAGCGCGTAGTTGAAGCACGAGCGCGCGAAGCCGCGGATCGAGTCGTCGAGGTTGTACATGGCGAGCGCCACGCCCGCGTCCTTGAACTTGAACACCTCGCGCTCGATCACCTTGCCGCCGTCCTCGGGCTCGAAGCGCAGCGTCAGCGTGCCCTTGCCCGGCACGATGATGTCGGTGGCCCGGTACTGGTCGCCGAACGCGTGACGGCCGATGACGATCGGCTTAGTCCAGCCCGGCACCAGCCTGGGCACGTTCTTGCAGATGATCGGCTGGCGGAAGATGGTGCCGCCGATGATGTTGCGCAGCGTGCCGTTGGGCGAGCGCCACATCTGCTTGAGGTTGAATTCCTTTACCCGCGCCTCGTCCGGCGTGATCGTCGCGCACTTGACCCCGACTCCGTACTTCTTGATCGCGTTGGCCGCGTCGACGGTGATCTGATCCTCGGTCTCGTCGCGCTTGGTGACCGACAGGTCGTAGTACTTCAGGTCGATGTCCAGGTACGGCAGGATCAGCTTCTGCTTGATGAACGCCCAGATGATGCGCGTCATCTCGTCGCCGTCGAGCTCGACGATCGGGTTCTTGACCTTGATCTTGGGCATGGACGTGGCTCCCCCGGGATGCGCCTTGGCGGCGCGGTTTCCCGCACCCTAGAAGCCGCCGCGAGGCTTGGCAAGGGGCGGCGGGTTGGCGGCGCTAAAGGTGGTCGGTGAGCACGCGCCGGTCCGGCTTCGGCGCCCTTTCAAGCGCCGCGAACACCTGATCGGGGGTGTCGACGACGGCGAACAGCTCCATGACGCCCGCGTGCGCGAAGCCGGCGGCGATGGCGTGGCGGAACAGGTCCTGCAGCGCCGACCAGTAGCCGCCGGTGTTGACCACGACCACCGGCTTGGCGTGGATCTGCAGCTGCTTCCAGGTGATGATCTCGAGCGTCTCGTCGAGGGTGCCGAGGCCGCCGGCCAACACCACGAAGCCGTCGGCGAGCTCGAACATACGCGTCTTGCGCTCGTGCATGGAGGAGGCGACGATGATCTCGTCGACGCCTTTGTGCTCGACCTCCAATTCCATCAGGAAGTCCGGGATCACCCCGACCGCCCGGCCGCCGCCGGCGATCACCGCATCGGCCAACACCCCCATCAGCCCGATGCGTCCGCCGCCGAACACCAGCCGGATGCCCCGCTCCGCCATCAGTTGGCCGAGACGGCGCGCCGCGGCCGCGTGCGCCGGGTCGGCGCCGGTCCTGGAGCCGCAGAAAACGCAGAGCGACGACGGTCCGGCCATGGCAGCTACCCAACCGATAACGGAAAATACCTAAGGGTCCCAGGCAACGGAGATTTATATAGCAAAATCGACCGGAATAAGTAGATTCGTGCGCCGCCGGATCGGGCCCGCGTCGCCCATGTCCGGCCATGGACAGGCGGCCGGCGGCGGGGGGAATATTCAAGCTTCGGCGCTGTTTATAAGAATATCAACCATTCGGGAGGAACTCGATGAATACTACCTCGAAACTACTCGCGGCCGGTCTTGCGGCCGGTTTCCTGGCCGTCGGATTCGTGGCCGCCAACGGCGCCGCGGCCGTCGCCGACATGTCGGTGGTCGACAAGCGCAAGGACCTGATGAAGAACGTCGTCGGCAAGAATTTCGGCGTCGTCAAGGATTTCATCGAGAAGGACAAGGGCTCGGCGGCGGACGTGAAGAAGGCGGCCGACGCATTGGTGGCCGCGGCGCCGAAGATCGCCCCGTTGTTCACCAAGGGCACCGGGCGGCCCGATGTCGACCCCAAGAAGACGCGGGCGGAGGCGAAGATCTGGCAGGACTGGGCTGGATTCGAGAAAGCGGCCAAGGCGCTCGGCGACGAGTCCGCGAAGCTGTCCAAGATCGCCGCCGGCGGCGACAAGGACGCGATCAAGAAGCAGTTCGCCGAAACCGGCAAGAACGGCTGCGGCGCCTGCCACAAGCCTTTCCGCGGCGAAGAGGTGAAGTAGTCCGGCGGTGGATGTTCCCGGCCGCAGGCGCGGAAGTATTTTTTCCGGAATTTTCCCGATCCAGGGAGCGGTCCTGATCGTGGCGACGGCGGCGCTGATGGCGCCGCCGTCGGCGTTCGCGGCGACTCCCGATCCGGCCCGCGGCGCGTACCTGTTCGCCGCCGGCGGCTGCGTCGCCTGCCACACCGACAAGAAGAACAAGGGCCAGCCGCTGGCCGGCGGCCGGGCGCTGAAGACGCCGTTCGGCGTCTTCTTCAGCCCCAACATCACCGCCGACAAGGCGACCGGCATCGGCAACTGGTCGGACGCCGATTTCGTGCGCGCGCTACGCGAAGGCGTCCGCCCCGACGGCAGTCATTACTTCCCGTCGTTCCCGTATCCCTCCTACTCGGCGATGACGGACGACGACATGCTGAACCTCAAGGCCTATCTGTTCACTTTGCCGGCGGTTGCCCAGCCCAACAAACCGCACGATCTCTCCCCGCCGTTCGGCTGGCGGGCCCTGGTGTCGGTATGGAAGGCGCTTTACTTCACGCCCGGTGCCTATCGCCCGGACGCGGCGAAGGGCGACGAATGGAACCGCGGTGCCTATCTGGTGCGGGCGCTCGGCCACTGCGGCGAATGCCACACGCCGCGCGACGCGCTCGGCGGCAGGAAGCGGGACATGGAGCTCGCCGGCACCGACTCCGGCCCCGAGGGCGGCATCATCCCCAACATCACGCCCGACGGCGAAACCGGCATCGGCCGCTGGTCCGACACCGACATCTTGAACGTGCTGGAGAGCGGCCTGCTCCCGAACGTCGATTACGTCGGCGGCCAGATGGGCGAGGTCGTCGACGAAGCTACCGGCAAGCTGACCGATGCCGACCGGCGGGCGATCATCGTCTATCTCAAGTCCCTGAAGCCGATCCGCCACCAGGTCAGGCGCAAGAAGGCCGCTGCCTCCGGCGGCTGAGGCGCGACGCTTTCCCGGCGGCGCCGGCAGATCGCAATTTTGCCGCGGCGGCGCACTCAGGTGGTATAATTATCCGATTCCCCGTCCAAGGAGGCCCAAGTCCGTGCTCAACAAGCCGCTCGTGATCGCTGCCATCGGCGCCATCGCGGTCGCTGGCGCCATCGCCGTCAATGTCGCGCTATGGCGCGACGAGGTCGCAGGCACCCGCGAGGCCGGCCAGCAGTCGCGGCAGGCGGGCGCCCCGCCGGTCGTCGGCGCCGAGCGAACGCCGGCATCGACGGCGACGAAGCCGAGCTTCGACGTGGTGCGGGTCGATCCGGCCGGCGACGCGGTGATGGCGGGCCGGGCGCTCCCCGGCAGCACCGTCGTCATCCTCGACAACGGCCGGCCGATCGGCAAGGTGACGGCGGACGGTCGCGGTGAATGGGTGTTCGTGCCGGAGAAGCCGCTGACGCCGGGAAGCCGGCAGCTGACCCTCGAGATGCAGGTGGCGGGGGGCTCGCCCGTGGCCTCCGACGACGTCGTGGTACTGGTGGTCCCGGAGCGCGACAAGGACATCGCCGGCCGGCCGGCCGAGGAGCGCGCCGGCGCGCTGGCGTTGAGGGTGCCCCGGGGCGACGGCGCCGCCACGCTGCTGCAAGCGCCGTCGGGCGCCAACAGGTCCGGCAGCCTGAGCGTCGACGTCATCGATTATGACGACAAGGGGCAGCTCATCATCAGCGGCCGGGCGGCGCCCGGGGCGCGGGTCAACCTGTACCTCGACAACGGCTTCATCGGCCGCGCCGACGCCGACGCCAAGGGCGATTGGCAGCTCACTCCCGGGGCGCCGATCAAGCCCGGCCTGTATGCGCTGCGCGCCGATCAGACAGACACCGCCGGCAAGGTGACGGCACGGGTGTCGATGCCGTTCTCGCGCGCCGAGCCAGTGTTGAACGCGCCGCCGGAGCCGTTCGTCATCGTGCAGCCCGGCAACTCGCTGTGGCGGTTGGCGCGCCGCGTCTATGGCCAGGGCATTCGCTACACGATGATCTTCGAGGCCAACAAGGACCACATCAATGATCCGGACCTGATCTACCCGGGTCAGGTGTTCGCGCTGCCGGCGACCAACTGACGGCGGCGCACGGCCATCCCCGGATGTCCTCGATCAAGACTCTCGCCTTATGCCTGGTATTGGCCGCCGCCGTGCCTGCGCACGCCCAAGAGGTCGAGGCGGACCTGACGGTCGCGTTCTTCGGCGACCAGGGGTTGAACGAGCACTCGCGGGCGGTGTTGCGGATGGTCAAGACCGAGGGCGCCAGGATGATCCTGCATCTCGGCGATTTCGACTATCAGGACGACGCCGACGCCTTCGACCGCCAGTTGACCGACGTCCTCGGCGCCGACTTTCCGGTGTTCGCGGCGATGGGCAACCACGACGCAAAGGCGTGGCCGGCCTATCGGCAAAAACTGCTGGCGCGGCTGCAACGGATCGACGGCGCGCGGTGCGCGGGCGATCTCGGCGTCCGCGCCGCCTGCACCTACAAGGGGCTGTTCTTCACGTTGTCGGCGGTCGGCGTCTGGCCGCACGGCGGCAGTCCCGCCGACGCCATCGCCGAGCAGCCCGCCCACGCCGCCTACATCGCCGATGCGCTGGCCGGCTCGCGCGCGCGATGGAAGATCTGCGCCTGGCACAAGAACCAGCACGCCATGCAGGTCGGGTTGAAGACGGACGAGACCGGCTGGCAGGTGTACGAGACCTGCCGCAAGGCCGGCGCCATCATCGCCACCGCGCACGAGCACTCCTATTCCCGCACCCACCTGATCGCCGCCTTCGCCGATTCGCCCGTCGTGGCGTCCACGGATTCGACGTTGCGGCTGGCGGAGGGGCGCACCTTCGCGTTCGTTTCCGGCCTCGGCGGCCGCAGTGCGCGGCGGCTTCACGGCGGCAAAGTCGACAAGCCCGTGGACCCGTGGTGGGCGTCGGTCCATACCCGCGACGACGGCGCTACCGCGGGCGCGCTCTTTTGCACCTTCGCGCCGGGCGGGCGGAAGGACCTCGCCGAGTGCGCGTTCAAGACCATCGCCGGCGATGTCGTCGACCGCTTCCGGGTGATCGGCCCGGGCATCCAATAGCGCACGCCGACGGCGCGTCGGACCGGCCAGGAGCGATCGCCACGTCGTCTTGGCTCTGTCCGGCTTCAACGCGGAATTGGGGGCATTCGCTAATAGCCCCAATCAAACCCATTTCATACTTGAGAGGTATCGAATCTCTAAAAATAGATAGGCACGATCCAACGCTAATAAACTACGCCGCTTTGGGCGCGTATATCTTATCGCGGTGATATTCCAGAAATTGGGGATGTGGTCGTTGGGTCGGATCGCTCGGTAGATGCATATATCCGTCGCGATGCAACATGCTGCGGACGCGCTCAATTTCCGCGAAATGCCGGTTAGCGGCGAAAAGAATCATTCCATCGTTCTCCAGTGAAATGAGCCCGCGATCGAATAACCAATGCACGGTGCGAGATAGCGCTAAACCGTTTCGCACGGAATCCGGA
The DNA here is from genome assembly GCA_036393575.1 of Rhodospirillales bacterium. Classification (GTDB taxonomy): domain Bacteria; phylum Pseudomonadota; class Alphaproteobacteria; order Rhodospirillales; family Casp-alpha2; genus JACPJY01. Next base: position 4,514 of record DASWGT010000230.1, on the reverse strand, counting down.
CCGCCATGACCTGCCCCTACCGGTTGGATATGTGCTGCTTCGATTTCGCACCGTCCTTCGCCATTGATCAATTTCAGACCGGTCGCCGCACAAGTCGAATCGTAAGCCGCGCGAACGTATTTGGTAAATGCCGCGCTGCGGAATGGCTCGCTCACCAATCGTTCGACAATTGGCCGATGAAATGGCGCCGCGGCTTCCTGCAGTCCCGTCGCTCGCACAGGTTGCTCCGGCATATCGGGATTCAGTACATGCGCAAATCCAGCGCCGACAATCGCTTCGTACTCGGCATCGCTCAGGGGACGCACGGCGTTTTGAGCCGGCCCGGGCTTGGGACGACGCGGATCGTCGCCAAATGCTGATTCCCAATAGCCGACTTCATGACGCCACGGGACAGGGGTAGGAAATTGGCGGTAACTGCCTTTGGCAATGATCGCGTAGAAATGATCTCGTCTTTGATGGTCTGGAACAATCTCCGCGATTTGCGCAGTGGCGAAATAGGCTTGGCGGCCACCGCGCGATCCGGTCTCGTAATAAATGATCCAGTCGCCTTTCGCCTGCTTGACCCGACGGGCGTATTGCCGCGGATAATGATAACGCTCCTCGGGGAGGTCGTCGTAAATCGAATCGGGGTTAGCGACAAGAACAGCCTTGGCCATACACAATTCTATCCCTAACTTCTCGGAAAACATCTGAATATGTCAGCGTTTTTGTTGGTCGGGGGCGGAGGCGGGGCATTTCTGGCCCCCGATCACAGTCCGATAGGCAGGCAATGCTTAACCTCCCGGCGCGGAAAGACTAGAATGTCGACCGGTGAAATTTTGCGAGGTCCGGTCCCGTGCTCGATACGGCGATAAGCTACCTGCGGTCCATACGCATCAACAAGGCGGGCTGGCCGTTCATCATGCTGTTCGGGGCCGCGGCCGTGGCGGCCAGCTTTGTGTCCGAGCCGCTCGGCTACGCGGGCGCGGTGCTGACCGCGTGGTGCGCGTATTTCTTCCGCGACCCCGAGCGGGTGACGCCGACCCGCGACGAGTTGATCATGAGTGCCGCCGACGGCACCGTGCAGTTGATCGACCAGGCACCGCCACCGGAGGAGCTGGCCATGGGAAACGGCGCGCGCTGGCGTGTCACCGTGTTCATGAACGTGTTCGACGTGCACGTCAACCGCATCCCCGCCGACGGCACCGTTGCCGCGCTACGCTATCGCCCCGGCCGGTTCGTCAACGCCTCGCTCGACAAGCTGAGCGAGGGCAACGAGCGCCAGAGCCTGCGCCTGACGATGGTTGACGGCCGCGACCTGGCGGTGGTGCAGATCGCCGGCCTGATCGCCCGCCGAATCGTCTGCGACGTCGTCGAGGGCCAGGCGGTCAAGGCCGGCGAGCGGTTCGGCATGATCCGCTTCGGCAGCCGCGTCGACGTCTACCTGCCGGCGGAGGTCGAACCCCTGGTCGCGGTCGGCCAGCGCGCGATCGCCGGCGAGACCGTGCTCGCCGACGTGCGCGCCCAGGAACCGGCGCGCACCGCCGAGGTCCGCGGGTGAGCCGGGGGACGGAATAGACGCCGATGAACAACTTGAAGAATCAGGGCGACTTCGGCGTCGAGCGCAAACGGCGGTTCAAGGGGCTGTCGTTCAACCGGATGATCCCCAACATCCTCACGCTGTTGGCGCTGGTCGCCGGCTTGACGGCGATCCGCTACGGCCTCCAGGACCGCTGGGAGCACGCCATGCTGGCGATCGTCGCCGCCGTCGTTCTCGACGGCCTCGACGGCCGCATCGCCAGGCTGCTCAAGGGCGCCAGCAAGTTCGGGGCCGAGCTCGATTCGCTCTCCGATTTCGTCTGCTTCGGCGTGGCGCCGGCATTGATGCTCTATCTGTGGTCGATGCAGGACGCGGGCAGGCTCGGCTGGGCGCTGGTCATGCTGTTCACCATCTGCTGCGGATTGCGGTTGGCGCGCTTCAACGTCGCCATCGATGAGCATGACGCGCCGGTGTGGAAAGGGCGCTTCTTTACCGGCGTCCCCGCCCCGGCCGGCGCCGGCTTGGTGCTGCTGCCGCTGATCTTCTCGTTCCAGACGGGCGGCACGTTCTTCCGCGAGACGTGGGTGGTCGGGCTGTTCCTGCTGGTGGTGGCCGGGCTGATGGTCAGCACCATCCCCACCTATTCGTTCAAGCGGCTGAAGATCGGCAGGCGCTGGATCCTGCCGACGATGCTGATCGTCGGCGCAGTGACGGTGTTCCTGATCAACGCGCCGTGGATGACGCTGTCGATTATCGGCTTCGCCTATATCGTCTCGATTCCGGTCAGCATCCGCGACCACCGCCGGCTGCAGAAGGCCGAGGCGGCGGCGCCGGCGCCCACTCCGTGACGCGCCGGCAAACTCCCTATTGGGACAGCCGGATCGTCTCCTGCAACAACCGCATCACGCCCTGCCAGCGGGCGGCGCCAACGCCGTCGACGATCTGACCGTGGGCCTTCTTCCATAGCGGCAGCGCCGCGGCGAGCACCGCCTCGCCCTTGGGCGTGACGGCGATCGTCCGTTGCCGCTTGTCGCCGCCGGTGGCGGCGGCGACCAGGCCGCGCTGCAGGAGCGGCTTCAGGTTGCGCGTCAGCGTCGTGCGGTCCATGACCAGCGCCCGCGACACCGTGGTCATGCTGGCCGGGCCGGCCTGCGCGACCGCCGCCAGCACCGAAAATTGCGTCGCCTTCAATGCCGACGGCTTCAGCACGTTGTCGTACATCTGGGTCACCGCGCGGGCCGCCATGCGCAGGTTCAGGCAGGCGCAGTCGACGGTCTCGGCGAGCGTGGCGGTCGGCGGCTTCTTGACGTCCTTGGTCATCATTGGTGCATATACACAGTGTGGCCGGTGGCGTCAACGGCGGCGCGAATCGGCCGCGCCCGCGCTTGCCCCGGGCCGGTCAAACCGGCGACAGTCCAGCCATGCGTCCCCGCCCCCGTCCGCTTCTGGTGCTCGGCTTCGTGCTGGTGATGGCGGCGGTGTGGGTCGCCTATTCGCCGCCGAGCCCGACCATGGGGCGGGCGCTGAAGGACGCCGAGGCGCGGCTGAAGGAATTCTACCGCGGCGATGCGTTGCCGCCCGGCTGGCGGCTGGCCGAGGTTTCCGTGGTCAGCCGCCGGCACGAGGTGTGGGTGGACGTGCGCCTCGCCGACGCCGCGGCGGCGGCATTGGCCGAGCGGTCCCGGCCGGCGATCGCCGACGCTGTCGCCGGCCTTTGCCCGCCGAACAGCGACCCGGTGTGGCGGATCCTGCAGCCGCGCCAGGAGATCGAGATCCGGGCGGCGACCGAAGGCGGCCAGGTGCTGGCCGCCGTCAATTGCCGGGCCGCGGCGCAATAACCACCTTGCACCTCTTTGCCAGCATCGTCGCCGTTGCCTATGATGGCGCCGCCGCGGCAACGCGGCTTCATCGGCGGCGCGGCCGGCAGCGGCCCGCCGCTCGTTTTTGAGGTCAGCAATGGCGGACTCGACGGCCAATTCGACGACGGAAAACTGGAACCGCAAGACCTGGGACCTCGCCGGGCCGGTGATCATTTCGAACGTCTCGGTGCCGCTGCTGGTGGCCGTCGACACCGCCGTCGTCGGCCACCTGCCGGGAGCGCACTACCTGGGCGCCGTTGCCGTCGGCGGACTGATCGTCGGCGTCGTCTGGAATATGTTCAACTTCCTGCGCATGGGGACCACCGGCCTGACGGCGCAGTCGCTGGGCGCCCGCGACCCCGACGAGGTGCGGGCGTGGCTGCTCAGGGCCGGGCTGCTGGCGTTGGCGATCGGCGCCCTGCTGATCGCGGTGCAGGCGCCGATCCTGTGGGCGTCGCTCGTCATTATCGATCCCAGCCCCGAGGTGCGGCCGCTGACCGAGGCCTATTATTCCGTCGCCATCTGGGGCTCGCCGATGGCGCTCCTCAATTTCGCCATGCTCGGCTGGTTCTTCGGCATCCAGAACACCCGCTCGGCGCTCGCCACTCAGATCTTCATGAACGGCGTCAACATCGTCCTCGACCTGTGGTTCGTGCTCGGGCTCGGCTGGGGCGTGCCCGGCGTCGCCTGGGCGACGGTGATCTCGCAGACCAGCGCCGTCGCCGTCGGCCTGTGGCTGGTCGGCCGCGACCTCAGGCGCATCGGCGGCCGCTGGCACCCGTCGTCGGCGTTCGACCTCGGCCGGCTCGCCCGCATGGTGCGGGTCAACGGCGACATCCTGATCCGGTCCCTCTGCCTGCAGGCGGCGTTCATCATCGTGACGGCGCTCGGCGCCCGCATGGGCAACGTCGTGCTCGCCGCCAACGCCATCCTGATGAACTTCCAGATGTTCATGGCCTTCGCCCTCGACGGCTTCGCCAACGCCGCCGAGGCGCTGGTCGGCGAGGCGCTCGGCGCCGGCGACCGCGGCCGCTTCCGCCAGGCGGTGAAGGCGACCAGCCGCTGGGCGCTCGGCTTTTCGGTGTGCTTTTCGGTTTTCTATTTCGCGGCCGGCGGCGTCCTCATCGACGTGCTGA
>DASWGT010000229.1:0-14552 GCA_036393575.1 Rhodospirillales bacterium | reverse complement strand
CCTTGCGCTCGCGAACTGGATGGTCGAAGGCGATCCCGGTTTTGACGTCTGGGCGATGGACGTGGCACGTTTCGGTAACTGGGCAACGCTCGCTTACACCAACGCCAAGGTACGCGAGAACTATTCCCGCCGCTTCCGCATTCGTTTTCCAAACGAAGAACTTCCCGCCGGCCGGCCGCTGCGGACGACACCTATCTACGACAGGATGTTGGCGGCGGGCGCGATCATGGGGGACGCCTGGGGGATGGAGATACCTCTGTGGTTCGCGCCCCGGGGCACGAAGGACAAGTTTTCCTTCCACCGCTCGACCGATTTCGCCTACGTCGCCGAGGAATGCCGGGCAGTGCGGACCGGCGTGGGCCTGATTGAGACCTCGAATTACGCCAAATACGAGGTGACTGGGGTGAACGCCGAATCCTGGCTTTCGCTGATCATGGCGAACCGGATGCCGTGCAGCGGCCGAATCGTACTGACGCCGATGCTCAATCCTTCGGGAAAACTAATCGGCGATTTCACCGTCGCCAAGATCAGCGACGAGCTGTTCTACGTCTTCGGCACCGGCCAGGCCGAACAGTACCACATGCGTTGGTTCGAGTGGCACCTGCCGGCCGACGGATCTGTTCGAGTCCGGTCGCTTGGTCTCGGCTTGGTTGGATTATCGATCGCTGGCCCCAAGTCCCGCGAAGTCCTCGCCCGGCTCACCAAACCCGACGTTTCCGCCACTGCATTCCGCTTCCTCGATTTCCGCGGGATCGACATCGGCCCGGTGCCAGCCAAGGTCGGGCGTATAAGCTTCACCGGCGATCTCGGTTACGAGATTTGGGTGGCGCCGGAATACCAGCGCACCCTCTTTGACCTGATCATGGCGGCGGGTGGTGATTTCGGAATCCGGCTGTTCGGTAGCCGGGCGTTGACGTCTTTGCGTCTGGAGAAGAATTTCGGTACCTGGGCGCGTGAATTCCGCCCGATCTACGGCCTGTGCGAGGCCGGGCTCGGCCGGTTCGTCGATTTCTCCAAGAACGATTTCATCGGCCGCGGCGCGGCGCTCCGCGAAAAGCAACAGGGACCCACCCGCCGGCTGGTTTTCCTCGCGGTGGAGGCAGGCGATGCGGACTGCCTAGGCGACGAGCCAATTTGGCACGATGGCGCCGTGGTCGGCTGGGTCACATCTGGTGGTTATGCCCACTACGTCGGCCTGTCGATGGCTCAGGGTTATGTTCCGGCTGATCTCGGCGACCGCAAACCGAACGGCCGATTCGAGGTCGAGATCCTGGGCGAACGCCGCAAGGCGGCCATGGTTGTGATGCCGCCGTTCGATCCCAAGGGTGAACGGATGCGGGGGTGATCGAGTGCGTCGTTATGCATCCCCTCGGGAAGGGCCACGAGATCGAGCTGGTCGGCGAGATCGCGAATATGGCGCAGGGAGAACAAACACCAAACCGAAGTGTAGGAGTGGTGGTGCCCAGGGGCGGAATCGAACCACCGACACGCGGATTTTCAATCCGCTGCTCTACCATCTGAGCTACCTGGGCATTTCCCGAAAAACGACACGGGCCTGGGGCCCGGGAAGCCCCGGGAGGCCTCGCGAACGCCGCTTATAAAAGAATTCGCCGCGACTGTCTACCGACTGCCCAAAATCGCGGCCAGCCGCAGGATTCCGACGATTACCAAAGTCGGCCGACGGCGGGCTATCAGCGTTTTTCAGGGGCGCCATCCTCGTTGCCGGCGGCGCCGTCGGCCAGTTCGCCAGGAGCCTCGTTCGTCGGAATCCGGTAACCCTCGTCGAGCCAGCGGCCGAGATCGATGTCGGCACAGTGGCCGGAACAAAACGGTTGGTAGGCGCGCTTCGCTGGCTTGCCGCAAATAGGGCACTTGCGAATCTTCAGCGGCACCACCTCGGCCGGGTCCTTGGTTTTTTTCGCCATGCCTCCCTGTCCCGCCTGTCATTGCCCGCCGGCGACGACCTCCCAGCCGTCGTCGGGCAAAGTCTGGTCCGCGGCAACGGCGATGGCAACCCCGAGCGTCGCCTCCGCTTCCCGTTTCGCAGCTGCCGCCGGGCCGGCGAGCGCCGCGGCCACCGCCGGCGAGACGCGCAGTAGAGGCGCCGTCGTCCCGCCGCGTGCTCGGCGCGACACACCGCGCAGCGCCTCCAGCGCCAGCGTCAGCGGCGACTTGGCGGTCGCGGGTGTGGTTTCGGACCATGGTCCGCCGAAAATCTCCAGCAGCGACAGGCCGTGCCGGCGCCGCGTCACCTCGACCAAGCCCAAGCGCGTGTAGCCGACTACGTGCGGGCCGAGCGGATCGGCGTGGGCGGCCTCGATCAGCACGTCAAGAACGTGACGCTTGCAGCTTTCATCTTTGAGCGGCACGAAATCGATCACCACCAGTCCGGAAATGTTGCGTAGACGCATCTGATGTGCTGCCTCGCGCGCCGCCTCGATGTTGACGGCGAACGCCGTCTCTTCCCGCGAGCCGATGTCGGCGCCACCCGTGTTGACGTCGATGGCACAAAGCGCCGGCGTCTGGCTGACGATCAGCGAACCGCCGCTAGCAAGAGGCACAATCGGCGACAATGCCGCCTCGATTTGCTCCTCGACGCCATGCACCTCGAACAACGGCTCGGACCCCGTATATGCCTCGATCCTCGAAACCAGATCGGGAATCTCGGCCCGGCAGTAGGCGCGCATCTCAGCTAGCACCTGGACGTCGTCGGCGATCACATCCGCGATGCCGGCGCCGACCTCGCGCAGCGCCAAGCTGGCGGTGCCGGGACCGGCGGCCATCAGGCACGGCGCCTTGACCAGGCCGATGCGGTCGGTGATCTCGGTCCAGCGCTCGACCAATACGCCCGCCTCGCGGCAGATGGCGTCCGGCGACGCCACCGCCGCCGCGGTCCTGACGATAAAGCCGCCTTCGTCGATGCCGAGGGCCGCAGTTACAACCTCTATGCGAGCGCGGTCGGCATTGGCGATGCGCCGCGACAAGGTCACCCCCGGCTGCCGCGGCCGGAACACCAGGTTTACGCCGGCGACGTTGATGTGGGCGGTCAGCTTAGCGCCCTTGCCCTCGGTCGGATCGCGGACCGCCTGTACCAGAACCGCATCGCCTTCGTTCACATAGTCGCCGATGCGGTCGCTGCCGCCTTCTCTGCCGGGCGGCCGCGCTTCTGGCAGCGCCAGGAAGCCGGCGCGCTCGAGGCCGATATCGACGAACGCAGCATCCAGCCCCCGCAGCGATGCCTCGACGCGGCCGAGGTAGATATTGCCGACGATGCTGTCATGCCCGGCCCGCGCCACCAACAGCTCGGTCAGTCGCTCGCCCGAAAGCAACGCCACCCGGGTTTCCCCAGGCCCTTTGCTGATGAGGATGCGATCGATGGTCATTTCTGCCTACGCCGCCCCGCCGCCGCGGTAACCGAGCCCGGCCAGCAGCGCCGCCGTCTCGTAAAGCGGAAGCCCGACGACATTCGAGTACGAGCCGTTGACGCGGCTGACGAACGCGCCAGCCCGGCCTTGGATTGCGTAGGCGCCGGCCTTGCCCCGCCATTCGCCGGCCGCGAGATATCCCTGGATGTCGCCCTTGGTAAGCCGCTTGAATGCCACCGTGGTCATCACTCGGCGGCCGTGCAGTGTTCCCCTCGGGTCGACGACGGCGATGCCGCCAAAAACACGATGACGCCGTCCCGATAGCAGCTTCAGGCAGGCATGGGCCTCTCGCTCATCGCCGGCCTTTGGCAGCACGCGACGGCCGCAGGCGACGACGGTGTCCGCGCCGAGTACGAAGTCACCGGCAAATCGCTTCGCCACGTGCTGGGCCTTGGCGGCGGCGAGCCGCAACGCCAACTCGCCCGGCAGCTCGCCGCGGCGCGGTTTTTCATCGATGTCGGCGGCCACGACCTCGTCGGGGACGATGCCGATCTGCGCCAGCAACGCCAACCGGCGCGGTGAGGCCGAGGCCAGAATCAGCCGCCCGCTCACGGTGTCCCCGCGGCCGGGGGCAGTATGCGATGGAGCCGGTCCGCCATGCGGCCAGCCCCGTTATTTGAAGCGAAAAGTGATCCGGCCCTTGGTCAGATCGTAGGGAGTCATCTCGACATTGACCCGGTCGCCGGCCAGCACCCGGATCCGGTGCTTGCGCATCTTGCCCGCGGTGTGAGCAAGTATTTCGTGGTCGTTATCGAGCTTGACGCGGAACATCGCGTTCGGCAGCAGCTCGGTGACCGTGCCGGTAAACTCCAAAACGTCTTCTTTCGCCATAAGGTCCCCAAATCACGAATAAATGGCGCCCAATAAAACGGGGTCGACCCCCTCGCGGTCAAGGGTTTTCGCTTGGCCCAGGCGCCATATCGTTGGAAAGCTGGGGCCTCAGGCGGGCCGTGCCGGCTTCACGTGTCGGCCACCTTGATCCTCGGAAAGCGTTGTTCGAGCTTCTTCATCAGCTGGTCACGAATGGTGCGGAAGGCGTTGAGCACGGTTTCCCGGTTCTCGGACTCGATCAACGATGGGTCGAAGGTGTTCCAAAATTCGACGTCGCAGGCCATCACACGCGTCATCTCGACCGCCTTGTGCTGGGCTTCCGGCGACAATGGGATGACCAGGTCGAAATACGAATCCTCGAGGTCGTCGAAGGACTTGGACTTATGCTTGCTGATGTCGATACCGATCTCGTCCATGACGGCGATGGTGTAGCCGTTGATCTCACCCTTGCGGACGCCGACCGAATCTACATAGATGCTGTTGCCATGCAGGAACTTCAAGATGCCTTCGGCCATCGGTGAGCGCACCGAGTTCATGGTGCAGCAGAACAGCACGGCGGAAGGAAGCTCGGCCATCGGTCAGGGTCAGGCCCGGACGTGCAGGACGCAGATCAGCGTGAACAGGCGCCTGGCCGTTGCCCGGTCTATTTCGACCTTGCCTTCCAGCCGCTCGCGCAGGATATCCGAACCCTCGTTGTGGAGGCCGCGCCGGCCCATATCGAGCGCCTCGATCTTGGACGGCGGTGCGGTCTTGATCGCCTCGAAGTAGCTCTCGCAGATCATGAAGTAGTCCTTGACGATTCGGCGGAACGAATTCACCGGCACGGTGAACTTGTCGAGCGACTGGTCCGCCTGGGTGCGGACGTCGAACACCAGCCGGTTGTCCTCGATGCCGAGATGCAGTACGTACGGCCCCGAATCGCGGCCGACCGGCGCAAAATGATTTTCTTCCAACAAGTCATAGATCGCGACCTTGCGCTCGTGTTCGACGTGGGCGGCGCGGCGGCCATCGGTCTTCTCGTCGAGGAAGATCTTGACGATATGCTGGTTGGCGGACACGGCGGACCGGATGCCCTTCAGCCGTCCTTGGGCACGTTCAGCCGGATCGCCACGCTGAGCGCGTGGGCGTCGAGCCCTTCGGCCTTGGCGAGAGTGATCGCGGCTGGGCCGACGCGGGCCAACGTCGAGGCATTACCGCCGATCAGCGAGGTCCGCTTCAGGAAATCGATCACGCCGAGCCCCGACGAGAACCGCGCCGAGCGCGCCGTCGGCAGCACATGGTTGGGGCCGGCAACGTAATCGCCCACCGCTTCCGGCGCGTAGCGGCCGAGGAAGATGGCACCAGCATTCCGGACCCCGGTGGCGAGCGGTTCGGGCTCTTCGACGGCGATCTCCAGGTGTTCGGGCGCCAACCGGTCGATCAGTGGCAGCGCGTCCATGAGCTTGCCGACGACGATGACGGCGCCGAAGTCGCGCCAGCTTTTGGCCGCGGTAGCGGCGCGGGGTAGCGTCTTCAGGTGCGACTCGACCGCATTCGTAACGCGGTCGGCGAAGCCGCCGTCGTCGGTGATCAGGATTGCCTGCGCCGCCTCGTCGTGCTCGGCCTGAGCCAGCAGGTCGGCGGCGATCCACGCCGGATCGTTGGCGGCGTCGGCGAGCACCAGCACCTCCGACGGGCCGGCGATCATGTCGATGCCGACGGCGCCGAACACCCGCCGCTTGGCAGCGGCGACGTAGGCGTTGCCGGGGCCAACGATCTTATCGACGGCGGCGACGGTCTTGGTGCCGTAGGCGAGCGCACCGATCGCTTGGGCGCCGCCGATGCGGTACACCTCGTCGATGCCGGCGATCGCCGCGGCGGCCAGCACCAGCGGATTGATCTCGCCCTTGGGCGCCGGCACCACCATGGCGACGCGGTCGACCCCGGCAATTTTCGCCGGCAGCGCGTTCATCAGCACCGACGATGGATAGGCGGCGGTGCCGCCCGGAACGTAGAGCCCGATGGCGGCGATCGGCGTCCACCGGTAGCCGAGCCTGAGCCCGGCCGCATCAGTGAAGTCGAGGCCCCGCGGAAGCTGCCGGCGGTGGAAGTCTGAAATCCGCCCGGCGGCAAATTCGAGTGCCGCCAGCACGTCCATGCTGACTTGATTGCGGGCGGTGGCGATTTCGTTTGTGGTGACGCGCATGGTCTTCGGCGTCAGATGGAACCCGTCGAATTTTTTGGTGTACGCAATCACCGCCTCGTCGCCGCGTTTTCTGACGTCGGCGAGGATGCGGGCAACCGCGTCGTCGACGTCAATGCCGGGTTCTCGCTTGGCGTCGAGCAACGCCTTGAAAGCAGCCTCGAAGCCCTTGTCCCTGGAGTCAATCCGCATTGCCATTGACGGCCTCACGGAATTTCTTGATCCAGCCGCCGATCTCCTCGGGGCGGGTTTTCCAGGCGGCGCGATTGACGGCTAGCCGCGATGTGATGTCGGCGATGCGCTCGACCTCGACCAGGCCGTTGGCCTTCAGCGTGCGGCCGGTGGCCACCAGGTCGACGATGCGCTGGCATAGCCCGAGCTGCGGTGCCAGCTCGAGAGCGCCGTTGAGCTTGATGCACTCCGCCTGCACGCCGCGGCGGGCGAAATGCTGGCTGGTGAGGGTCGGATACTTGGTGGCAACGCGCACGCTCGACCAAGTGCTGGGATCATCGGTCGAGACCATGTCCTTCGGTTCCGCCACTACCAGCCGGCAACGGCCGACGCCGAGGTCCACCGGGGCATAAATTTCCGGATAGTCGAACTCCATCAGCACGTCGTTCCCGGCGACACCAAGATGTGCGGCGCCGAAAGCGACGAAAGTGGCGACATCGAAGCTGCGCACCCGGATGATGTCGAGGCCGTCGACGTTGGTGGCAAACCTGAGCCGCCTGTCGTCGGGTTCGTCGAATGCCGGCTCGGGCCGGATGCCGACGCGGCGCACCACGGGCATCACCTCTTCGAGGATTCGCCCCTTGGGTAGGGCCAGGACCAGGTTCTCGTTGGCGCTCGGCATCGGCTCCTCCGGGGCCAAGGTGGCCGTCGGGTTGGCAATTGCGCGGGCATACATAGAGGGTTTTCGGCGGTTTCGCCAGTTTTGCGTCGCAACAAAGACGGCCCAAGGCCCTGGAATCCCCGGCTTTCCGGGGACCGGGGGCCCTAAGGTGGGCGCTCAGCCGGCGATACGTTGGACCGAGGCGCCGCAGGCCTTGAGCTTGTCGTCGAGGCGTTCGTAGCCGCGGTCCAAGTGATAGACCCGGTTGACCACGGTTTCGCCCTCCGCCGCCAGTCCGGCCAGCACAAGCGACACAGAGGCGCGGAGGTCGGTCGCCATAACCTGCGCGCCGGACAATCTCTTCACCCCGCGGACGATGGCGGAGGCGCCGTGGACGTTGATGTCGGCGCCCATCCGGCACAGCTCCGGTACGTGCATGAAACGGTTCTCGAAGATGGTTTCGGTGATCATCGAAGCGCCGCCGGAGACCGCCATCAGCGCCATCAATTGCGCCTGCATGTCAGTAGGAAAGCCGGGGTAGGGTTCGGTCATCACGTCGACGCCGGCGAGCGGCCCGTTGGTGCGCGTCACCGAGAGGTCGCCGTTTTTCTCCGTGATCTCGACGCCGGCGCTCGACAGCACCTTGAACACCGCCTGCGACAGATCGGCGCGTGCGCCCTCGAGCATGAGCTCGCCGCCGGTGATAGCGGCGGCGACGGCGTAGGTACCGGTCTCGATGCGGTCGGGGACCACACCGTAGGAAGCGCCCGAAAGGCTGGGCACGCCGTCGATGACGAGCATGTCGGTGCCGATGCCCTCAATCTTGGCGCCCATGGCGATCAGGCACCGGGCGAGGTCGGTGACTTCCGGTTCGCGGGCAGCGTTGGCCAGCACGGTTCTGCCCTTGGCCAACGATGCCGCCATCAGCAGGTTCTCGGTACCGCCGACGGTGACCATCGGAAACACGACATGGTCGCCAATCAATCCATTCTCGGCGTGGGCGTCGATATAACCTTCGGCGAGGTCGATCCGGGCGCCGAGTTGGCGGAGAGCCTTCAGGTGCAGATCGACCGGGCGAGTGCCGATGGCGCAGCCACCCGGCAGCGATACCCGCGCCCGTCTCCGGCGCGCCAGCAACGGTCCCAGCACCAGAACCGAGGCCCGCATGCGCCGCACCAGGTCATAGGGCGCGGTAGTGTTGATGATATCGCCGGCGGTCAGTCGGAATACTTGTCCAGCGTCGGGGACGTTTGCTTTCGGGTCGCGAGCGACGTCGACACCGAGCTCGCCGAGCAGCTTGGCCATGGTGGTGATGTCGATGAGATCCGGCAAATTCGAGAGCGACAGCGTATCTTCGGTGAGCAGACTCGCTGCCATCAGCGGTAGCGCCGCGTTCTTGGCGCCGCCGATGCGGATGGTGCCACGGAGCGGTTGGCCGCCGCGAATCAGGATGCGGTCCATGCGGTTATCCGAGCCTGCCTGCGTCGCTTTCGATTGCCGGCGCCTTTGTAGGCTAACCGACTGGATGCCTCAAGGAATGAACGGCAAATGTGGCGAAATTCCGGTCGCGACACTCGGTCGCGCAGGCGGATGGCGTTAGCCGCGGTTGCCGCGGGCGCGCGCCTGGAACCGCCGCTTGGCGAGGTTGCCGCGCAGTTCCTTGGTCAACCGCTCGGTGCGGCCGGGGTATTTTTTGCCGGCCGGGACGCGGAGATCCTTGGGCCCTGGTTTCCGTTCGTCGGTCATCAATTGTCGCCTCTCGGGATCAACGGTTTCCCGCATGGTGCGGCCGGGACCTGAAGGTCGTCAAGGCATGCTTGCCACTGGGCCAAGCCCTGTGGCATGGTGCGGCCGCTTCCCGCATAGGCCGCCGTAGCTCAGAGGTAGAGCACGCCCTTGGTAAGGGCGGGGTCGGAAGTTCAATTCTTCCCGGCGGCACCATTTCCCTCATCCATCCGCGTCACCCTCTCTCTCCCTCACCCGCCGGAAAAGCGCCGCAGGTGGAAGTCGACGTCGCCGAACAGCGTGTCGATCATGGTCAGACGCTTGAAATAGTGGCCGACCGGAAGTTCGTCGGTCATGCCCATGCCGCCGTGCAGCTGCACCGCCTGCTGGCCGACGAAGCGGCCGGCCTTGCCGATCTGCACCTTGGCCGCCGAAACCGCCTTGGCACGCGAGTTGGCGTCGTCGTCGCCAGCGTGGACGGCGGCCATGTAGGCCATGGATTTCGAGAGCTCGCATGCCGCGAACATGTCGACCATGCGGTGCTGCAGCACTTGGAACTTGGCGAGCGGCCGGCCGAACTGTCGCCGAGTCTTTAGATACTCCAGCGTCTGGCGGTTGAGCGCCGCCATGATGCCGGCGGCCTCGGCGGCGACGGCGGCGATGCCGTCATCGATGACGCGCTCGATCACCGGCAGGCCCGCATCCACTACGCCGACCACCGCATTGGCATCGACGGCGACACCCTTGAGCGTCACCTCGGAGGCGCGATGCCCGTCGACGGTCGAGTAGTCGCGGCGCGTCAGTCCCTTGGCGTCGGCCTCGACCAGAAACAGCGTGATTCCATCGCGATCCGCGACGCCGCCGGCGGTGCGGGCGGCGACGATGAGGATGTCGGCGGCTGCCGCGTCGATGACGACCGCCTTATGGCCTTCAAGGACGAACGCCGAACCATTCTTGCGGGCGCGGGTGGCGACGCGACCCAGTTCGTAGCGCGAACCCGGTTCGGCGAAGGCGAAGGCAAGCAGCAAATCGCCCGTCGCCACCTTGGGCAGCAGCGCTTTCTTTTGCGCTTGCGAACCAGCGAGACGGATGACGCCGGCACCCAGCACGCAGGTGGCGAGATATGGCTCGCCAACCAGCGCCGCGCCGAAGGCCTCCATTAGCACCGCCGTCTCGACGCCCGAGCCGCCGATGCCGCCGAACTCTTCGGGAATTCCGATGCTGAGCCAGCCGAGGCCGGAAAAGGCCTTCCAGGTTTCGCGGCTGAAACCCAAGTCGGTGGCGAGCAGTCGGCGACGGACAGCGAACGGGTATTCTTTGGCGAGGTAGCGCTCGGCCGACTCCTGCAGCAACCTCTGATCGTCGTTGAGGGTGAAGTCCATCGCTGCCCGCCCCGTCACATCTCCAGGATCATCTTGGCGATGATGTTCTTCTGGATCTCGTTGGTACCGGCGTAGATCGACGCCTTACGCCAGTTGAAATAATGCGGCGCCAGAGGCGCGGCGTACTCGGGGCCGATGGGGGATTCGTTCCAGCCATCGGTCAGCGCATCGGGGGCATAAGGCAAGGCGTAGTAGCCGACGGCCTCGAGCAGCAGCTCGGTGATTGCCTGCTGAATCTCGGTGCCGCG
This sequence comes from Rhodospirillales bacterium, assembly GCA_036393575.1. GTDB lineage: Bacteria > Pseudomonadota > Alphaproteobacteria > Rhodospirillales > Casp-alpha2 > JACPJY01. The sequence goes on along the minus strand of DASWGT010000229.1, from coordinate 3,927 downwards.
GAATTTCAGCAGCGACGATTCCGGTCCCGGCGCTTGGCCGGCGTTCTCCGCCGAGACGATGCGCAAGTTCGTGTATTCCAGCGCCATCAACTCGATCTCCACCGCCGCAACTTTGTCACGGAACCTCGGATCCTCGATCAGCGGCCGGCCGCCGCACATCTCGCGCGACGCGATCGTCCTCAGTCGCTGCATCTGCTTCTTCGAGCGCGCGACGCCGGCAATACCGGTGCGTTCATAACCGAGCAAGAACTTAGCGATAGTCCAGCCTTGCCCCTCCCGGCCGACCAGGTTTTCCTTCGGCACCCGGACATCGGTGAACGAGACCTCGTTGATCTCGTCGCCGCCATCGAAGGTGCGGATCGGACGAATGGCGATGCCGTCGGCACGCATGTCAATCAGCAAAAACGAGATGCCTTCCTGCTTCTTGGCCTTCGGGTCCGTGCGCACCAGGCAAAAGATCCAATCGGCGTAGTGGGCGAAGGTCGTCCATGTCTTAACGCCGTTCACGAGGTAATCGTCGCCGTCGGCCTCGGCGCGGGTCTTCAGGGCTGCCAGATCGGAGCCCGCCTCAGGCTCCGAGTAGCCCTGGCACCACCAATCGTCGTTGCTCAGGATGCGCGGCAGGAAGCGCCGTTTATGCGCTTCCGAGCCGAATTCGATGATCACCGGCCCGACCATGTTGATGCCGAAGGGCGCCACCCGCGGGCAGCCGCCAAGGGCCAGCTCCTCCTCGAACAGGTAGCGCTCGACCGGTGACCAGCCGGTGCCACCGTACTTCTCCGGCCAATGCGGCGCCATCCAGCCGCGCGCGCCGAGCAGTCTCTGCCAGCGCACCATATCGTCCTTAACCAATCGCAAGCCGCCCTCGACCTTGCGCTTGATGTCGGCGGGCAGGTTATCGCGGATGAAGGCGCGCACCTCGGCCTGGAATTTGAGCTCGTGCGGACTCAGCGTCAGATCCATGGCACCGCCAAGGTCGCCGGGTTTCGCCGTTGACGGACGGCCCGGCGAGCCGCTAACAAGGGACTGCCGAAGAATCTCTCCCCGGCGTTATCCGCGAAGGCAACCACGCCATGACCACCGCCGCAAATTCGATGTTCGACCTTTCCGGCAAGGTGGCGTTGATCACCGGTTCGACCCGCGGCATCGGCAAGGCGACGGCACTCGCCATGGCTGCCGCCGGCGCCCGCATCGTCGTCACCAGCCGCAAGGAAGATGCGTGCGCCGACGTGGCCATCGAGATCACCGAAGCCGGTGGCGAGGCGTTTCCGATCCCCTGCGACGTCGCCGACAAAGCTCAGTTGATGGCGATGGCGGACAAGGCGCTCGCCCAGTGGAAGCAGATCGACGTGTTGGTCTGCAACGCCGCCGTCAGCCCCCATCACGGGCCGCTCCATGAGATCAGCGAGGAGCAGATCGACCGGCTTTTGACCACCAACGTCAAGAACCAGCTTCTGCTCTGCAACAAGATCATTCCCGGCATGGCGAGGCGCAAGGACGGCGTCGTGATCATCGTCTCCAGCATCGCCGCCTTGAAGGGCACGCGGTGGGTCGGCGGCTACGCCATCACCAAAGCCGCCGACATCCAGATGGTGCGGAGCCTGGCACTCGAATGGGCGGGCCACGGCGTGCGCGTCAACGGCATCGCGCCGGGGCTGATCAGGACTGATCTTGCCCGCGCCTTGTGGGAGAACCCGACGCGCCTCGCCGCCGCGCTCCAGGCCTATCCAATGGGCCGCATCGGCGAGCCCGAGGAGGTCGCTTCCGTGGCCTTGTTCCTGGCGTGCAAGGCGGCTGCCTTCATCACCGGCCAGACGTTGATCGTCGACGGCGGTTCGACCATCGCCAACGTCTACAGCTGAAGCGCCTGGTTCCGGCATCGCCGGCCTATCGTCCGAGGATCTGCACCAGGATGATGATGTTGCCGATCCAGCCGACGAAGAAAGCGCCCGTCCGCACCCACGGAATGCCAGCGGTATGGGCGACGATCTGCACCAGTCTCGCATAGAAGAATAGCTGCGCGCCGAGTGCCGTCATCGTGTTGGCCGCGCCAGTCAGCTGCGCCACGATCACCAGCACCGCGAACGGGCCGATGTTCTCGACCAGGTTCATGTGCGCCCGTTGCAAGCGCTGCGCCCACTGCGGCAGGCTGGCGTACGATGGCGTTGGATAGGCGCCGGCCATGCGCTTCAGGCCGTAGGCCCGGATCGCCGCGACGATGTAGGGCGCCCACATGACGATGCAGATGAAGGCCGTATAGACCAGCAATCGCATGTCGGTATTAATGACCAGTTGCAATTTCATAGTTCTCTCCTGTCGATAGTCCCTCGGGCGCCGGGACCGTTCCCGATGCTTGGTTGAAACAGCGTCAGCACACCTCGAACAGCCCGGCGGCCCCTTGGCCACCGCCGATGCACATGGTGACGACGACCTTCTTAGCGCCGCGCCGCTTGCCCTCGATAAGGATGTGGCCGGTCTGGCGGGCGCCGGTCATCCCGAACGGATGGCCGATGGAGATAGAGCCGCCGTCGACGTTGAGCTTCTCCATCGGGATTCCGAGCCGGTCGCGGCAGTAGATGACCTGCACGGCAAACGCCTCGTTGAGCTCCCACAGGTCGATGTCATCCATTTTTAGGCCCTGGCGCTCGAGCAGCCTGGGCACTGCGAACACCGGGCCGACGCCCATCTCGTCCGGCTCGCAGCCGGCGACGGCGAGGCCGCGGAACACTCCCAAGGGTCGCAACCCGCGCTTCTCGGCCAGCTTCGATTCCATTAGCACGCAGGCCGAGGCGCCGTCGGAAAGCTGGCTGGCGTTGCCGGCGGTGATCCACTTGCCGGGACCGCGCACTGGCTCCAGCTTCGCCAGCCCCTCGGGCGTGGTGTCGGGGCGGTTGCCCTCGTCACGCTCCAGCGTCACCTTCTCCTCCCGCACCTCGCCGGTCTTCTTGTCGGTGACCCGCTTGACGGTCGGCAGCGGCACGATCTCGTCGTCGAAGCGGCCGGCCTGCTGGGCCGCCGCCGTCCGCATCTGGCTGGTCAGCGAGTATTCATCCTGGGCTTCGCGGCTGATGGAATAGCGCTCGGCGACGATGTCGGCGGTCTCGATCATCGGCATCCACAGCCCCGGCTTGTGCTGCATCAGCCAATCCTCGGTGAGGTGATGCTGGTTGATGTTGTCGCGAACCAAGCTGATCGATTCCAGCCCGCCTGCCACCATCACCGGAACCTTGTCGAGGATGATGCGATGGGCGGCGGTGGCGATCGCCTGCAGGCCGGAGCTGCAAAACCGGTTGATGGTGGTACCAGCCGTCGATACCGGCAGGCCGGCGCGGATCGCCGACAGCCGCGCGATGTTCTTGCCGGTGGCGCCCTCCGGCATGCCGCAGCCCATGATCACGTCCTCCACCTCGTCAGGGTCGACGCCGGCGCGCTCCACGGCGTGCTTGATGACGTGGCCGCCCATGACGGCGCCGTGGGTGATGTTGAAGGCGCCCCGGCTCGCCTTGCCGATCGGGGTGCGGGCGGTGGAGACGATGACGGCTTCTCTCATGGCGGGTCCTCTGTCGATGGTTGTCGTCGGCGACCCTGGGCCGGTCCTAAAGGTCTTTGAATCCCTTTCCCTGCCTGGCCAGCCGTTCCAAAAGCGGCGACGGCTTCAGCATATCACCGTAGACGTCGGCCAGCTGGCAAAGTGCATCATGGACCTTACCGAGGCCGACTTGGTCGGCGTGGAACATCGGCCCGCCCTTGTGAACGGGGAAGCCGTAGCCGTAGATCCAGATCACGTCGATGTCGCCGGCGCGCAGTGCCAGACCTTCCTCGAGAATCTTAGCGCCCTCGTTGACGAGCGCATAGAGGCAACGCTCACGGATCTCATCGTCGCCGATCTGGCGACGCTCGATGCCAAGCTCCTTGGAGACGGCGACG
>DASWGT010000228.1:0-7220 GCA_036393575.1 Rhodospirillales bacterium | reverse complement strand
GAGAAGTTGGCGGCGGCGTGGCGCAGCCCGGCGGCGATGTCGTCTGTGGTGATGCCGTCGGCGACCCGGGCGTTGGCGACGTTGATGATCTGGTTGGCGATCTGCACGCTGAGCGTGTCATCCTTGGGTTCGCTGGCCATGGCTGGACCTCGGCTCGGCCGGACCGTGGTGCCGGCAGGGCGGCAGACTATCACATTTCCGACGGTAAATCCCGCCACAGCGGGTGGCCGCCCCTTGACCATTCGGGCGGCCGGGAGTGTGATGGGGGTGCGCGAACGAAGGACGACGCCGATGTGCAGCAACGTCGAAAAGGCCCGCTACCTGAAGATGCTGGTCGAGGAGATCAAGGCCGAGATCGGCAAGCGCAAGGCGCGCAAGGCCGTGCACGTCCAACCGGCGCCGAAACCGTGGCCGGCGAAGCACGCCGAGCCGGCGCTCGCCGCGTACCGCGAGTAGCCGCACCGTTTCCCGACCCGACCTGACGCCCCGTCGTGGCCGGCAGGAGATGGGGATTAACGGTAAATTTACCCGCCGCTGATAGGATTCCCTGGTCACAAACGTGTCCGCGATTTGCCTGGGGAATCGTCATGACCACGGTTATTGCAGTCCTGTCCTTTGCCATGGCGTTCGTGGCCATCTGGTTCACCAGCGAGGCCGTCAAACGCGTCGACAACAACAGCGACGCCCGCCTGCGGCCATACTTCCGCAAAATCAACCAGGCGCTCGACGAAAATCGCGACGCAGCCCGGGCTATGCAAGCGCGCCTGGATAAGCTGGAAAAGCAGGTGCGTCTCCTGAAGCTTGCCTCCGAGGTACCGCACACGGTCGAAACCGAAGCCGCCGCCGTTCACGCCGGCATCAGCGAGTTGCAGCGGTTTACCCCGACCGTCCGGCTCAACGGTTAGTCCGGCGAACGTTGCGGCAGAATGCCGATGATCGGTCGATTCCTACGTTTCCTGCGTCGCCACCGGCCGCTGCTGAAAGGCTGTCAGCGGCTGGCCATGTTCTTCGCGCTGGCGCTGATCGTCGCCGGCCCGGCCGCCGGCGGGCCTGAGCACGAACTCCGCCAGAGCGTCATCACCGTCATCAAGGACCAGCTGGCCGCGTTCCAGCGCGACGACGGCAAGGCGGCGTTCGCCTACGCCTCGCCGGACGTGCAGGACCAGTTCGGCACGCCGGAGGCCTACCTGGCCAAGTTCGCCGTCTCCTACAAGGCGGTCTATCGGCCGAAGCATGTGACCTTCCTCAATCTCGCCTATTCGCGCGGCCGGCTGGTGCAGCGGGTGCTGGTGGTTGCGCCCGACGGAGGCGCCGTGGTGGCGCTGTTCCCGATGGTGCAGATGGCCGACGGCACCTGGCGCATAGACGGCCTCGTGTTGTTGCCGGCCACCGGCAAGAGCGCCGAGGCCGATCCGGAGCCGTTTGCCATGCTGGACGCGCTCCCCGGTCGCGAGGTCGCCGCCATTCCGGAGTGATTTTCGCTCCAATTCGGCTATTGTGCGGAAAACCGAGGCTTGAGGAGGATCCGCCATGGCCCGCCCCGTCACCATCGACCGCATCGACCACATGGTGCTGACCGTCGCCGACATCGACAAGACGTGCGACTTTTACGCCCGTGTGCTGGGCATGGAGAAGGTGGTGTTCTCCGGCGGCCGCGTGGCGCTCAGCTTCGGACGCCAGAAGATCAACCTTCACCCGGCCAAGAACCCGTACGATCCGCGCGCCAAGGTGGCGTTGCCGGGCACCGGCGATCTGTGCCTGATCGCCAAGACTCCGATCGCCAAGGTGATCCAGCACCTGAAGGCCGAGGGCGTGCCGATCCTGCAAGGCCCGGTGCCGAAGACCGGCGCCACCGGGCCGATCACCTCCGTCTACTTCCGCGATCCCGACGACAACCTGATCGAGGTCTCCAACTACGACTGACGGCCGCGGCTTCAGTCGGCGGCGGCGAGCGCCTGGTCCAAATCGGCGATCAGGTCGTCGGCCGTCTCGAGACCGACCGAAAGCCGCACCACGTCCGGCCCGGCGCCAGCGGCGGCCCGCTGCTCGTCCGAGAGCTGCCGGTGGGTGGTCGACGCCGGGTGCAGGATCAGCGAGCGGGTGTCGCCGATGTTGGCGAGGTGCGAGAACAGGTTCACCGATTCCACCAGCTTGACGCCGGCCTGCCAGCCGCCCTTGAGGCCGAAGGTGAACAGCGAACCGGCGCCCTTCGGCAGGTATTTCCGGGCCAGCGCATGATACGGGCTCGACTTCAGCCCGGCGTAAGACACCCAGGCGACCGCCGGGTGTGCCTCCAAGTATTCGGCGACCTCGATGGCGTTGGCGACGTGGCGCTCCATGCGCAGCGGCAGCGTCTCGATGCCGGTGATGGTGTAGAAGGCGTTGGCCGGCGACATGCACGGCCCGAAGTCGCGCAGCGCCACGGTGCGCGCCTTCATGGTGAAGCCGAAGTCGCCGAAGGTCTCGTAGAACGTCAGGCCGTGGTAGGCCGGGTCCGGCTGGGTCATGGTCGGGAACTTGCCGCCCTTGGCCCAATCGAACTTGCCGGACTCGACCAGCGCCCCGCCCATCGAGGTGCCGTGGCCCGACAGGAACTTGGTGGTCGAGTGGACGATCAGGTCCGCCCCCCACTCGAACGGACGGAACAGGTAGGGGGTGGCGCAAGTGTTGTCGACGATCAGCGGAATCCCGGCGTCCCGCGCGATGGCGGCGATCGGCTCGACGTCGAGGACGATGCCGCCCGGGTTGGCCAGCACCTCGATGAAGATCGCCTTGCACTTCGGCGTCAGCGCGCGCCGGAAGTTCTCCGGATCGTTCGGGTCGACGAAATGGCACGTCCAGCCCAGCCGCTTGAAGCTGATGCCGAACTGGGTGATCGAGCCGCCATAGAGGTTGCGCGAGGCGACGAACTCGTCGCCCGGCTCCAGCAGCGTGAAGAACGCCAGGAACTGCGCCGCGTGGCCGGATGCGGCGCACACCGCGGCGCGGCCGCCCTCCAGCGCCGCGATGCGCTCCTCCAGCACCGACACCGTCGGGTTGGTGATGCGCGAATAGATGAAGCCGAAGGTCTGCAGGTTGAACAGGTCGGCGGCGTGCTCGACGTCGTCGAACACGTAGGACGTGGTCTGGAAGATCGGCGTGTTGCGGGCGCCGGTCACCGGGTCGGGGCGGGCGCCGGCGTGGATGGCGAGCGTCTCGACGCCGTACGGGCGCGGTCCGGCCTTCTTGGCGGCCGATTTCCTTTTCGATTTGTCGTTCATGGCGCCAGCCTCATTTCGCCATCCTGGGCCGCTTCGCCGACACGATGCGCGAGTTGACTCCGCTCCACGAAAGCTCGCCGAACAGCCGCCCGTACTCGATCTTCGGGCAGCGGTCCATGACCACCTGGAGCCCGGCCGCCTCGCCGCGAGCCGCCGCCGCGTCGTCGCGCACCCCGATCTGCATCCACACCACGCGGATGCCCTTCTTGGCGGCGAGTTCGATCGCCTCGTCGACGACGGCGCCGGCCTCGGCCGCGGCGCGGAACACGTCGACCATGTCGAAGCGGTCGGGAATGTCGGCGAGCCGCGCGTAAGTCGTCTCGCCCAGGATCTGCTTGCCGGCGTGGCCCGGGTTGACCGGGATCACCCGGAAGCCCTTGCCTTGCAGGTACTTCATGGCGAAGTTGGACGGCCGCACCCAGGTCGGCGACGCTCCGACCATGGCGATGGTGCGTACGCCCGTCAGGATGCGGCGAAGTGTCGCGTCGTCGTAGTGTAATGGCGGCGGGGCAGGGGCGAGGCTCACCGGTCCTGCCATTTCGGCATCGGGCGCTTGTTCAGGAACGCCTCGATGCCCTTGCGGGCGTCCGGGCGCTGCATGTTCTGGACCATCACGTCGGTGGCGTGCTTGTAGGCCAGGTTCATGCCGTTCTCGATCTGGCGGTAGAACAACTGCTTGCCGGCGGCGATGAACGCCGGGCCCTTGTCGGCGATGGTCTTGGCCATCTTGGCGACCGCGGCGTCGAGCTTCGCCTGCGGCACCACCTTGTTGACGAGGCCGAATTGCAGGGCGGTCTTGGCGTCGATGAACTCGCCGGTGAGCAGCATCTCCATCGCCTGCTTGCGCGGCAGGTTGCGGCTGACGGCGACCGACGGCGTGCCGCAGTAGAGGCCGACGTTGATGCCGGAGGTAGCGAACTTGGCGGTCGCGGCGGCGACCGCCAGGTCGCACTGGGCGACCAGCTGGCAGCCGGCGGCGGTGGCGGTGCCGTGGACGCGGGCGATCACCGGCTGCGGGATGCGCTGCATGGCGAGCATCATCTGGCTGCATTGCCGGAACAGCGCCTCGATCGCCGGCGGGCTCGGGTCGGCCAGCATCTCCCTGAGGTCGTGGCCGGCGCAGAACGCCTTGCCGCGGGCGGCGAGGACCACCACCCGGATGCGGCGATCATGCGCAAGTCGGTCGAGGTGGTCGAGGATCATCCCCATCAGCTCCCGCGACAGCGCGTTGTACTTGTCGGGGCGGTTGAGGGTGAGGGTGGCGACGCCATCCCGGTCGTCGCGCAGCAGGATCGGCTCGTTGGCGCGCTGTTTCGGCTTCGCGGGCATCGGTTCGGGGCTCCTCCCAGGGTCTTGGATCCGGCGCGTCCACCGTCGCCGACTGTGCCGCGAGCGGGCGGGGCAATGCAAGGCTTCGGCGCCAACGTAGCCGGGGTTGACGTTAACGTAAACGATAACTAGTGTCGTCCTCCGGCGCCTGAGCGGAAACCCGATCCCTTGGCCAAGATCAGCAAGCCTAAGATAACCACCAAGCAGTTCGCCGCCCTGATGGCGGACGAAATGCCGTGGGCGGTCGATATGGGCATGGCCATCGAGTCGATCGGCCACGGCACCGCCACCATGCGCCTGCCGTTCGACCGCAAGATGCTCAGGCCCGGCGGCACGGTATCGGGGCCGACCATGATGTCGCTCGCCGACGCCACCATGTACGCGGCGGTGCTGAGCGCCATCGGCATCGTCAAGCTGGCGGTGACCACCAGCTTCAACATCAACTTCCTGTACCGCCCGAGCCCGGCCGACCTGATGGCCGAAGGCCGGCTGATGAAGCTGGGCAAGCGGCTGGCCGTGATCGAGGTGACGCTGCATTCGGAAGGCCACGACGAACCGGTCGCCCACGCCACCGGAACCTATTCCATTCCGCCGCGTCCGTGAGCCGGCGCTGCCTTCGCGGTAATCTGTTACCGCGAACGCAACGGCCGGATTTTCCTTGGCTTTCCGGGTTGACACGTCGCGATTTGTCGGCATACTGCGCGCCTTCGCGAGGCCGGCGATAGCCGGCGCGGCGTGGAAAAAAACGGACCAGCCATGCGCAACGCCATGAGAACCTATTCGGCCAAGCCCTCCGAGGTGAAGCGGAAGTGGTACCTGATCGACGCCGACGGCCTGGTGCTCGGGCGGCTGGCGAGCATCGTCGCCATGCGCCTGCGCGGCCGTCACAAGCCGATGTACACGCCGCACATCGACTGCGGCGACAACATCATCATCGTCAACGCCGAGAAGGTGCGGCTGACCGGCCGCAAGGCCGAACGCAAGATTTTCTATTGGCACACCGGCTATCCGGGCGGCGTCAAGTCGCGCACCGCCGGCCAGACGCTCGCCGGCAAGCACCCGGAGCGGTTGCTCTTGAAGGCCGTGCAGCGGATGATCAAACGCGACAAACCGCTGTCGCGCGCCCAGTTGCGCAAGCTGCACGTCTATGCCGGGCCCGAGCACCCGCACGCGGCGCAAAGCCCGGAAGTGCTCGACGTCGCCAAGATGAACCCGAAGAACAAGAGGAGCGGTTAGCCCATGGCCGCCGAGACCAAGACACTCGAGGATCTCAAGGAACTCACCGGCGGCGCCGAGGCGGCCGCCGCCGAGGCCGTGCAGCCGCGCATCGACGCCCTCAAGCGCTCCTACTCCACCGGCAAGCGCAAGAATGCCGTCGCCCGCGTCTGGATCAAGCCGGGGCCGGGCAAGATCACCGTCAACGGGCGCGAAGCCGAGAAGTATTTCGCCCGTCCGGTGCTGCGCATGCTGATCAACCAGCCGTTCGCCATCACCGACCGGCAGGGCCAGTACGACGTCGTCTGCACGGTGTCCGGCGGCGGGCTTTCCGGCCAGGCCGGCGCGGTCCGTCACGGCATCAGCCGGGCGCTGACCTTCTACGAGCCGGCGCTCCGGCCGACGTTGAAGAAGGAAGGCTTCCTGACCCGCGACTCCCGCGTCGTCGAGCGCAAGAAGTACGGCCGCCGCAAGGCGCGACGGAGCTTCCAGTTCTCCAAACGCTAAGCCCTTAACCATCATTCGGTTCGTCATTCCCGCGAAAGCGGGAATCCATAGGTTTTTTAACAGCCTGGACCCCCGCTTACGCGGGGGTGACGGGTGTATGTAAACGCATTTTGCTCTACCGGGCGCCCGAAGTTTTTTGCAGTAACGCGCCGAAGTCGGCATAAGGGTCGGCATATAGAGTCGGCATAAGAGTCGGCATAAGGAAACCGCCATGACCGCATCGATCTTCATCGACGGCGAGGCCGGCACCACCGGCCTCGAGATCCGCCAGCGCCTCGCCGGCCGCCAGGACGTGGCGCTGATCGGCATCCCGGACGCCGAGCGCAAGGACCCGAAGCGCCGGGCGCAGATGCTGAACGGCTGCGACCTCGCCATCTTGTGCCTGCCGGACGGCGCCGCCAGGGAGGCGGTGGCGATGGTCAGCAATCCGAAAACCCGCGTCATCGACGCCTCGACGGCGCATCGCACCGCCGCGGGCTGGGTCTACGGCATGGCGGAGCTGGACGCAGGGCAGGGGGCGCGGATCGCCACGGCGAAGCGGGTCGCCAACCCGGGCTGCTACGCGCTCGCCTCGGTCGCCATGATTCATCCTTTGGTGACGGCCGGGCTGCTGCCGGCCGACCATCCGGTGACCATCAACGCCGTCTCCGGCTATTCCGGCGGCGGCCGCAGGATGATCGCCAGCTACGAGGACAAGGGCGCCGCCGACTACACCGAGGCGCCGTTCCGGGTCTATGGGCTCGGGCTCGAGCACAAGCACGTCGACGAGATCCAGGCCCACGGGCGTCTGACCCGCCGGCCGCTGTTCGTGCCGAGCGTCGGCCGCTTCGCCCAGGGCATGATCGTGCAACTGCCGCTGCAGCTCGACGCGCTGCCGGCGAAGCCGAAAGGCCGCGACATCCACGCCGC
>DASWGT010000227.1:0-4382 GCA_036393575.1 Rhodospirillales bacterium | reverse complement strand
GGCGTCGTCGCTCTTCGTGCCGGCGGCGAACGTGGCGACGTGGCGACCGTTCCGATAGACCGTGCATTCGTCGGCGAGTTCGGCGATCTCATGCATCCGGTGCGAGATGTAGATGACTGCCAGCCCGTCGGTGCGGAGCTGCTTGAGCATCTTGAAGACTTTGGCGACATCGGCTGCGGTCAGCGCCGACGTGGCCTCGTCGAGGATGAGAATCTTCGGGTCGCGGGCAAGCGCCTTGGCGATCTCGACCATCTGCCGGCGCGACAGCGGCAGATCGCCGACCGGCGCCAGCGGATGGATATCCTCGCCACCCACGCGGGCGAGCGCCTTCTCCGCCAGCCGCCGCTGTTCCCGCTTGTCGATCAGCCCGAAGTGCTGAGGCGGACGCGTGATCGCGATGTTGTCGGCGACGCTGAGGTCGGGGAGCAGCGACAACTCCTGAAAAATGCATGCGATGCCGGCATCGTTGGCCGCCGCCGGGCTGGCAAACGAAACGGGATTGCCATCGAGAGCGATGGAGCCGGCGTCGGGTTGCACCACACCGGCCAGAACCTTGATCAAAGTCGACTTGCCCGCGCCGTTTTCGCCGAGGAGCGCGTGAATCTTGCCCCTGTCGCACGCGAAACTGACATCCTCGAGCGCGCGCACGCCCCCGTAGTGCTTGGAGATTCCCTCCATGCGTAAGAGGGGCGCAGTGCTCCCGTCCATCGCGTCTGCCTCCCCCCGGAACAAAAACGGCGCCACGGGTTATACACCCGTGGCGCCAGCGTGGTTACAGGAGATTAGTTGTTGTCGCCGGTCTGCGCGGCAATTTCCTCGGCGGTGAAGCCGATGTTGCAGGCTTCGAAGTTGTTGCCGGCGAAGAAGCTGCCGGCAAGATCCGGGAAGACGTCGACACCCACCTCGAACGGCGAGTAGGAGATCGAGGTCGGCAGCGCGATTTCCTGCGGAATTTTCTCGCCCTTGAGCGCCGCGATGGCTGTCTTGACCGTCACCGACGACTGGGCGGGGCCGGTGCCGCCGGACTGGCAGGTGAGGCCCTTTTCATTGCAGATCATGCGGAAACCGTTCTCGGTCTCGCCGGTGATCGGCACGACGAACTTGCCGGCGTCGAGCATGGCCGTGGCCGTGCCCTGCGAGCCGCCCTGCACGTAGATGCCGTCGAACACGTTGCCGGCGGCGATCGCGTCGGCGGTGACCTTCTGGGCATCGCCAGGGGCCCAGTTGCCGACCACGTCGATGACCTCAACCGTGCGGCCGGACGCATCGATGGCCTCATGGAAGCCCTCGTTGCGGGCAACATCGACCGGCTGACCGGCCGGACCGCGCACGTGCAGGAACTTGGCCGGATCGGCCGTCGTCTGGGCGAGCAGGAACTCGCCCGCCATGACGCCGAGGCCCTTCTGATCGACGTTGATGGCGATCTGCTCGTCGCTGTCGATCACGTTGTCGAAGGACAAGAGGACGACGCCCGCGTCGTTGGCCTTCCTGACGACCGCGCCGAAGGCGGCCGTGTTGTTGGCGTTGATGATGACGGCATCGAAGCCCTGATCGATGAAGTTGTTCGCCGCCGCGATCTGCGCGGCGATGTCCTCGCCGACCGAAACGACCTTGAACTCCTCGATGTCGGCCGCGACGCTCGCCTGCTCGGCGTACGCCTTGGCGACGCGGATCATCTGCACGCGCCAATCGTTGGCGATGAAGCCGTTGACGAGCGCGATGCTGTAGGGCCCTTCCTTGGCGGGCCATTGGAAGTATTTGGTATCCGCCGACTGCGGCCGGAAGCATTCCGGGTCGGCGCCCGGACCCGAAACAATGGCAGGCCCTTCCGCCATGGCGGCCGTGGCGAAAGCGAAGGCGGCGCCGGCGATGGCACCGACACTTGCGCAACGGCGGAGATAGGATTGCGATCTCATACTGGTTCCTCCCTGGAGACCAACTTCAAAAAAACCTGTGGCAAGCACGCGGCAGTTTTGGTCGGCAGATCGCAACAGCAAACGCGCTCTGCCTCACCGACGATTTTCTTATCCGCCCTCGTGCCGCGATGAGCTTTAAGATAGGATGAAAGCGCTGTCAATGTACGGAAGACTGAGCCCGCGCTCGGTCCCGGTGGTGTAGCGTTGCTCGGGGACACCTCGGATCGACACGACCAGTAAGGCGACGAAGATGACCGATCTCGATGACCGACGCCGCCGCACGACCTTGAGCGATGTTGCCGCGCGCGCCGGCGTCAGCGCCGTGACGGTGTCGCGGGTTTTGCGCAAGCCGGAAATGGTCTCCTCCGACCTCCGCCAGCGCGTCGAGAGCGCTGTCCACGACCTCGCCTATGTCCCCAATCAGCTGGCGAGCGCGCTTGCCTCGGCGCGCACCGGCACCATCGGCGTGGTCGTGCCGTCGTTCACCAACGGCGTCTTCGGCGACTACCTGCGCGGCCTTCACGACATTCTGGTACCCGGCGGATTTCAAGTGCTGGTGCTCAACTCGCGTTATCTGCAAGGGGCTGAGGAGCGCGCCATCGCAACCCTGCTCGGCCAGCACCCCGAAGCCATGATCCTCGCCGGTGTCGACCAGACCGAGCGGGCCCGCCGTTACTTGCGCCAGGCCGGCGTTCCCGTCGTCCAGACGATGGAGACCACCGACGATCCGATCGACATCAATATCGGGCTATCCCACCGCGGCGCCGGGTACGCTGCGACGCGGCACCTGCTCGACCTCGGCCACCGCGTCATCGGGCAGATTTCGGTGCCTCTCGACGCGCGCGCCATCCAACGCCTCGCGGGTTACTATGACGCGATTGCCGAGTTCGGGGCCGAGCCGCACGCCATATCGGTCGAGGGCGCCTCCAGCTTTCCGTTCGGCGCCCAGTTGCTCGGTGAACTTCGCGAGCGGCAACCTGACATGACGGCGGTCTTTGCCGGCAATGACAACCTCGCCCTGGGCGCCATGTTCGAATGCCATCGGCGCGGCATTCGCGTCCCCGAGGAAATGTCGATTGTCGGCTTCAACGACCTCGAATTCTCGGCCACCGCCTATCCAACGCTGACCACGGTGGCCACGCCGCGCTATGAGATGGGACGGCGCTCGGCCGAGATCGTAATGGAGATTGTCAGGGGTTCCGGCGAACGGCCGCGCGAGAAACGGATCGACCTGGGTTTCGAGCTGATCGTCCGCGGCAGCACGGCGGCGCCGGGGGCCCGCGCCGCCGGATAGCCGCGGCCACACGGCTGGCTTAGGCTGGACGACCGATCCCCGGGCGGGGCACCTGTCACGAATGAGTTTTACCCTTCGCCAGATCCGATATTTCGTCGCCGTCGCCGAGGCAAGCTCGATTTCGCGCGCCGCGCGCCAGCTGTCGGTATCGCAATCCGCTGTCACCGAAGCCGTCAAGGATCTGGAAAGCGATCTCGGCGCCGCCCTTCTGGAGCGCACCGGCCGCGGCGTGTCGCTGACCCATCGCGGCCAGATGTTCCTCCGCCACGCCGGCCGTATTCTCGAAGCAGTGGCCGACGCGCGGCGGACGCTGCCGGCCGACGACTCGCCGGCCGGCGAACTGCACCTCGGCGCATCGTCGGTCGTCGCCGGCTACATTCTCGCCGACCTGCTTGCCCGCTTCCGCCGCGCCTTCCCGGCGGTCGCCGTCGACGCTTTCGAGGACAGCTCCGAGTACCTCGAGCATCTGCTCATCAACGGCGAACTGGATGTCGCCGTGATGGTCGTGTCGCGCCTGCGCGAGCCGGCGGCGCTGGAAGCCCGCACCATCGAAGAGTCGGCCTATCGGCTGTGGCTGCCGCTCGGCCATCCGCTTGCCGGCGCCAAGGCCGTCAGCCTCGCCGACGTCGCCGCCGAACGTCACATCATGCTGGCACTCGACGAAATCCACGAGACGGTGGAGGCGTTCTGGCACGATCGCGGTCTCCGGCCGACCGTCGCCTTTCGCACGCGCTCGGTGGAGGCCGTGCGCAGCCTCGTCGCCACCGGCGCCGGTATCGCGGTCCTGCCCGACCTGGTCTACCGGCCGTGGTCGCTGGAGGGCGATCGCATCGAGGCGCGGCCAATGATCGAACCGTTGCCGCCGGTTCGGGTCGGCGTCGTCTGGCGACGGGGATCGCGGCTGGCGGAGTCGGCACGGCGGTTTTTGGACGTCATCCTGCCGCCGGGCGGACAATGATCAATCGGTTTTTCCGATGTTAGGCTTCTGTTTTTTGTATTTGCGATGGTCGAAACCGCGAGGCAAACTCTGATCCTGAGGGGCCGCGAGCCTTGGACGGAGCCTTGGCGTTCCTGCGGCCGCCGGGAACAGGGGAGATTCCTATCATGAGAGCAACACTACTGGCGACCGCCAGCGCGGTCGCCTTGTCGTCGGCATTTCCGGCCGCCGCGCA
>DASWGT010000226.1:0-9162 GCA_036393575.1 Rhodospirillales bacterium | reverse complement strand
CCGCGGCGGCGGCGATGATCGTCGTCTTCACCTTGAGCGCCGACCCGGTGCCGTGGGCGCTCGCCATCGCCGGCGCGCTGCTGCTCAGCCGGCGCCACAGCACCCGCAAGATGATGAGCATGGTCGATTGGCACCTGTTGTTGCTGTTCGCGGCGCTGTTCATTGTTACCGGCGCGCTGTCGAAGACACCTCTAGCCGGCGACGCGATTACCCGGCTGCGCTCGGTCGGCTTCGATCTTCGCGACCTGGGACCGTTGCTGGCGGTTTCGCTCGCCGGCAGCAATACCATCGGCAACGTGCCGCTGGTGACGCTGCTTTTGTCGCTGGGCGTGGATTTTGGCCGCGATGCGTTCTACGCGCTCGCCCTGTTCAGCACGCTCAGCGGCAATTTCCTGATCGTCGGCTCGATCGCCAACATCATCGCCGTCGAGCGCGCCGGGCGGGAAGGCGTGGCGGTGTCATTCGCCGACTACGCCCGAACCGGCGTGCCGGCGACGTTGCTCAGCCTCGCCGCCGCCTACCCGTGGCTTCGCCTGGTGCTGCCGGTGGCGGGGTGATCCCGCCGCCACTTCCCCGCGAGAGAAGCGAAAAGGCCCGTCGCGCTGATGCGTTACGGGCCTTCAACTCAGGCCGCTTGGCGCCGATGACGGCGACCGGAACGCCAGCGCCGCTTCGAATTGCCGCGTTGCGGTTGCGCCGCGGGCGCGATCGGCGCCGGTGTCGCGTCGTGGCCGTGACCGGCCCGCGGGTGGTTGGCGACCGCCAGCCTGCGCCGGGTCAGCCTTTCGATGTCGCTGAGATAGGCGCGCTCGTCGGGGTCGCAGAACGACAACGCGACGCCGCCGGCGCCCGCTCGCGCGGTGCGGCCGATGCGGTGCACGTAGCTTTCCGGCACGTTCGGCAGCTCGTAGTTGACGACGTGGGTAACGCCGTCGACGTCGATGCCGCGCGCCGCCACGTCGGTCGCCACCAGCACCCGGGTGCGGCCGGTCTTGAACATCTCGAGCGCGCGCTGGCGGGCGTTCTGCGACTTGTTGCCGTGGATCGCCTCGGCAGAGACGCCGGCGGCCAGCAGCTGCTTGTTGAGCCGGTTGGCGCCGTGCTTGGTGCGGGTGAAGACGATGACCCGGGCCAATCGGCGGTCCTGCAGCAGGCCCGTCAGCAGCGCCCGCTTGTCGGCGGTCCTGACGTGGAAAACCCGCTGGTCGACCTTGTCTACGGTCATCGCCTGCGGCGACACCTCGATACGCGCGGGATCGCGCAGCATGTCGGACGCGAGCCGCGCCACCTCGGCCGGCATGGTCGCCGAGAACAGCAGCGACTGCCGCGCCTTCGGCGTCGCCTGGACGATGCGGCGCACGTCGCGGATGAAGCCCATGTCGAGCATGCGGTCGGCCTCGTCGAGGACGAGGAATGACACCTTGTCGAGCCGCACGTGGCCCTGGCTTGCCAAGTCGAGCAGGCGGCCCGGGGTGGCGATCAGGATGTCGACGCCGCGGGCGAGGGCGTTGACCTGCGGCCGCTGGCCGACGCCGCCGAGAACGACGGCGAGGCGGAGGTTGAGATGCCGCCCATAGGTCCTGACCGATTCGCCGATCTGCAACGCCAGCTCGCGGGTCGGTGCCAGGATCAGCGCGCGCACGCCGCGGGCGGCGACCGGCTCGCGTTGGCTCGAGAGAATCTGCAGCATCGGCAGGGCAAAGGCCGCGGTCTTGCCGGTGCCCGTCTGGGCGATGCCGACCACGTCCCTGCCGGCGAGCAAGGGCGGGATGGCCCGCGCCTGGATCGGCGTCGGGCGGGTGTAGTTCTCGGCGGCGAGCGCGCGGCAAAGCGGCTCGGCGACGCCGAGGCTGTTGAAAGAGGTCGTGTCGTTGTTCGTGTTGTTGGTCGTGTTGTTGTTATTAGTCACTTCGTAAGTATCCTTTCGCGCCGGAGGGTGCCGGTCCGCAATGGGACCGGGACGCCATCCTGGCGTGTCGCTGGCTTCCACGCGCTTGGAGCAAACGGGTTTTTGGGGAAATGTCTCGGGATGAAGGCGCCGCCAAAAAGGCCGGCCGACGCATCGCGCGATCGCGAGAAACTTTGTTATTGTTGTTCTGTCGTGGCGGGTAAATGGGCCTAATGGGGCCCGATGTCAAGCTTTATTAACGACGGCGGCACGCCGCCATTCGGACATCCTGCCCAATCGCCGCCGGCCGCCTACTTCGCCTCGGCGCGGATGCTCCCCAAGTAATTCACGCCGCCGTCGGCGGTCGGCTCGACGATGACCATGGCGCCGGAATCCGTCGGCCGGCCGACCAGCGCCCGGATGTTGAACTGGTGGGTGACGATGAACACCTTTTTGTCCTTGGGCAGCCCGGCGATGAACGCCTTCAGCGCCCGGGTGCGCGGGCCTTCCTGGTCGGGAGCGGCGTGCACTGATTGCAGAAACGGTTGCTCCTCGACCGGCCCGAACTTCAAGAGCGCCGCCGTCTCCTTGCACCGGCACCACGGGCTCGACAGCACGCGGTCGACGCGGATACCGCGCCTGCGGATGGTGTCGCCGGTGGCCTTGGCTTGCGCTCGGCCCTCGTCGTTGAGGTTGCGCTGGGTGGTGCAGTCGTCGAGGCGGAAGCCCTGCGGGTCGCCGGTGCCCGGCGCGTAGGCGTGCCGCATCAAGGCGACCGTACCCGGCCTGGCGAACGCCGCCCACGCGGCCTCCGCCGAGGGCTCGGCGGCGGCGGGAAACGCCGCCAGGAACGAGAGGAGGAGCGCGGCGAGCCCTCTCCCCAAGGCCCGCCGCTGTCGCCGCCTAGTGGCGTTCGACCTCCTCCGCGACGGTAAACCGCGACAGGCATTGATGACGAGTCTCGGACGTGAGCCGTCGCCACGCCTGCACGGCGGTATCGTGGTCCAGGTAAGGCCCTTTGACCTGTTCCGTTCCATTGACGAGCTTGCTGAAGTCCGTATTGGTGTATTCACCGCCGACGATCCAATATTTCGTACTCATCGTTGGGTCTCCTTCCGCGTCTGTCAAATTATTCCGCCGCCGGGCGGGAGTGCGCCGCCGTTTCAAATTGAGCTGTTTCGGTCGATTCGGCCATCGCCGTCGTTGACGCCTGGCCGCCTGCCGCGGCAACCGCGACCGCGTCGAAATAGCCGGTGCCGACCTCGCGCTGATGGCGGGTGGCGGTGTAACCGTCGGCTTCCGCGGCGAATTCGGCCTGCTGCAGCTCCGAATAGGCCACCATCCCCCGTTCCTTGAAACGCCGGGCGAGGTCGAAGGCCGAGTAGTTGAGGCTGTGGAAGCCGGCGAGCGTCACGAACTGGTACTTGTAGCCCATGGCGCCGAGCTCGCGCTGGAACTTGTCGATGGTGGCCGCGTCCAGGTTGGCCTGCCAATTGAACGACGGCGAGCAGTTGTAGGCTAGCAGCTTGCCCGGGAACTCCTTGTGGATCGCTTCGGCGAACCGCTTCGCGTCGACGAGGTTGGGTTTCGAGGTTTCCCACCACAACAAATCGGCGTAGGGCGCATAGACCAGGCCGCGGGCGATGCAATAATCGACCCCGATCCCCTTCCTAACCCGGTAGAAACCTTCCGGCGTGCGCGCGCTGCGGTCGATGAAGGGATGGTCGCGGTCGTCGATGTCGCTGGTGATCAGTTGCGCGCTCTCGGCATCGGTCCGCGCCATCAGCAACGTCGTCGTCCCGCAGACGTCGGCAGCCAGTCGCGCCGCGTTGAGGATGCGCACGAAGCTGCGAATCGGCACCAACACCTTGCCGCCCAGGTGGCCGCACTTCTTCTCCGACGCCAGCTGGTCCTCGAAGTGGACGCCGGCGGCGCCGGCCTCGATCATTCCCTTCATCAGCTCGAAGGCGTTGAGCGGTCCTCCGAATCCGGCCTCGGCGTCGGCGACGATCGGCACGAACCAGTCTACCGAGTCGTCGCCCTCCAAGTGGTGGATTTGATCGGCGCGCTGCAGAGCCTGGTTGATTCGCTTGACGACCATCGGCACCGAGTTCGCCGGATAGAGGCTCTGATCCGGGTACATGTGGCCGCCCAGGTTGGCGTCGGCCGCCACCTGCCAGCCCGAGAGATAGATCGCTTCCAGGCCGGCCTTGACCATCTGCATAGCCTGGTTGCCGGTCAGCGCGCCCAGCGACGGCACGAAGTCGCGGCGATGCAGGAGCTCCCACAGCCGGCGCGCCCCGCGCTCGGCGAGGGTGTAATCGATCCGGACCGTGCCGGCGAGGCGCTCCACGTCCTCAGGCGTGTAGTCGCGGCGGATGCCGTCGAAGCGGCGGGCGTGAATGTCCTGGTCGTCCGGACGGCTGCGGCCGTCGCGTCCGTGTTGGTCGAGGGGTGCCATGTGTCGATCCTTTCCTGTCCAGCGCGGCGGCGCATCCGCCCCTTGGTTTCGGCATGGGCTCGGGATTCCGCGCCGCACAACGCCACACTATTTTATTGACAAAATGCCGGATTTAAATAACATATTGAAAGTAAAATAGTATTTGTGTAATTTTTGCGTTTAATTATTTGAAAAAATGTAAATTTTGTAACAATCCGTGGCGGGAGGATAGCGTCGGGAGTTGTCAGCGCAAGGGAGTCCGCCCATGGAAGGGAAGACAATGCTGGGTCACAAGGTGCGCCGCCTCAGGCGGGAGCACAACCTGACCCAGGCCGAGATGGCCGAGCAGCTCGATATTTCGCCCAGCTATCTCAATCTGATCGAACACAACCACCGGCCGGTGACCGTTTCCCTGCTGCTCAGTTTGGGGCGGACCTTCGACGTCGACCTGCAGAGCTTCGCCGAGAACGCCGAGGCGAGACTGTTCGCCGGCCTGAAGGAGGCGTTCGGCGACCCGGTGTTCGAGGGCCACGACATCAGCACACAGGACGTGCGCGATTTTGCCGGCGATTCGCCGACCCTCGCCCAGGCGGTGATCGAGCTGCACGGCGCCTATCGCGCCGCCCGCGCCGACCTGATCGCTCTCGGCGAGCGCATGGCCGGCGACGACAGCCTGCAGCTTTTGCGGGGCTCCGTCTTCCCACTCGAGGAGGTGCAGGATTTTTTCCATGCCCATGCCAATCACTTCCCCGAACTGGAGGTCCTGGCCGAGGAACTGTGGGCCGACGCCGGACTTGAGATCGACGACCTATCCAGCCGGCTGGCCGACCATCTGAGTCGGGTACATTCGCTCAAGATCAAGCTGGTGCCGGTCGACGTCATGGGCAGCACGCTGCGCCGCTATGACCGTCACAACCGCCGCGTCCTGCTGTCGGAAATGTTGGCGCCGTCTGGTCGCACCTTTCAGTTGGCCTGCCAGATCGGCCTTCTGCAGCACACCGGGGCCATCGACAGGATCACCGCCGCCCAGGCCTTCGCCACCGACGATGCCCGTTCGCTTGCCCGCGTCGGCTTGATCAATTACTTCGCCGGCGCGGTGATGATGCCCTACGACCGATTTCTCGATGCCGCGCGCGCCGTGCGCTTCGACATCGACGTGCTCCGGCAGCGCTTTGGCGCCAGCTTCGAGCAGGTCTGTCACCGCCTTACCACCCTGCAGCGGTCCGGCGCCAAGGGCGTGCCGTTCTTCCTGATCCGCGTCGACAAGGCCGGTAACGTCTCCAAGCGCTTCAGCGCCACGGGCCTGCAATTCGCGCGTTCCGGTGGCGCCTGTCCCCTATGGGTCGTTCACGACGCCTTCCGGACGCCGGGGGTGATTCATACCCAGATCGCCGAGATGCCGGACGGCAGCATGTATTTCTGCTTGGCCCGGACGGTGACAAAGACCCTCGGCGGTTACCGCACGCCGGCCCAGGAACTCGCCATTGGTTTGGGATGCGAAGTGGGCCACGCCAAGCAGCTCGTCTACGCCGAGGGCATGGACCTCAAGAACCGCCAAGCGGCGACGCCGATCGGCACCCACTGCCGCCTTTGCGAACGGCTGGACTGCGCGTCGCGGGCGTATCCGCCGATCCGCCACCGCCTGATCGTCGACGAATCGAAACGCGGCCGCTTCCCCTACTACTTTTCGCCCATGGGCGCGATGGGGGAGCGACCGGCCAAATCGCGGCCGACCGCGGCCGAAGGGTCCGGGTCTCAGTCGTAGCGGTAGACGGTCAGGTGGTCGGTGCCCGATTCGGGCGTCCACACCTCGCCCTTGCGGCCGAGGATCTGGCGCACCGAGGCGCCCCGGCGCGGGATCTTGAACGTCTCGAACTTTTCCGTCTTCGGATTGAACCGCACCATGGCGTTGGCGCCGAAATCGCTGACCCACACCATGTCCTTGTCGTCGACATAGACGGCATAGGCGGCCGGGTCGTCGCCCGGCAGCTTCCATTCCTTCCACTGCTTGGTCTTCGGGTCGAAGCGCGACAGCTGGCCGGTGTTCCAGTGGCTGCCCCACAGCATGCCCTTGGAATCCGACCATACTCGGCGCACCCCGGCATCCTTGGTCGGCGGATCGAACACCTCGGCCTTGCCGGTCAAGCTGTCGACGCGGGCGATGTAGGAGCCGGCCAGCGACGAGAACCAGACGACGCCGTCGGGCGTGCGGTCCATGCCGTAAGGCCCGCGACCGCGCGGCGCCTTGAACACCTTGACCTCGCTAGTCTTCGGATCGACGCGGCCGTAGACGCCGCTCTGACCGGTGAACCACACCAGGCCCTTGGCGTCGATGGCCGGCGTGTTCATGTTGGCGTAGCCGGAACTGCCGGGCAACGGATACACCGTCACCTTCAGCGTCTTCGGATCCACCGACACCATGGCGTTGAGGCCGCTGTCGGTGACCCAGGCCAAGCCATCGGCGCCGACGACGACGCCGTGCGGCTGCGATCCATCGCCGAGCGGCACGTGCTCCGTCTTGCCGGTCTTGGGATCGAGCCGGCCGAGCGCGCCCTGGCGCTGGGCGGTATACCACACGGTGCCGTCCGGCGCCGGCGCCACGTCGTGCGGATGCGCGCCGGAGGGTACCGGATACGCCTGGACGCTGACGCCCGTCGCTTGCGCCGGCCCGGCGATCAGCAGCAGCGCCGTGGCGATCCCCAGAAACCAATGCATGAAAGTCCTCCTCGCGTATGTGTCCCCGGTCGGCCGTCGGCCTTCGACTCCTCAATATCGGGTATGATTGTGGCGATGAAAAGGCCGGGCTAGCCGCCGCCTTGTCGATCAACAAAATCCAATGAATCAACGAATTAGGGACGTTGCCGTCGAACGGGCGTTGGCGTATGATCGCCGCCGTCGGGGTAACAGCGGTCTCCCGGCTTCTCCAAGGCGTTATCGCCCAAGCACTGCTTGACGCTCCTGAAGGCAAGGAGGGTTGAGCCCATGGGCGTTTCCCAGAACACGATTTCTCCCGAACAACTCAAGGCGCGCATCGGCGCCGCCAATTGTCCGCTGATCGTCGACGTACGGCGCGAGCAGGTCTATGCCGAGGCGACCGACCTTATCCCGACGGCCTGCTGGCGCGATCACCGCGCCGCCGACCAGTGGGCGCGCGAGCTGGCGCCGGGCCGCGAGGTGGTCGTCTATTGCGTGCACGGCCACCAGGTGAGCCAGGCCGCCTGCGCGCTGCTCGCCGCCGCCGGCGTCAAGGCCCGTTATCTGGAGGGCGGCATCGAAGGCTACCGCGACGCCGGCGGCATTACCGTCGCCAAGACGCAGTGGACGCCGGCCGACCGGCCGAGCCGCTGGGTCACCCGCGAGCGGCCGAAGGTCGACCGCATCGCCTGCCCGTGGTTCATCCGCCGCTTCGTCGACCGCGACGCCGCCATCTACTATGTCGCGCCGGACCAGGTGAAGGCCGCCGCCGTCGAGCTCGGCGCGGTGCCGTTCGACATCCCAGATCCCGACATCGAGTTCTCTCACGTCGGTGAGCTGTGCAGCTTCGACGCGTTCCTGGACAAGTTCCAAGTGCGCGATCTGGCGCTCGACCAGTTGGCGGTGATCATCCGCGGCGCCGACACCGCGCGCCTCGACATGGCGCCCCAGTGCGCCGGCCTGCTCGCCGTGTCGCTCGGGCTGTCGGCCAGTTGCGCCGACGACGCCGAGATGCTCGAGCACGGCATCCTCGTCTACGACGCGCTCTACGGCTGGTGCCGGCACGCCCAGGGCGAAACCCATAACTGGCCGACGGCGAAGAAGGACAAGGCCTACGGCGGCTGATCGGCGCGGCCCGCCGCGGCGCTGGAACGGTTGCTTGACCGGCGTCAAGGATTCCGTCCAGATTTAAAGCGTAGATAAGGCCGGAGCAGGATCGGAAGGCCCCGCTTCAGTCTTTGTAACGTCAACGATCGAAGGGATTCGGTGAGCGCCACCAACAACCGCTGCGGCGGCCTTCGGCATCGATCCGGGCTGGCGCGCGCGATGGCAATGATGTTGTGCGTGGCCGTGACGGCTGCCGGCATGTTGCACAATACGCACGCCCACGCGGCCGAGCACGTCAGCCAAGCCGTGGCGTCGATCGAAACGACCGATCTCGCCGATGGCACCGCCGGCGATACGGATCACGCCGGCGCCGATTCCTGTACCGTTGCCAGCGGATGCCATTCCTGGATCGCGGCTGCGCAAACCTGCGAATGGCTGGCGGCGGAAGGCGGCGCGGCGTTGATCGTCGTCGTCGGAGCCCCTCGCGGCGCGATTGCCGCTGTGCGCCGCAGGCCTCCCAAGTCCCTCGCATAAGGTCCGACGACACTCGTTGGCGTGCGTCGAACCCGCCGGCGGACAACCGCCGGCCGTACAGTTTTTTTGAACATCGAGCCATGCCATGAATCTTTCCCGTCGCCATTTCCTCGCCGCCACCGCCGCCACCGCCGGTTTCGGCGCCGTGCCGTCGCTGCTTTTCCCCGGCGCCGCCCGCGCCGCCGGCGACGCCGCGACGACGCTCAGCGTCGTCAGGCGGCCGATCCAAGTCCTCGGCAAATCCGCCGAAATGTTCGACATCGTGCAGTCCGACGGCACTCGCGGCCTTCACGCCGAAGCCGGACGGCGCTTCCGTGTCCGCCTCGAAAACCGCGCCGGCGAGGCGACGCTGATCCACTGGCACGGCCTGACCCCGCCGTGGCAGCAGGACGGCGTGCCCGGCCTGTCGCAGCCCGCCCTGGCGGCGGGAAAGAGCTACGACTACGACTTCCCGCTCGAGCGGCCCGGCACTCATTGGATGCACTCGCACCTCGGCCTG
>DASWGT010000225.1:0-1790 GCA_036393575.1 Rhodospirillales bacterium | reverse complement strand
CCGTCCACCTTGAGCACGCCGACGAGGCCGCGGAGCGCCCGCGACAGGGCGTGATCGACAAGGATGTAGTTGCCGGGGACCTCCAGCTTGAATTCGACCATCGCCGCGCCGCCCGGCGGCACGGTGATCGTCTGCACGTCGGTCAGCGGCGGTGCGGTCAGCGAGGCCATCGGATAGACCTTGTCGAAGATCTCGCCGATCACGTGGAAGGACGACGTGGCGTTCGGCCCGCCGACGCCGAAGAAGATGCGTACCGTCTCGCCGACGCTTGCCGTCAGCGGATGCTGCGCCGAGAGGCCGCCGACGGCGCCGTTGAAGACGTAGTACTCCGGCGTCTCGTTGAGGAGCTTGTCGTAGCTGTCGAACACCTCGCCCGTCGAGCCGAACGGCTCCTCGGTGAAGATCTCGCCCTGCATCACGTAGAACTCATGATCGACCGGCTCGAGGCCGCCTTCGGGCTCGACCAGGATCAGGCCGTACATGCCGGCCGAGATGTGGTGCGCCACCGGCGGCACCGCGCAGTGATAGACGTAAAGGCCGGGGTTCAGCGCCTTGAAGGTGAAGCCCTTGCTTTCGCCGGGCGCGGCCTCCGTCGCGACCGCGCCGCCGCCGGGACCCGTGACCGCGTGGAAATCGACGTTGTGCATCATCCACGAGTCCTCGGCGTTGGTCAGCCTGACCTCGACCGTGTCGCCGACGCGGACGCGAACGAACGGGCCTGGCACTTTCCCGCCGAACGTCCAGTAGTGATAGGCCGTGTTCTCGTCGATCTGGCCGTAGACCTCGACGGTTTCGAGGTCGACGACGACCCGCTCCGGTCCGCTGCGCGCGATCGGCGGCGGCAGGTCGGTCGGCAGGCGCACGATGCTGACCGGAGCCTCGGGCGTACCGCGCTCGACCGGGTGGATTCCGGGGCTGGTCGCCGTGTCGGCGAGCGCTGCGGGCGCGATCAGCAGCACCGATAGCATCGTGGC
Source organism: Rhodospirillales bacterium (assembly GCA_036393575.1). Taxonomy (GTDB): domain Bacteria; phylum Pseudomonadota; class Alphaproteobacteria; order Rhodospirillales; family Casp-alpha2; genus JACPJY01. Next base: position 816 of record DASWGT010000225.1, on the reverse strand, counting down.
CGCCACCATCGCGCGCCGTGTCTGTTTGTTCATCATGTCGGTCTCCTTGAAGCATCGGCGGCGGCAAATCGCCCCGCGTATTGCGAGCACGGTGCCGCGATTGCCGGCGCCGCGATTTGCGCCAGCGCAAATCCGGCTGCGACATTCCGTCCACGCCGGGTCGCCGGCTTTTGCGCTGGCGCAAATCGCCCCATCTGGAAGTCAGGTAGAGACGCCTCACGCCGAAGCCGGGAAGCCCGCGTTCGGGGAACCGAGGAGATGAAGAAGATGAAACCGAGACTCTGGGTGGTCGGGCTCGCGGCCGCGCTCGCCATGCCGCTCGCAGCCGCACAGGCCGCCGACTACGAAGTGAAGATGCTCAACAAGGGCGTCGCCGGCGCCATGGTGTTCGAGCCGGCCTTCCTTCAGGTCGAACCCGGCGACAGCGTGACGTTCGTGCCGACCGACAAGGGCCACGACGCCGTGTCGATCAAGGGCATGGTGCCGGAGGGCGCCGCGCCGTTCGCCGGCAAGATGAATCAGGAACTCACGGTGGTGTTCGACACGCCCGGCGTCTACGGCGTCAAATGCGTGCCGCACTACGGGATGGGGATGGTCGCCCTGATCGTCGCCGGCGACCCCGGCAACGTCGCCGAGGCCACTGCGGTCAAGCACCCCGGCAAGGCCAAGGTGGCATTCGCGGGTCTGTTCGAGGAACTCGCCACGCAACTCGCCAGCCAGTGAGGCCTCAGGCGGCCAGCCACGCCTTGGCGTCGCCGATATCCGCCGTCCGGAAGACGCGCAGCGTCGCCGGCATCAGCCCGTCGAGCGCCTCGA
>DASWGT010000224.1:0-3753 GCA_036393575.1 Rhodospirillales bacterium | reverse complement strand
TTGCGGAAAATCCTCGAGGCGGAGCTGGCCGGCGACTGACCGGCAGTGGCGCGGCGCTACTTCGCCGGGCGGCGGGGCGTGTTGCGGGATGGGCCCGACACCGGGATTGGCCGGCCTCGGAACGGCGGCGCGAACTTGTCGCGATCGAACTTGCCCGGCGTCGGCCTGCCGGGAGCCGGCTTGCCGGGGGTAGGCTTGCCGGGAGTGGGCTTGTCTGGGTTGGTCATCGTGGTGGGTCCTTGCTCAATGGGTCGGCGTCCGAGGTCGAACGGTGGTCCCGTATACACCGGCGCCGGTCATGCAATAATTGGAATATAATCGTCGTTTCAATTCGCATATCGAATAAGCCGTTTCCGGCCGTCGGCCCGTAGGGGGGCGCCCTCAGTTGACGGTCTTTTCATCCGCCTCTTCCTGCGCCGCCACCAGGCGCAGGCCCTGGATCGCGGTCTTGAAGCGCTCGTCGCCCTCGCCGCCGACGTAGGCGACATAGACCGGGCGGGTGAAGCGCGGCGCTTTGGCGATGTCGTAGAGGCGGCCGTCTTTTAGCATGCGGGCGACGATGCGATGCGGCAGATAGGCGGAACCGCCGTTGGCGAGGATGTGCTGCAACGCCAGCGGCCCATAGGTGACCGAGATGACTGGCGATTGTTGAGTCGGGAACGTCGCCATGTGCTCATTGCGGAACTCCGGTCCCCAGTCGACGAAGATGTATCCCGGCTCCCACGGCGCCTTGGTCTTGAGGTCGGTCGACACCAGCATCAGGTGCTCGTCCATCAGCTTCTCGATCACCACACCAGTCCGGTACTGGGGCGTGTAAGTTATTGATAGATCGAGCAAACCATCGACGAGCTGGCGCGTCAGGTAGCTCGAGGAGCCGACGTCGGCGCGAATCGCGGTGTCTGGAATGGCGGCCCGCACCCACGGCAGCCAGCGTACCAACAGCCGCTCCCACAGCGTGAACTCGACGCCGACCGTCAACAGGGCGTGGAACTCGTCGGCCAGCCCGACCTCCTGCTTGGCGTGCTCCCACGTCTGCACCAGCTTCTCGGCGAAGCGCCGGAACTGCACCCCCGACGGCGTCAGCACGGCGCCGGACTTGGAGCGCACGAACAGTGCCTGGCCGAGCAGGCTTTCCAGCAGCTTCACCCGGGCGCTGACCGTCGATTGGGTGATGTTCAGTCGCTCGGCGGCCTTGACGAAGTTGCCGGCGTCGGCGATGGCGAGGAAGGTGCGGGCGAGCCCGATGTCCATGGAAGCCTCGGAAACGCAGAAGAGACAAACATCGCCGGCGGACCTCGTTGGAACCCCGCCGGCAGACGAAAATAATATCGATAATTCGAATATCAAGCAATCTACGATATGAAATGATTAATGCTTGACCGACACCGGCGCGCAGGGTCACTCGTTTGGCGAGACGATTTGCAGCTCTATGACGTCGCCATTGATGATGATCTTGCCGGCGTTCTCGAAATTGACGGTGATCTTCGAGCCAACCACGGTCTGCACCCGCCCCAGCCCGAGCCGGTGCTCGGTCGGATGGCGGACGAACATCCCGGGCAGGATCAACAACGAGCGTTCGCTCACGGCAACCTTTTCCATCCGCGCCGCCGGCTCAGTGCATCCGCGGCGCCTTGTAGAAGTCCGAGCGGCTGGCCGACCGCACCGTGATCTCCAGGATCTGGCGGTCTCGGAACACGACCAGCGGTACCTCGACTCCGGCTTCGCCCAACGACCACAGGCGGCGCAACATCGCCGCCATGCCGGTGACCGGCAGGCCGTCAACCTCGAGGATCAGATCGCCGATCTCGAGCCCTGCATTTTCGGCCGGGCCGCCCTGCCACATGCCGGCGACCACCACCTTGCCGACGGCCTCGGCGGTGAACACGCCGAGCCACGGCCGCCGCATGCGCCGGGCGCGCCCGGTCGTCACCATTTCGTCGAGCACCGGCTTCAGGATGTCGATCGGCACCACCATGTTGCCGTCGCGCGCCTTTTCGCCGGGTACCACCTCCTGGACGAACAGCGAGCCGATGCCGCGGAGCGTACCGTCGGGTCCGATCAAGGCGCCGCCGCCCCACAACGGATGCGGTGGCGTGGTGAAGATGGCGGCGTCCAGCAGGTATTCCCAATATCCGGCGAACTCGCGCACCGCCGCGACCTCGGCGGCCAACGCCTGGCCGCGACCGCCGGCGCCGGCGAACACCACCGGATCGCCGACCTTGAGATCGGCGGAACGGCCAAGTGCGATCGGCTCGGCGACAATCGGCTCCAGGGCCTGCACCAGCCCGAACCCGGTTTCCTGGTCGTAGCCGACGACGTGAGCGTGGATGGCGCGGCCGGCGGAGTCGACCAGCCACGCGGTCGCCGCCTCGACGATCAGGTAGCCGATGGTCAACACCAGGCCGCCCGCGCGGATGACGACGCCGTGGCCGCGCCGTTCGGTGCCGAGAGTACCGGCGGTGAAGGCGTCCTGCGGCACCTCGGTGCGCACCGCGACCACCGCCTTGAGAACGCGGTCGAGGTCGAACGACACCTCGGCCGGGTCGGGCTGCAGGTCGGGGCGGATTTGGAACTGGACCGGATCGCTCATCGCCCGGGATTCTTGACCACCCGGGCCGGGAAGGGAAGGGCGATATGGATAAGGCCGCCCGCGGCGCCCCGTCGCGTCGCGGCCGTTGTTGAGCGGACCATCCGGCGCTCGATCTTGCCCCCTACTTTGCCCCCTATCTCGCCCCTTATCTCGCGCCGGGGCGGACCATGGTGAACACGCTCTCGACGCTGGTGTAGTCGTGGTAGCCGAGGCGCGCGAGGGGGCGGATGCGGGCGACGTCGACCATGCCGCCGTTCAGGAACTCGTCCCTGATGTGGATGCCGACGACGCGGCCGACGCAGATGGCGTTGCGCCCGCCGGCGACCTCGCACGGCAGCTCGACCGTCGCGTGATGGCGACATTCCAGGTGCACCGGCGCTGCCTTGACCCTGGGCGGCTTGACCAGCTGGGATGGCTCGGTCTCCAGCCCGGCAAGCACGAACTCGTCGATTTCCGGTGGCACCGGGGCGCTGGTCTGGTTCATCCGCTCGCGCAGCTCCCAGGTCGCCAGGTTGCACACGAACTCGCCGGTGGCCTCGATGTTGGCGAGGCTGTCCTTCGGCCCATGCGCCTGGCGGCCCGAGGAGGCGAACATCACCATCGGCGGCTTCACCGCGACGCCGTTGAAGAAGCTGTAGGGCGCCAAATTGACGATGCCGTCGGCGCTCACGGTCGACACCCAGCCGATCGGCCGCGGCACGATGCAGCTGAGAAACGGGTCGTGGGGAAGCCCGTGCGGGCCGTCGGTGCGGTAGAACATGGGGGTCCGTCCGTAGTTGTCGGGTTGAGGCGGGCGCCCCGAACCCTAGCCCACGCAATTGTGATTGCAAGCGCCTCGAAACGCCGTCGCCGTGGCTTGCGGTTCCGATGCCGTGTTGGAACAATAGCCGCCGGCAACCTTAGCGAAAGGATGAGAATCATGGTCAGGCATCTGACGCGGGCGATCGGCGGGGCGATGGTGTTGGCCGCGCTGCTGGCGGGAGCGCCGGCGTTCGCCAAGTCCGAGGTCAATTCGTCGTTGGTCGGCGGCGTCGCCATCGAGGGCACCGACGCGGTCGCCTATTTCACCGAAGGCAGGCCGGTCAAGGGAACGTCCGAGTTTGCGCATCGCTGGAAGGGCGCCGAGTGGCGGTTCAAGACCGCCGCCAACCGCGACGCCTTCG
>DASWGT010000223.1:0-2129 GCA_036393575.1 Rhodospirillales bacterium | reverse complement strand
CACCATGCTCAGGATCGGAATCATCGTCGGCAGCACCAGGCCCGGCCGTCGCGCACCCGCGCTGGCCGAGTGGGTTCTCGACATCGCCAAGGAACGGAAGGACGCCGCCTTCGAAATCGTCGATATCGGGGACTACGACCTGCCGGTGCTCGACGAGCCGATGCCGCCCTCGATGGGCAACTACGCGCAGGCGCATACCAAGAAGTGGGCCGCCAAGGTCGACTCGCTCGATGGCTTCGTATTCGTCACGCCCGAGTACAACCACAGCATCTCCGGCGCCCTCAAGAACGCCATCGATTTCGTCTACGCCGAATGGAACAACAAGGCCGCCGGCTTCGTCAGCTACGGCACTACCGGCGGCGCCCGCGCGGTCGAGCACCTGCGCGGCATCATGGCCGAGGTGCAGGTCGCCGATGTCAGGGCACACGTCTCGCTGTCGCTGTTCACTGATTACGAGAACTTCGCGGTGTTCAAGCCCGCCGACTGGCATCTCGCCCAAGTGAACACGATGCTCGACCAGCTTGTCGCCTGGGCCGGCGCTCTGAAGGCAGTGCGGCAGAAGAATCTCGCCGTAGCGGCCTGACGGCGACTGTCAGAGCAGCGGCGCGATCTCAGCGCCGGCGCTGATGTAACGCATCGGATCGATGGCGGCCCCGTCGATGCGAATCTCGTAGTGAAGGTGCGGTCCTGTCGAGCGGCCGGTGCTGCCGGCGCGACCGACGATCGCGCCTTCGCTGACGACCTGTCCGGCGGTCACGTTGATGCGCGACATGTGGCCAAAGCGGGTGGTGATGCCGTTGCCGTGGTCGATCTCCACCATGTTGCCGTAGCCGCCCGAATACTCGGCCGTGATCACTGTCCCGTCGGCGGTCGCCCGCGCCGGGGTTCCGGCGGCCGCCCGAAAATCGATGCCGGTGTGCAGGGCCGGCTTGCCAAGGAACGGATCGATGCGCCGTCCATAGCGGCTGGTGACTGCCGCGTCCGGGACCGGTTTCGACAGGGGCAGCTGACCGGCGAAGCGACGCACCGTCGCGAACCGTTCGATCTCGCCGGTGACCAGATCGACGCTCGACCGGAACGTCTCCGGATCGGCATCCTCGTCGATGGCGACGAACGGGCCGCCGATGGCCGGATCGGCGGCGAGCTGGCTGGCCGGCGGACGATGACCGAGCCCTTTGAGGACGCTGGCAATGCGCGCGGTCTTCTCGCTGACCGCCGCCGCGACCGCATCGACGTAGGCGACCTGCTGGCGCGCGAGTTCGTCGAGAGAGGATTCGACCGCCTGCATCTCGACGACCGGCGCCGAAGTCATGCCGGCGATACCGGCGAGGCCACCGCCATCGGCGAGCGATCCGTCGGAATCGCCGGCGGGAAACAGGCTGCCGGTGGTGAGCGGACCGCCAACCTCGGCAGGGGCGGCCGGCGCCTCGTCCGACGTATCGTCTTCGGCATCCATGCCGGAACGGCGAAGTGCCTGGCTAAGCCCGGCAATGACGTCCTGACGCGCGTCGAGTGCCGCCTGTCGGCCGAGCAGGCGCTCAACCTCGGCCTCCACGGCCTCCTGGTTGAGCAGCTGGCGGCTGGTCAGCCGGTCGATATCAGACCTGAGCAACGCGATCCGGTCCTCGTACGCGTGCTGCATCTGCGTCTGGCGGGCGATGGACGCGGCAAGTATATCGTCGCGGAAGACCAGGTAGCCGGTGGCGGCAATGTAGAGCGTGCTGAAGATGAGGACGATGCCGCCGACGGCCGCTACGACCCAGGACCGGATCGTGAAACTGCGCACATTCTCACCGCGGGCGATGATGATGCGATGGGGCGGCTTGCGGTTTGCGAAGGCATGAGGGGAAAGGCGGACGGTCGACATACGCACTCACCGTTTGGTTGCGCGGGACTGCTACGCAATTGGAACGACAAGCGATTAGACGGCGTTAAGGTTAATAAAACCTTGGCTGGCGGCGGATTTCGCCGAATCCTCAGAGCGCCCTGGCCGCGGCCAGGACCGCCTCGACATGGCCCGGGACCCTGACTTTCCGCCAGACTTCCCGGATCCGGCGATCGGGTCCCACCAGGAAGGTCGCGCGCTCGACGCCCATGTATTTGCGGCCGTACATGCTCTTTTCGACCCA
>DASWGT010000222.1:0-1690 GCA_036393575.1 Rhodospirillales bacterium | reverse complement strand
GGCGTGCCTGCGCGCTACGTCAGCGGCTACATGCGGCGCATCGACGGCGAGAACGACCAGTCCGCCGGCCACGCCTGGGCGGAGGCGCTTATCGACGACCTCGGCTGGATCGGCTTCGACCCGGCCAACGGCATCTCGCCGACGGAGGCCTATGTCAGGGTCGCCGTCGGTCTCGACTATCTGGATGCGGCGCCGGTCCGTGGCGTTCGTTACGGCGGGACCGGCGAATCTCTGGCCGTCCGCGTGATCGTTGAGGAAGCCTCGCGTGGTGGCCGGTGACCATGCGGCGCTTTTCCCGTTGCGATTCGTCGTGGAAGGCCCGAAATTCCGCTCCGGTTGCCGGAAACAGGGAAGCCAGATGACCTACTGCGTGGGCATTCTCGTCCGCGAGGGGCTTGTTATGATCGCCGACACTCGCACCAACGCCGGCGTCGACAATGTAGCGACCTTCCGCAAGCTGCACGTCTTCGAGAGGCCCGGCGAACGCGTGATCGGAATCGCCACCGCCGGCAACCTCGCCGTCAGCCAGTCGGCCATGGCCTTCATCGCCGAGGGCATGGAGCATCCCGACACGCGCGAAGTACAAACCATTATGGACATGCCGAACCTGTTCACCGCGGCGCAGTTCGTCGGGCGCGCCGTACGCGAGGCGCGGCGAGCGATCGGAGAGCCGCTGGACCAGGCCGAGGCCGGCGCCTTCGATGTTTCCTTCCTGCTCGGCGGGCAGCGCGCCGGCGGCCGGCTCCGGCTCTTCATGATCTACGCCGCCGGCAACTTCATTGAGGCGAGCGCCGACACACCCTACCTTCAGGTCGGTGAGCACAAGTACGGCAAGCCGATCCTCGACCGGTCGGTCACCGAGTCGACGACCCTCGACGAGGCACTCAAGCTCGGCCTTATTTCGATGGACTCGACCATCCGGTCCAACCTCGGCGTCGGCCTGCCGATCGACATCCTGACCGTGCGCCGCGACGAGGTTAAGGTGGCGCTGAGCTACCGCGTTGAAGCCGCGGAACCCTATTTCCACGACCTGCGCGAACGCTGGTCGGCGGCGCTCCGCGCGGCGCACCGTGCCATTCCGCCGCCGCCCTACCGCTCATCCTGACAGGAGGCACAATTCCGATATGGCAGACAAGGTTGCGTTGATCACCGGCGGTGGGTCCGGCGTCGGCAAGGCATGTGCAACGGCGCTCGCCGGCGCCGGTTATGCGATCGTGCTGGCGGGGCGGAGACCCGAACCGCTCGAAGGAACGGCACGCGCCATCGCCGCCGGCGGCGGGCAAGCCATCGCGGTCCCGACCGACATCGGCGATCCGCAATCGGTGGCGGCCCTGTTTGCGAGAACGAAGTCGACCTACGGCCGCCTCGACGTGCTCTTCAACAACGCCGGCATAGGCGCCCCCGGGGTGCCGCTTGACGAGATCACGTTCGAACAATGGCAAGCCGTCGTCGCGGCCAACCTGACCGGCGCATTCCTGTGCACCCAGCAAGCCTTCCGGCTGATGAAGGAACAGACTCCGCGCGGCGGCCGTATCGTCAACAACGGCTCGATTTCGGCGCACGTACCGCGCCCGAACTCAGCGCCCTACACGGCGACCAAGCACGCCATCACCGGCCTGACCAAATCCACCGCCCTCGACGGACGTCCGTTCGATATCGCCTGCGGTCAGATCGACATCGGCAACGCCGC
>DASWGT010000221.1:0-3722 GCA_036393575.1 Rhodospirillales bacterium | reverse complement strand
CGCGCGGTCCAGCTGTCCGAGGAGAAGTACTGCTCGGCCAGCGCGATGTTCATCAAGACCGCGGTCATGACCCGCGAGGTCGAGGTGGTCGACAGCGCCGGCTGAGCCGCTCGCTTCACCGCATCAATCTTGTTAGCTTGGGACCGGATTTTCCGCATCGCATTGTTTCGCCACCGAAGGGCTCCCGCAGCCATGACCGAGGCCAACCGTAAACTCGCCGCGATCCTGAGTGCCGACGTGGTCGGCTATTCGCGCCTGATGGCGAACGACGAGGCGGCCACGGTGGCGACCATGCGCGAGTACCGCGCTGCGGTCGGGCGCGTGGTCGAGCGCCGAAAGGGCCGGGTCGTCAACGCGCCCGGCGACAACATCCTGGCCGAGTTCCCGAGCGCGGTCGAGGCGGTCCAGGCGGCGTATGAGATCCAGCAGGTCCTCAAGGGGCGGAACCTCGAGTTGCCGGCGGCGCGGCGCATGGAGTTCCGCATCGGCGTCAACCTCGGCGACGTGATCGAGGAGGAGGACGGCACGATCTACGGCGACGGCGTCAACATCGCGGCGCGCATGGAGGCGCTCGCCGAAGCTGGCGGCATCTGCATCTCGAGCGCGATCTTCGACGCGGTCGAAGGCAAGCTCGACTACGGATTCGATTTCCAGGGCGAGCACAAGGTCAAGAACATCGATAAGCCCGTCAACGTCTACCGCGTGCGCAGCGACGGCACGGCGGTCGCGGCGCAGGTGAGCGCGCCACGCGGGACCGCGCGCATCAGGGCCGGACTCATCGCCGGCGTCGGGTTGGCGCTTGGACTTGCCGTCGGCGGCGTCGCGGTCTGGCTGTCGCTCGATCGGGCGGGCCCCGAGCCTGGTGAAAGCGCGGAGGCTGAGCAACCAGTGCCCGCCGCGACCGCCTCGCCGTCGCCCGCCGACCAATATCTTCTGGTCGGCAACCTGGTGGATTTCGGCGGCGTCACATCGCTCATCGGGCGCGTCTACGGCCAAGCCAAGATCGATTCGGCGAACTGGATCAACGAGAACGGGGGCATCAACGGCAGGCTGATCGACCTGGACACGGTCGAGTTCTCGTACCTGCTGCCGCGCGCCATGGCCGCGTACAAGAAGTGGCAGGGCCAGGGCGTGCTGGCGGTGCAGGGCTGGGGCACGCCCGACACCCAGGCCCTGGTTACGCACGTCACGGAGGACCAGGTGCCCTACTTTTCCGCATCCTACGCGGCCGCGCTCACCGATCCCACCGGCAAGGGCCAAGGCGGGGGCGAGCCGGCGCCATACAATTTCTTTTACGGCCCCAGCTACTCCGACGGCTGTCGCGGCCTGGTGCAATGGGCGGCAGCGGATTGGCAGGCCAGGGCTGAGTCGCGGGCGGCCAGATACGCCCATATGGGCGACAACCATCCCTATCCCAATGCGCCGAAGCGGGCTTGCCAGTCCTACGCCGCCGAGCTCGGTTTCGAGGTCCTGCCGGCGATCGTCGTTGCGCTGCTTCCGGAGGACTACACGGCGCAGTGCCGGAAGCTTTTGGACGCCGGCGTCGATTATGCGTTCCTCGCCAACACGACGGATTCCGTGGGACCGTTGCTTCGGGACTGTCGCGCGGTCGGAGTCGAGACGCAGTTCATGGCCAACATCTGGGGCTTTGACGAGAACGTCATGAAGGCTGCCGGCGTCGCCGCCGACAGCGTGGTCTGGGTGATGGGCGCCGCCAAGTGGGGCGACGAGGTGCCCGGCATGTACATGGTGCGCGAGGTCTCCAAAATGTCGGATCCCGCCGGGCGCAACTACCGGCCGGTGCACTATCTGCGCGGCGTCTGCTCGATGTTCTATCTCAAGGAGGCGATGGAGTGGGCCGACAAGAACGGCGGCGTGACCGGACCCAACATCAAGCGGGGCATGTACCAGAAGAAGGACTGGGTGCCGGCCGGGCTGGAAGGCGTGTGCTCACCGGCGACCTGGACGGCGGAGGACCATCGCGGCGTCACCCGCGTGTTGATCTACCGCGGTCACGTCAACGGGCCGACCACCGAGGCCGACGTGCGCGAACTGATCGAGACCGGAGTCATCGCGCTCGAACGCATCCAATCCGTCGACATCCCCCGTCGCCCTGAATGGTTGGGCTTCTGAGCCGCCAGCTTGAGCCACGTCCTGATTACCGCGGGCACTGTGTAGCCGGGCGCCGACCAGCGGAGTGCGCCGTCCTGGGGCGCCACGTCCCAGAAGCCGCCGTCGTCGAGCGACTGATGGTAGCCCCTGGCGCCGGTGAGGCAGTTCGAGCCGGAGTTGTGTTCGAAGTGCCGCGGCCGAAGGCGTCGCCCACGCCCATTCGAAGGTCATGCGCTCGCCGCGCCCAGCGCGGACGCGCACTTACGAGTCCCCGACCTACGCTTCGAGCGGCGCGCAGGCAGCGGCGAGCCAGTGGGCGGCTTCCGCCTCGAGCAGCGGGCCGACCGAGTCGCGCACCTCGGCGAGCGCGATGTTCGTCAAGACCGCGGTCATGACCCGCGAAATCGAGGTCGTCGACAGCGCCGGCTGACCGGCGAACGACGGCGATCAGCGGCGCCAGAAGCTCGGCAGGAACAGCACCAGCACGGTAAACAGCTCGAGGCGGCCGAGCAGCATCGCCGCCGCCAGCAGCCACTTCGCCGAATCGGCGAGGCTCGAGAAGTTGCCGGTCGGGCCGATCACCTCGCCGAGACCGGGCCCGACATTGCCGATCGCTGTCGCCGCGCCGCTGATGCTGGTCATGAAGTCGTAGCCATGCAGGCCGAGCCCGAGCGCGACCACGGCGAAGGCCGCGAAATAGGCGAAGTAGAAGCCGAGCACGGCGTTGGTCACCGCCTCCGAGACCGGCTTGCCGTCATAGTGCGGCACGACGACGCTGTGCGGGCGGAGCAGATGGGCGAGCTGCACGCGCGCGGTGCCGTACAGCACCTGGAAGCGGAACGCCTTGATGCCGCCGGCGGTGGCGCCGGTACAGCCGCCGACGAAGGTGAGGAAGAACATCAGCGCCACCGCCAAAGTGCCCCAGGCGCCGTAGTCGGCCGAGCTGTAGCCGGTGGTGGTGATCACCGAGATCGCGTTGAACGCGGCATAGCGCAGGGCGGCGAGCGGCGCGAGGTCGGCCGCGGCCCACGCCCACACCGTCAGCATCAGGGTCGCGCCGGCGACGATGCCAAGGAACCAGCGCACCTGGCTGTTGCCGATCAAGTCCATCAGGCTGCCCCTGAGCGCCTTGAGGTAGAGCACGAACGGCAGCGAGCCGGCGATCATGCCGACCGTGATCACGACGTCGACCGCAGCGTTGTCGAACTGTGCGATCGAGCCGTCGACGGTCGAATAGCCGCCGGTCGCGAGCGTGGTCATGGCGTGGCAGACGGCATCGAACTGCGACAGGCCGGCGAGCCACAGCATCACCGACCAGGCGAGGGTCAAAAGGAAGTAGATCAGCGCGATCGACATCGCGAGCTGCGCCGCGCGCGGCACCGCCTTGTCCAGCTTTTCCGAGGATTCGGCGCGGAACAGCTGCATGCCGCCGACTTGCAGGATCGGCAGCACGGCGACCGCCATGACGATGATGCCGATGCCGCCGAGCCACTGCAGCAGCGAGCGCCAGAACAGCAGCCCGGGCGGCGCCGCGTCGAGGCCGACGATCACCGTCGAGCCGGTGGTGGTGAGCCCCGACATGGCCTCGAAATAGGCGTCGGTGAATGACA
>DASWGT010000220.1:0-2228 GCA_036393575.1 Rhodospirillales bacterium | reverse complement strand
CGAGCTCAAGATCGCCGAGCTGTCGACCCACACCCCGATCGGGCTGCCGGTCCAGGTCCTGCACGGCCGCCGCGACGGCCCGCGGCTGTTGGTGTGCGCGGCGCTGCACGGCGACGAGATCAACGGCGTCGAGATCATCCGCCGGCTGCTCAGGCTGTCGGCGCTGCGCCGCCTGCGCGGCACCCTGATCGCGGTGCCGATCGTCAACGTTCCCGGCTTCATCGTCGAATCGCGCTATCTGCCCGACCGGCGCGACCTCAACCGCTCGTTCCCGGGCTCCACCCACGGCTCGCTTGCGGCGCGCCTCGCCAACTTGTTCCTGACCGAGATCGTCAGCCATTGCACCCACGGCATCGATCTCCACACCGGCGCCGTCCACCGCGACAACTTCCCCCAGGTGCGCGCCAACTTCGACGATGCGGAATGCGCGCGCATGGCGCGCGCGTTCGGCGTGCCGGTGGTGATCAACGCCGACTTTCGCGCCGGCAGCCTGCGCGAGGCGGCGGCGCGGCGCGGCGTGCCGGTGATCGTCTACGAGGCGGGCGAGGCGCTGCGGTTCGACGAGATGGCGATCCGCGCCGGCGTCGCCGGCGTGGTGCGGGTGATGCGAACGCTCGCCATGCTGCGCCCGGGAAAGCCCGGCCGGCGCGGGGCGGTCGAGCCGGCGCTCGCCCGCTCGAGCCAGTGGGTGCGCGCGCCGACCAGCGGCATCCTGCGCGCCTCGGTCAGCCTCGGCGCCCAGGTCGGCGAAGGCCAGCGGCTCGGCGCCATCGCCGACCCGTTCGGCGAGAACGAGGTCCAGGTGGTGGCGCCGAAGGGCGGCGTGGTCATCGGCCGCACCAACCTGCCGCTGGTGCACGAGGGCGACGCGCTGTTCAACATCGTGCGCTTCGAGGGGACCAAGGTGGCGGCGCGCGCGCTCGACGCGTTCGAGGCCGAGGCCACCTACGAGGCCGAGGTCGCCACCGGCCCCGATGCCGAGCCGCCGATCGTCTGACGACAGTGTCCGGTTGGCGCTACCGCTTGCCCGTCTACTCCCCGACGGCAGGTTCGCTCCGACGACATGTGTCTCGTACTCGTTACCGCCCATCAGGTTGTGTGGACAAGTGTGCCGTTACGCCAGCGGGTGGCGCCAGCGCAAGCCCTCGAAACGGTTGTAATCGCGATCGGTGGTGATCCATTCGCAGCCCGACTCGATCGCAAGAGCGGCGAGATAAGCGTCGGCGACGAGGTTGCCTTTGACCCGTGCCTGTCGGCATAGGCGCGTAAAGATGCTCCAGTGCATGGGTCCGGGCCGCACCATTACGGCGTTCACCGGGCCGAGCAGTTGGGCTGAGAAATCGAGCGCGTCTTCGATGGAACTGGGCTGGCGAAACACCTTCGGGTGCGTCACCACCCGGATGAAGCCGCTCAAGACAACGTCGGAAATGCCGTAGACCAGTTCGGAATTAATCACGCCTTCAAGCCAGGCACGAATGCTCACGTGATCGTCTGCGTCCTCCCGGTGCGCGTACACCAGCACATTGACGTCCGGAAGGATCATTCACGCCGGTCCATGAGCTCTTCCAGCGCTGCACTGTCGTCGAGGTCGATACCGGGTTGCACGCCGGTGCCGTGAACCGTCTTCAGCTTGATCCGCCGAGCGCCGCCCGGCCGCCGGCGGTGGTCCAGGACCTGGCGCAGGGCATCCTCGATGAGCCCGGTCAATGTCCGGCCGGTCTTGGCTGCGTAAGCCTTCGCCTCTACCAGCAAGCGATCGTCAAGGCGTATGGTGGTGCGCATAAGTCAATTCTTCATGCCCATGCATCGATATGTCAAACGCGACCCGCTAGGTCGAGAGCAGACGGCTTGGGATCGAAGCGAACCTCGCGGCCGGTCCAAGGCCGTGCCGACATAACGGTAGCCACCAGCGAAGGAGCCATAACGGGGGTCCACCGCGGCGGACCGGGAACACGCCGCCCGAATCTCGGGATGCGCGCACTGCCTACTGCTTCTGCACCCAGTTGCCGGCGGCGTCCTGGATCCAGTCGCCCGGCTGGGCCATCTCGCGCAGGCGCGCGCCGGCCACCGCCTCGACCTCGGCAAGCGGCCGGCCGGCATCCTGGGCGGCCTTGAGATAGGTCTCGCGCCGGGCGGCGTTGATCGTCTCGACCTCGCCCCTGACGTCCCGGTTGGCGCCGCCGTCGGTGACCGCGAGATAGCCGTTGAGAGTCTCGCCGACCGCGCCG
>DASWGT010000219.1:0-5075 GCA_036393575.1 Rhodospirillales bacterium | reverse complement strand
TCGTTGGCGGCGGCGGTGAGGTCGATGGCCGGGTCGTCGAGGCGGTAGTGCTTGGCGTAGCCCTCGACGATGGCGAAGTAGGTCGGCTGGTCGCAATTGTGGAAGCCGAGCCACAGCCCGAAGCGGTCGCTGAGCGAAACTTTTTCCTCGACCGCTTCGGCCGGGTTGATGGCGGTCGAGCGCTCGTTGTCGATCATGTCGCGCGGCATCAGGTGGCGGCGGTTGGAGGTGGCGTAGAACACGACGTTCGGCGGCCGTCCCTCGATGCCGCCCTCGAGCACCGCCTTCAGCGACTTGAACGACGCGTCCGAGCCCTCGAAGCTGAGGTCGTCGCAGAACAGCAGGCAGCGCCGGTCGGCGGCGCGCAGCAGGCCCAACAGCTTCGGCAGCGACGGGATGTCCTCGCGGTGGATCTCGACTAACGCCAGGGAGCGCGGGCGCTCCGCCAGCACCTTGGCGTGCACCGCCTTGACCAGCGAGCTCTTGCCGGTGCCGCGCGCCCCCCACAGCAGCGCGTTGTTGGCGGGCAGCCCGGCGGCGAAGCGGCGGGTGTTGTCGAGCAGCAGGTCCATCTGCCGGTCGATGCCCTTCAACAGCTTGATCTCGACCCGGTTGACGGTTTCCACCGGTTCCAGGAGCAGGCTCTCGGCCATCCAGATGAAGGCGTCGGCGGCGTCGAAGTCGGCGGCTTTGACGGCGGCCGGCGCCAACCGCTCGAGAGCGCCGGCGATGCGGCTCAGCACCTCGATCGGCGCCGGCGCGTTCGATGGGGTCGGGGATGCGGTCGCCGGCACGGCAGGGGCGGCGCCGTGGGCGCCCCCGTGGGCGCACAAGTAGGCGCGGATCTTTTCCACCGTGCGCGTGGTGATGCCCTTGCCGTCGCGCAGCCTAGCGACCAGCTTGCCGTCGTTGGCGGCCAGCCGGCCGAACGTAGTCTCGGCGATGCCGGTCGCGCGGACGAACGCCTGGATGTCTTGCAGCAGTTCCGACTGGATCGTCATCCGGGAAAATTAATGGGAATTTTCCAGATATGTCAATACAAGATAAATGTTTATTATCAGTATGATATATTATATTTAGAGCCGAAATTCGCCGGATTATGGGATTTATCCCACAAGCGGGCGGATGGCCGGGCCGTGGTGGTGACTTGGTTTGCCTCATCCTGAGGAGGCCGCGTCAGCGGCCGTCTCGAAGGATGAGGCGCCCCGTCCCCTTCGCCCTTCGAGACGCTCGCTGCGCTCGCTCCTCAGGGTGAGGGGACGGGGGACCGCACCTGAAGTCGGCCGCCGCGGCCGGGTGCTTAGCGTTTGCAACTCCGGCCGCGGCCGGTATAGTCCCGCAGAATTCGCGGCGATTGCCGTTCCGTGGTCCCAGATTTGGAGTGTTCCGATGTTCGTGACGCCAGCATACGCACAAGCCGCGGGCGGCGGGGGAGCCGGCGGCCTGGAAGCCTTCCTGCCGCTGATCCTGATCTTCGTCGTCTTCTATTTCCTGCTGATCCGGCCGCAGCAGAAGAAGATGAAGGATCACAAGGTGATGCTGGGGGCGATCCGGCGCGGCGACAAGGTGGTCACCGGCGGCGGCATCGTCGGCACCGTCACCAAGGTCATCGACGACCACGAGGTCGTGGTCGAGATCGCCGACGAGGTCAAGGTACGGGTGCAGCGCCATCTGATTTCGTCGGTGCTCGCGAAGACCGAGCCGGTCAAGGGAGACAAGAAACCCGGCGATTCCACGAAGCCGGAAGGCGACGCGTCGAAGAAGCCGGAAGGCGGGATCGGCGGGTTCCTCGGCGGCCTGTTCGGCGGCAAGAAATAAGGGTATCCGCGCGAAGATTTCACGATGGTCTACTTCGCCAAGTGGAAAGTCGTGGTGATCCTGGGCATTTGCCTGCTCGGGGCGCTGTTCGCGGCGCCGAATTTCCTGAGCCGCGCGCAAGTCGACGCCTTGCCCGATTGGTGGCCCAAGAAGCAGGTCAGCCTCGGCCTCGATTTGCAGGGCGGCTCGCACCTGCTGCTGGAAGTCGGCGCCCGCACGGTGATCCGGGAATACCTGGAATCGCTGGTCGACGGGATGCGCACCGAGCTGCGCAAGGCGCAAATCCCTTACCAATCGCTCGGCGTCGAGGGCGACGCCGCCGCGGTCACGGTGACGGACGCGGCGAAGGTCGAGGAGGCGCGAAAGCTGCTCAGAAATCTCGATCGCGCCGCCAAACTCGACGTTTCCGGCAACCGCATCACGCTGGCGCTGACCGAGCGCATGCTGCGCGACCGCAAAGTGGCGGCGGTCCAGCAATCGATCGAGATCGTGCGCCGCCGGGTCGATGAGACCGGCACCCGCGAGCCGACCATCCAGCGCCAGGGCGACGAGCGCATCCTGCTCCAGCTTCCCGGCGTCGACGACCCTGAGCGGGTGAAGCGGCTGTTGGGCAAGACGGCGAAGATGACCTTCCACCTGCTCGACAACCAAACCACGGCCGAGGCGGCGATGGCCGGACGGGTGCCGCCGGGCTCGCAACTGCTGCCCACGGACGAGCGCGACGCACGCGGCAAGCCCGCCATGTACCTGGTGCGCAAGCGGGTGATGGTGTCCGGCGACACCCTGATCGATTCGCAGCCGGGTTTCGACCCGCGGACCAACGAGCCGGTGGTCACTTTCCGTTTCGATTCCGCCGGCGCCAAGCGCTTCGGCGACACCACGGCGAAGAACGTCGGCAAGCCGTTCGCGATCGTGCTCGACGGCAAGGTCATCAGCGCCCCGATCATCCGCGAGCCCATTCTCGGCGGCAGCGGCCAGATCTCCGGCCGGTTTTCGGTGCAGGATGCGCAGGACCTGGCGCTGCTGCTCCGGGCCGGCGCGCTGCCGGCGCCGCTGACGATCCTCGAGGAGCGCAGCGTCGGCCCCGGCCTCGGCGCCGATTCGATCGCCGCCGGCAAGGTCGCCAGCATCGTCGGCCTGATCGCCACCGTCGTCTTCATGATCGTCGCTTACGGCTTCTTCGGCATCATTGCCGACGTGGCGCTGGTGATCAACATCGCGCTGATCCTGGCGGCGCTGAGCGCCCTGCAGGCGACGCTGACCCTGCCCGGCATCGCCGGCATCGTGCTGACCATCGGCATGGCGGTCGACGCCAACGTGCTGATCTTCGAGCGCATGCGCGAGGAGGTGCGGAACGGCCGCACCCCGATCTCGGCCATCGACGCCGGGTATTCGCGGGCGATGACCACCATCATCGACTCGAATTTGACGACACTGATCGCCGCGCTCTGCCTCTACATCTTCGGCTCAGGACCGGTGCGCGGCTTCGCGGTGACGCTGTCGATCGGCATCGTGACGTCGATGTTCACGGCAATCATGCTGACGCGGCTGATGGTGGTGACGTGGCTGAGGCGCGCCCGGCCCGCGGCGCTGCCGATCTAGGAAGGATGGCTCATGTTCACCGGCGTCACGCTCGTTCCCTTGGACGTCAACGTCCGGTTCATCCCCCGGAGGATGTGGTTTTTCGTCATTTCCGGCCTGCTGGTGGCGGTCTCGGTCGCGCTGTTCACGTTGAAGGGGCTGAATTACGGCATCGATTTCAAGGGCGGCATCCTGATCGAGGTGCGCACGCCGGCGCCGGCCGACCTCGCCGCCATGCGCGGCAAGCTCTCGGGTCTCGGCCTCGGCGACGTGTCGTTGCAGGAGTTCGGCCATCCCAACGAGGTGCTGATCCGCGTCCAGCGCCAGGAAGGCGACGAAGCGGCGCAGCAGGCGGCGGTGTCGAAGGTCAAGGGTGCGCTCGGCGCCGGCGTCGAGTACCGGCGCACCGAGTTCGTCGGCCCGCAGGTCTCCGAAGAGCTTTTCTGGGACGGCGTCATGGCGGTCACGCTGTCGGTGATCGGGATTCTCGTCTACGTGTGGTTCCGGTTCGAGTGGCAGTTCGGCCTCGCCGCCATCGCCGCACTGGTCCACGACGTGCTGTCGACGATCGGGATATTCGCGCTGCTCGGCATGGAGTTCAACCTGACCACTGTGGCGGCGATCCTGACCATCGCCGGCTACTCCATCAACGACACCGTGGTGGTGTTCGACCGCATCCGCGAGAATATGCGCAAGTTCAAGAAAATGCCGCTGCCGCAGCTGCTCAACGACAGCGTCAACCAGACGCTGTCGAGGACGGTGATCACCGGCGGCACCACGTTGGCGGCGGTGGTGGCGCTCTATGCGCTCGGCGGCGAGGTCATCCGCGGGTTCAGCTTCGCGATCATCTGGGGCATTATCGTCGGCACCTATTCGTCGATCTGCGTGGCCGCGCCGTTGTTGCTCTATCTCAACATCAAGCGCGGCGGAAAAGTGATCGAGGAGGCGGCGGCCCAACAGTCGCCGTGACGCCGTGCCCGGACTCGACATCACGCCCCACGTCGTAGCCGGCCGGCAGCTGATCCAGAGCTACGGCAACATGCGGTTCCGGATCGCCGGTAATGCCCACCGGGGCTCGGTCATCGTGCTGCCGGAGCGCACGCTGCCGTGGGCGGTGCGCGAGGCGGCGGCGATCACCGTCGAGTCGCTGGCCCCGCTCGCCGAAGCCGAAGCCGTCGCCGGGATCCTGGTCATCGGATGCGGGCCGCGCTTCCAGCCGATACCCAAGGGCCTCAGGGAAGGCCTGAAGGAGGCCGGCCTGGTGCTCGAGTGGATGGATACCGGCGCCGCGTGCCGGACGTTCAACGTGCTGTTGGCCGAGGAACGCGCCTGCGCCGCGGCGCTGATCGCGGTCGAGTAAAGCGATATCCGCTCGGGTGAATCCGCTTACTTCCCTCTTGTATCTCACGTCGGCGCCGGTTGGGTAAGATGACCGGTGCTGGAAGCGGACGGGAGACCGGACCCACCGGGGTCTTGAAGACCGAGGGAGAGCGAGGCTCCCCGCCCGTTGTTCCCGTGAACCCGCACAGTCGCTTGGTCCGCTGGGCGAGACCGTATTTGCAAGAACGGGAGATGGAACCGATGTACGTGGGAATCGACGTGGCGAAGGACCGGCTGGACGTCCATGTGCGGCCGTCGGGAGAGGCCTTCGCCGTCGCGCGCGACGGCGAAGGCCT
>DASWGT010000218.1:0-4845 GCA_036393575.1 Rhodospirillales bacterium | reverse complement strand
GGCGGGACGGACTCGCCGCAAGCCTGGCCGCCGGGCCGGCATCGGCGGCGCGCGACGCTTCCGGCATGACGTTCGGCAATCGTCTCGAATTCGTCTTCAGGGCGGCGGGGCCGTGACGTCGGCCCGCCCGGTATCGGTAGTCCGCCGGACGGTATTGCGGCGCCGACGACCGCCGGGAGCGATCGACCGCCCCCCGCCGAAGCGGGAGGCGGCACGTGACGCAATCGATCAGTCGACGATCGACAAGTTCTCGGCGGAAGATTTGCCGTTCTGTCCGACCTGCAGCTCGTAGGAAACCTTCTGGCCCTCGCGCAGGCCGGGAAGCCCGGCGCGCTCGACGGCGGAAATGTGAACGAAGGCGTCCTTCGATCCGTCTTCCGGCTGGATAAATCCGAACCCCTTGGCGGGGTTAAACCACTTAACTGTTCCTGTCGGCATCGTTATACCTCCAACAGCGTGAAAATCCGCGACGCACACCGCGTGACGCCGCGGCCGTTTTTTTGACGTTCACAATGTCAGGGGATAACCAAGCGGACCGGTTGAGTGGTCGTTCAGGTAGCACAAAACGACTGTGAAACGTATGCCGCAGATATAATCCTCGGCGCCGAGAAGTCAAGGAATCCAGCAACTTTCGCACGATCTTGGCGGAAAAATATATGGGCCGGGTAAAGATTGGGGATTCCATTCCACCGCCGAATCCGCTTATCATGGCGCAACAATAAGAAGAATACGTCGGCGGTCGATCGCCGATCGCACAGGGGTGTTGGGTTGTCCACGGGCGGCAGAGGCCCGGGGGTAGCTTTGTTTGCGCGGGCCCCTGCGGGCACGCCCGAGAAACGGGTGACGGCGAGAATGTCGGAGATCGACGGCAAGTACCTCATGGATCTGGCCCGCGACAAGTCCGCGGAGCGGCGGCAGTTGCTGGCCGAGACCATCTCGGATCTGTTCAACGGCAAGAAGCGCGTTCTCACCGATCGGGAACGGGCGCTGATGTTCGACATCCTGCGCAAGATGCTCCACAACGCCGAAATGGCGGTGCGCCGGATCGTCAGCGAGCAGCTCGCGGATGTGCCGGACGCGCCGCGCGACCTCGTCAAGATGCTCGCCAACGACGAGATCGAGGTCGCCTATTTCGTGCTGCGCGACAGCCCGGTGCTCCAGGAGCAGGACCTG
Source organism: Rhodospirillales bacterium (assembly GCA_036393575.1). Taxonomy (GTDB): domain Bacteria; phylum Pseudomonadota; class Alphaproteobacteria; order Rhodospirillales; family Casp-alpha2; genus JACPJY01. The sequence continues at coordinate 3,672 of DASWGT010000218.1, read as the reverse complement.
ATCGAGGTGATCCGCCACCGCACGCTGGAGCACCAGCTCGCCATCGCCGTCCGCGAATCCGTGCCGGAGAAGGTCTCCGACGAGTTGGTCAAGGCCGGCGAAGAAAGCGTCATCACCTCGCTCCTGAAGAACTCCGGCGCCAAGATCTCGCTCGCTACCATGGAATACCTGGTCGAGGAATCGAAGCGGGTGGACGCCTTCCAGGAGCCGATGCTGCGCCGCGAGGACCTGGAGCCGGAATTCGCCAAGCGCATGTACATGTGGGTGTCGGCGGCGCTTCGCAAGTACATCGTCGAGAACTTCGATTTCGACCGGTCGGCCCTCGACAACCTGTTGGAGAAGGCCGCCCGCGACCAGGCCGCGGCCGCCAGCGCAGAGCCAGCAACCAAGACCGACGCGCTGGCGGCGGAAGTCGACAACGAGGGCCTCGGCCTCACCAAGATGATGATCCGGGCGCTCAAGGACGGCGAGGTGTTCCTGTTCGAGGCGATGTTCCGGCGGCTCACCGGGCTGCACACGACGCTGATCAAGCGCATCTTGTTCGAGCCCGGCGGCGAGGGGCTGGCGGTGGCGTGCAAGGCGTCGGAAATCTCGACCGGCGACTTCTCGACCATTTTCAGCCTGAGCCGGATGTCGCGGCCGGCCGTCGACCCCATCGACCACGAAGGCATTCAGCGCGTCCTCGCATTCTACGACAGGCTCACGACGGCGGCGGCGCGCGACGTGGTCAGCCGCTGGCGCCGCGACATCGACTACCAGAAGGCCATCCACGAGGTCGAGCTGGGCAATTGAAATCCTTGGGGATTCCGGCCTGTGACCCCCGTCACTGATGGCGCCCGCCCGAGGCCGTAGAGTCCTCAGCCACGGTGCGCCGGTACGCCGCTCCGGCGCCGGGACGACAGTGGGGAGCGCCCGTTGGCCGACATCACCCTTTCCGCCGCCATCCGGAGCGCGCTGGTCTCGAGCCAGCGCACCACGGCGCTTACCGACGTCAGCCGCGAGCGCGTGGAGACGGGGCTCCGGGTCAGCCGGCCGATCGACGACGCGTCGGCGTTCTTCCTCGCCCAGAACCTGACGGGGCGCGCCGGCGAGTTGCTCCAGGTCAAGGACTCGATCGGCCAGGCCGCCACCGCCATCGGCGGTACGCTCGCCGGCATCGACGCCATTTCCGGCATTACCAACCAGCTGAGGGGGATCGCGAACGCCGCCCGCGGCGGCTCGGCCGAGACCCGCGCCGCGGCGGCGGCGCAGTTCGACCAGTTGCGCGGCCAGATCGATGCCTTGGCTGAGGACGTCAGTTTCGGCGGCGTCCGGCTGCTGGCGTTGCCGGCGCAGAGCCTGACGGTCGATTTCAACGCCGACGGCTCTTCGGGGCTGACCATCCAGGGCCAGCCGTCCGATGCCGCGTCGCTCGGCATCGGCGCCGCGGTCGGCGATTTCAATAACTTCGCCAGCGACGCCGACATCGATTCGGCGATCGCCGGGCTCGCCGGCACCACTGCCACCTTGCGCTCCTCGGCAGCGACGCTCGGCTCCAACGCCGGGCTTCTCAACACCCGCCTCGATTTCACCGAGGAGCTGTCGAACACGCTTACCTCGGGCGCCGGCAAGCTGACGCTGGCCGATCTCAACGAGGAGGCGGCGAAGCTGGTGTCGCTGCGCCTCTCCGGCGCGCTTGGCGCCATCGGGCTCAACATCGCCGCGCAAAGTCAGCGCGCGGTGCTGCAGTTGTTCTAGGGTTCGGGAGGAATCCATGGCCATCGCCGGCATCAACGTCTATCAACGGGCGCAGAAGCTGGCGGCGTCACCGCGCGCCGCCGAGGCGGCGGCGTTCTCGAAGGCGGTGCTGCTGCTGACCCAGGCAGGGAGGCGGCCGGGCGACTACGCCGTCTATGCCAAGGCGCTCGAATTCAACCGCATGCTGTGGACCGTCCTCCAGGCCGACGTCGCCGACGCCGCCAACCCGCTCCCCGACGACGTGAAAAGCGACCTCCTCAGCCTGTCGCTGTTCGTCGACCGCCAGACCGTCAGGGCCCTGGCCGAGCCGGCGCCCGGGAACCTGGCGCCGCTGATCGAGATCGACCGCAATCTCGCCCGGGGCTTGCGCGCCTGAACCCTGCTACACTGGCGGTACCATGAGCCACGCCGCCCATGATCGCGGCCCCAACGGCGCCCCCAGGTACAATCGCGTGCGCATCCTGCACCTGACCGACCTGCACCTGCGGCAAGCCATCCCCGGCACCGCCACCAAGGCCGAGCGGCTGTCGCGCGCGATGCCGGCGGCGCTCGAGCGGCTCAAGGCGAAGCTGCCGGCGCTGGCGGCCGACGTCGTCGCGCTCACCGGCGACCTCCTCGACGTGCCCGACGTCGAGGCCGGCGGCCTCGGCGCCGACGACGCGCCGCCGTCGCCTGCCCTCGCCCGCCACGCCGAAGCCGACTATCGCCTGATGCGCGACTGGCTGGAGTCGACCGGCCTGCCCTATCTGGTGATTCCCGGCAACCACGACCATGAGGCGATCTACGACACCGTGTTCGGCGCGCCGCCGGCGGTGCGCGACTTGTTCGGGCTCCGTTTCGTCGCCTTCCGCGACGAGCTCGATGCCGACCGCACGCCGCTCCGCACCGGCGCCCGGCGGGCGCTGTTCGAGGAGGCGGTCGCGGGAGGCGGCAACGGGCCGTGGCAGGTGCACCTGCAGCATTACATGATTCACCCGCCGACGACCGCCGGCTGGCGCTACAACTACCGGGGCTCGCGGCGGATGAAGCGGATGGTCGAGCAGGCCGGCCGGGTGCGCGCCGTGCTCTCCGGCCACTACCACCCGGGCAGCCTGGCGGTCAGCCGCGATGGCGTGCATTATTCGGTGCCGCCGGCGTTCTGCTCGGCGCCGCACCCGTTCCGGCTGATGGACGTCGCCGCCGACGGCCGCGTCACGTGCCGGGACGTTTGCGTGGACGGCCCGGGCGTTCCGTAGGGAGAATGAAGATGAACAGATTCGGCACGTTGGTCGGCACGCTCGCCATCGCGCTCGCCGCCGCCGCGACCGCCCACGCCGGGGTCGAGGACGTGAAGACGCCGCGCGGCGAGACGGTGCGCCTCCTGGTCGAGCAGGGAGCCAACCCAACCGTCACGGTGGTGCTGTTCGCCGGCGGCCCCGGCATCGTCGACATCTCGGAGTCGGGCAGGATCGGCAAGCTCGGCGGCAACTTCCTGCTCGCCGCCCGCAACTTCTTCCAGGAATTCGGCGCCGTCACCGCCGTCATCGACGCGCCGACCGACCGCCGCAACAACCTGCACGGCTTCCGCGACTCCAAGGACCACGCCGACGACGTCGCTCAGGTGATCAGGCACCTGCGCGACAGGTACAAGCTGCCGGTGTGGCTGATCGGCACCAGCCGCGGCACCGAGTCCGTCGCCAGCGTCGGCGCGCGGCTGGCCGGCGACCGCGGGCCCGACGGCATCGTCCTCACCTCCTCGATGTTGGTGCAGCACCCCAGGTATGGCTCCCAGGTGCTGGCCATGGACCTGGAGAAGGTCACCGTGCCGACGCTGATCGCCCATCACCGCGAGGACGCCTGCGAGTGGACCCCGCCGGGCAAGGTCGCGGCCATGCGGGCGGCGCTGAAGAACGCCAAGCCGGTGAAGGTGCTGTGGTACGAGGGCGGCTCGGGCAT
>DASWGT010000217.1:0-50148 GCA_036393575.1 Rhodospirillales bacterium | reverse complement strand
AAGGTCGAGGAAAATGACGTTCCGTCCTGGCTCTGGCGTTCGGTTGCCGATGAAGAGGCCCTCGCCGCCCTGCCCGAAGACGAGCGTTACGGGCCGGAGATGGATGCGCGCCAGGTCTTTGACCGGCTGACGGGAACCTGGACCTATTGGGGCTGGAAAGGCGGGTACTTCACCTCCGAGGAAGACGCCCGCACCTTCCGCGAGGAGCTGCGCTACATGCTGGCCACCCAGCGCTGCGCGCCCAATTCGCCGCAATGGTTCAACACCGGCCTGCACTGGGCCTATGGAATTGACGGTCCCGGCCAGGGGCACTTCTATGTCGATCCGTTCACGCACAAGCTTGAGCAGTCGACGTCCGCCTATGAACATCCGCAGCCGCATGCCTGTTTCATCCAGTCCGTTTCCGACGATCTGGTCAATGACGGCGGCATCATGGATTTGTGGGTGCGTGAGGCGCGCCTGTTCAAATACGGGTCGGGCACGGGCTCGAATTTCTCCCGCCTGCGCGGCGAAGGCGAATCGCTGTCCGGCGGCGGCAAGTCCTCCGGCCTGATGAGCTTTCTGCGCATCGGCGACCGCGCCGCCGGTGCCATCAAGTCGGGCGGCACCACACGCCGCGCCGCGAAGATGGTGGTGGTCGACATCGACCACCCCGACATCGAGCAGTTCATAACCTGGAAAGTCGAGGAAGAACAAAAGGTTGCGGCCATGGTGGCGGGCTCGCGCATGGCCCGCAAGCATCTCAACAAGGTGATGGCCGCATGCGCTGAAGGCGCCGGCGAGGAGCGTTTCGATCCGAAGAAGAACGCGGCGCTGAAGCAGGCGATCCTCGGCAGCCGCCGCGCCATGATCCCCGAGAACTACGTGCAGCGGGTGATCCAGTTCGCGCGCCAGGGCTACAGCGAGATCGACTTTCCCGAATTCAACACCGATTGGGATTCGGAAGCCTATCTCACCGTGTCGGGCCAGAACTCCAACAACTCGGTGCGCGTCTCCAACGCATTCTTGCAGAAGGTGCTTGACGACGGCGAGTGGACGCTGATCCGCCGCACCGACCGCAAGGTCTCGGAGACCGTGCGCGCCCGCGACCTGTGGGAGAAGATCGGCTATTCCGCGTGGGCCTGCGCCGACCCTGGCCTGCAGTTCGACACCACCATCAACGACTGGCACACCTGCCCGGTCAGCGGCCGCATCAACGCCTCCAATCCGTGCTCGGAGTACATGTTCCTTGACGACACGGCTTGCAACCTGGCGTCGCTGAATCTGATGTCGTTCCGCATGGGTGACGGCCGCTTCGATGTGGCGGCGTTCGAGCACGCGGTGCGGCTGTGGACGATCACGCTCGAGATCTCGGTGATGATGGCGCAGTTCCCGTCCGACCGAATCGCCGAGCTGAGCTACGATTTCCGCACCCTCGGCCTCGGCTTCGCCAACATCGGCGGCTATCTGATGGCCGCCGGCATCCCCTACGATTCCAAGGCCGGGCGGGCCATCTGCGCCGCCATTTCGGCGCTGATGACCGGCCAATCCTATGAGACGTCGGCGGAGATGGCGGCCGAGATGGGGGCGTTCCCGCGCTACCGCGAGAACCGCGACGCCATGCTGCGCGTCATCCGCAATCACCGCCGCGCCGCCCACGGGGAGGAGGCCGGCTACGAGTCGCTGGCGGTGCCGCCGGTGCCGCTGGTGGCGGCCGACTGCCCCGACCAAGACCTCGCTCGCGCCGCCCGCGACGCCTGGGACCGGGCGTTCTCGCTCGGCGAGGCCAATGGCTACCGCAACGCGCAAGTGACGGTGATCGCGCCGACCGGCACCATCGGTCTGGTCATGGATTGCGACACCACCGGCATCGAGCCCGACTTCGCGCTGGTCAAGTTCAAGAAGCTGGCCGGCGGCGGCTACTTCAAGATCATCAACCGCATGGTGCCGAAGGCGCTGGCCGTGCTCGGCTACAGCGAGGCCGAAGTCGCCGACATGATCGCCTACGCGGTCGGCCACGGCACGCTGAGGGATGCGCCCGGCATCGATCATGCGGCGCTGCGCCAGCGGAAATTCACCGAGCAGGCGATCGCCACGGTCGAGAAGTCGCTGGCCGAGGCGTTCGATATCCGCTTCGTGTTCAACAAATGGACGCTGGGTGAGGCGTTCTGCACCGAGACGCTGGGCATCCCGGCCGAGCGGCTGAACGACCCGTCGTTCGACATGCTGACCGCGCTCGGTTTCTCGAAGGACCAGATCGAGGTCGCCAACATCCACGTGTGCGGCGCCATGACGCTCGAAGGCGCGCCGCACCTGAAGGACCAGCATCTGCCCGTGTTCGATTGCGCCAACCCGTGCGGGCGGACCGGCAAGCGGTACCTGTCGATGGAGAGCCACATCCGGATGATGGCGGCGAGTCAGCCATTCATCACGGGGGCGATCTCGAAGACCATCAACATGCCGAACAGCGCCACCGTCGAGGACTGCAAGCAGGCCTACATGCTGTCGTGGCGGCTGGGGCTGAAGGCCAACGCGCTCTACCGCGACGGCTCGAAGCTGTCGCAGCCGCTGTCGTCGTCGCTGTTGGCCGATGTCGACGTCGAAGAGGCCGATGACGTGGTCCAGCAGATTGTCGCGGCGCCGGCAGCGCAGCGTGCCGAAATCGTCGCCGAGCGCATCGTCGAGCGAATCGTCGAGCGCGTCGTCGCCGAGCGCCGGCGCCCGCCGCATCGCCGCAAGGGTTATACCCAAAAGGCGGTCGTCGGCGGCCACAAGGTGTATTTGCGCACCGGCGAGTTCGAGGACGGCAGGCTGGCCGAGATCTTTATCGACATGCACAAGGAAGGCGCTGCCTTCCGGTCGCTGATGAACAACTTCGCCATCGCCATCTCGATCGCGCTGCAGTATGGCGTGCCGCTGGAGGAATTCGTCGACTCGTTCACCTTCACCCGGTTCGAGCCGTCGGGCATCGTCACCGGCAACGACTCGATCAAGATGGCGACGTCGATCCTGGACTACATGTTCCGCGAGCTCGCCGTCAGCTACCTCGGTCGCAACGACCTTGCTCACGTCGCTCCGGAAGACCTCGCTCCCGACAGCATCGGCATCGGCGCCAAGGAAGGCAGACCGCTGGCCGTCGCCGACTCGGCGATGGAGGTGGTTCGCAGCGTCGCCAGCCAAGGCTATGTGCGCGGCAATTTCCTGGTCATCAAGGGTAACAAGGGCAATGGCCAGGCGGTGGCCAGCGCCGGCGGCCAGCAGGTGGTGCAGCCGATGGGCCAGCCGGGCGTCGCCACCGGCGCGGTCGCCGTCTCGAGCCTGGTGGTCGAGACTACCGAGGTGCGCTTCGACCACGTCCGCGAGGCCAAGATGAAGGGCTACGAGGGCGATCCCTGCGGCGAGTGCGGGAATTTTACATTGGTCAGGAACGGCACCTGCATGAAGTGCCAGACCTGCGGCTCGACGAGCGGATGTTCGTGATGAGCGGATTTTCGATGGATCCTCCCTGGGAAACTTGGGGCACGTGCTGGGGGCTCTCCCTGGCGCGTGCCCCGCTCTTTTTCAGGGAAATCCGCGTTCGCATAGGTGGCCCCGGGCGTTTAACGGGCGGCTGAAACCGCCGCCGGGGCGCCGCCCAAGGGCCGAGACCAACCCGCGATAGCGGCCCACCCCCCGCAGCTACGACATCAACCCCGGACCGGAACCTTTCCGGCCCGCGTGTGTATATGCACCCAAAAATAGTCGACAACGTTCGCGGTCGCCCTTAGTCTGTGGCGGTCGAACCGGCGGAGACCGGTCGGCATGGGCCGCGGGCGGCTTCATTCATCGCCCCGGGCCGGGTGGTGTGCCCTCGGGGAAAACGCGACATCGTTGGGCGGGAAGTTTTTCGGGAGCCTCGAATGGCCAAGAAGAAGAAGTTGAGCTTTTACCTTGTCGACGACGACCCGGTCGTCCTCGAGGCCATGGCGAAGCTGCTGAAAGACGCCGGAAACTCGGTGACGACCAGCCACAAGAGCGCCGGCATCCTCGGTGACATCGCCCGCAAGAAGCCGGACTGCGTGATCAGCGATTTGATGATGCCCGAGGTCGACGGCCTGCAGCTGTGCGCCGCGGTGCGTGCCCATAAGGCTTTGAAGAACACCAAGTTCATCGTCGTCTCGGCCAAGGCCTACGAATTCGACCAGAAGCGCTCCTACGAGTTCGGGGCGCACGCCTACATCCGCAAGCCCGTCAATCCCGACACCTTCGTCGACAAGATCCGCCGCATTTTCGACGACCACATCGACATGCGGTTCTGGGGCGTGCGCGGCACGCTGCCGGTATCGGGCCCGAACGCGCTCAGGTACGGTGGCAACACGTCGTGCGTGACCCTGGAATTCCCGCGCCAGCAGTTCTTCATTTTCGATTGCGGCAGCGGCATCAAGAATGTCGGCGATTGGCTGAAGACCCAGAACCGCAAGCGGCTCACCTTCAAGATTTTCATCTCGCATCCGCACTGGGACCACATCAACGCCTTCCCGTTCTTCGGCCCGCTCTACCAGCAGGGCAACGAGGTCGAGGTGCTCGGCGCCAACCAGGGCGACATCTCCATGCGCCAGATCGTTTCGGCGCAGATGGAAGGCGTCTATTTCCCGATCACGCTCTCCGAATTCGCGGCGCGGGTCTACTTCCACGACCTGGAGGAGGAGACGTTGCAGGTCGACGGCATCACGGTGAAGACGAAGCTCCTTAGCCACCCGGGCAAGGCGCTCGGCTACCGGGTCGAGTACAACGGACGGGCGGTCTGCTACATCACCGATAACGAGATGTTCGTCGAGACCAGCGACTTCTACGACCCGCACTACGAGAAACGGCTCGCGGAGTTCGTGGGCGGCGCCGACGCGCTGATCACCGACACCACTTACTCCGACGAGGAATACAAGAGCAAGGAAGGCTGGGGCCATTCGTGCGTCAGCAAAGTGGTCAACCTGGCCGACATGGCCGGCGTCAAGAACCTGTACCTGTTCCACCACGACCCGGACCAGTTCGACGACGACATCGACCGCAAACACGATACGGCGGTGGCGATGCTGAAGAAGCGCCACTCCAAGACCAAATGCCTGGCGCCTCGCGAGGGCCAGGCGTTCAAGGTCTGAGCGCCGCCTCCCGACCGCGCCCCCCTCGCCCTCGCCGCCGCCCCGGGAACCCGCGCTCAAGCCCCCAACCAGGAGCCCCGCCATGCCCGGAACCATCGACGCCCGCCTCAAGCAGCTCGGCATCGAATTGCCGCAGGCGCCGAAGCCGGCCGCCAACTATGTACCGTTCGTGATCGCCGGCGGGTTGGTGTTCTGCGCCGGCCAGGTGCCGGTGTGGAACGGCGAGGTGCGCTACAAGGGCCGGCTCGGCGACGGCTTGAGCCTCGACGACGGCTATCAGGCGGCCAGGCTGTGCGGCCTCAACCTGATCGCCCAGGCCAAGGCGGCGGCGGGCGGCGACCTCGACCGCGTGCGTCGGGTGGTGAAGCTCGGCGGCTTCGTCAGCTGCGCGGCCGATTTCACCGATCACCCGAAGGTGCTGAACGGCGCCTCCGACCTGATGGCCGAGGTGTTCGGCGATAACGGCAAGCACGCTCGCTTCGCCGTCGGCGCGCCGTCGCTGCCGCTCGGCGTCGCCGTCGAGGTCGACGGAATCTTCGAACTTTCGTGACCGTGGAACGCGTCGTCTCGCTGCTACCAAGCGCCACCGAGATCGTCGCGGCGCTGGGCTGCGGCGACCGGCTGGTCGGACGCTCGCACGAATGCGACTTTCCGCCCGGCGTCGAGCGGCTTCCCGTCTGCACCCGGCCCAGGGTCGACGTCTCCGGCTCCAGCGCCGCCATCGACAAGGCGGTGCGCGGCGCCGTCGCGGACGCGCTCGCCGTCTACGAGGTGCTGGAAGGCGAGCTCAGGCGCTTAAAGCCCAGCACCATCGTCACCCAGGACCAGTGCGAGGTGTGCGCGGTCAGCCTCAGCGACGTCGAGGCCTGTGTGGCGGCGTGGAGCGGCCGGCCGGTCAAGCTGGTGTCGCTCAGGGCGCGAACCTTGGCCGGAGTCTACGATGACATCCTCGGGGCTGCCGAGGCGCTCGGCGTCGGCGACACCGGCGAGGCCGTCGTCGCCGCTTTCGCCGGCCGCAACGCCGCCATCGCCGCCGCGGCAAGGTCGTTGCGGATGCGGCCGCGCGTCGCCTGTATCGAATGGACGGCGCCGCTGATGGCGGCCGGCAACTGGGTGCCGGAGATGGTGGCCATGGCCGGCGGACGCGACCTGTTCGGCCAAGCCGGCGAATACGCGCCGGCGCTGACCCCTGAGGCGCTCCGCGCCGCCGATCCTGACGCCATCGTCTTCATGCCTTGCGGCTTCGGGCTCGAGCGTGCCCGTGCCGAGGCTGGGGCGTTAGCCGCCGCGACACCCGGCTGGCACGACCTCGCTGCCGTGCGCGCGGGGCGCGTCTACGCCACCGACGCCAACAGCTTCTTCAACCGCCCCGGCCCCCGGCTCGCCGAAAGCCTCGAAATCATGGCCGAGATTTTGCACCCGGAGGCGTTCCATTTCGGGCATGAGGGTAAGGGCTGGACGCGGATTGCCGCATAGCGTCTGATGCCCCTTGCCTCGCCGCCCGAAACGCCCCAACACTAGCCCATGCCCGACGGACGCGAGCCGATCACCGTTAACGTGCTGGCCTCGATCGACGAAGTGACGCCAGCCGAATGGGACGCCTGCGCCGGCGGCGCCTCGGGTGCGGACAACCCGTTCACCGCGCATGGCTTCCTCTCGGCGCTAGAGGACTCCGGCTCGGTCGCTGCCGACGCCGGCTGGCTGCCACGCCACCTCGCCGTCCGCGACGCGGCGGGCGCCCTGGTCGCCGCGGCGCCGCTGTATCTGAAATCCCATTCCTACGGCGAGTACGTTTTCGACTGGGGCTGGGCCGAGGCCTACGAGCGCGCCGGCGGCCGCTACTATCCTAAACTCCTGTGCGCGGTGCCGTTCACGCCGGTCATGGGGCGGCGGCTGCTGGTGCGCGGCGATGTCGCGCCGCCACTCAAAGACGAGCTCGCCGACGCCCTGGCGGACGCCATGGTGACGCTGACCCAACGCATCGGCGCTTCGTCGGTGCACGTCAACTTCGCGACCGAGGCCGAGTGGCGGCGGCTCGGCGAGCGCGGCTATCTGACGCGCTGCGGCCAGCAGTTCCACTGGACCAACCACGGCTACCGCCACTTCGACGATTTCCTGGCGGCGCTGTCGTCACGCAAACGCAAGGCGATCAAGAAGGAGCGCCGCGCCGTCGCCGGTTACGGCCTCGACATCCGCGCCCTCACCGGCGCCGACATTACCGAGGCCCACTGGGACGCCTTCTACCGCTTCTACCGCGCCACCTCGGACGAGAAATGGGGACCGAGCTACCTGACGCGCAAATTCTTCTCGCTGCTCGGCGAGCGCTTGAGGGGACGCGTGGTGCTGGTGTTCGTCCGCGACGCCGCCGGCCAGCCGGTGGCCGGCGCCCTCAATCTGGTCGGCGGCGACGTGCTCTACGGCCGCACTTGGGGTGCCTTGGGGGGTGCCCTGGGGGGCGTGCTCGGGGGCAGGCTCAAGGGCGCGGCGGCGCGCTACGACTTCCTGCATTTCGAGGCCTGCTATTACCAAGCCATCGAGTACTCGATCGCCCACGGCTTGAAGCGCGTCGAGGCCGGCGCCCAGGGCCCGCACAAGCTGCAACGCGGCTACTTGCCTACCCCCACCTATTCGGCGCACTGGATCGCCGATCCGGCGTTGCGCGCCGCCGTCGAGCGATTCCTCGCGAGCGAGCGCCGCGACATCGCCTTCGAGATGCAGCTCCTCGATGCCCACTCGCCGTTTCGCCGCGTGCAAATTACTGAAGACAAAGGCGAAAACGAGCCGGAGTAAAGCGCCCTCCAAGTGACTCTCTGTTAACCTTTCCGGTCTACCCTGGGTGCGGGTAAAGGGACGTGCGTAGGGTGCATCGGAACTACGACGAAATTCACGGCTTGGCGCGGTTGTTGTGGCCGGCGCTGGTGCTTGCGGCGGCGTTGACGGCGATGGCGCCGACGACGGCGCAAGGCGCCCCCAATCAATGCACCATGATCGTGCCGGAAGGCCCGCGCGAGGTGATGATCAATACCTGCAACGCCTGCCGCACCATCGATATCCTGCGCAAGCGCCCCGGCAACGACGTGCCGGTGCAGCGCACCTTCACGCTGCCGCCGGGGTCGCGGCTGCAGGTGCCGTTCCTCGGCCCCGGCCGGTCACGGATCACCTCCGAGCTGCCGTGCCCGGGCGAGCCCGGCGCGGCCGAGAACCTAGTCGAGCCGCCGAAGCGCGCCAAGCACAAGGCGCCCGAGACGTGCGTCAGCCTCGAGCGCGCCACCGCCGGGGTGGCGCTAGTCAACCGCTGCGGCGGCTGCCGGGCGGCGCTGATCGAGCGGGTCAACGGCCAAACCGGCGGCAACGAGCGCCAAGCCTACAAGCTGGCACCGAGGTCGTCGGTGGCGGTGCCGGCCAATGGCTTCGCCCAGGTCGGGTTGCTCGGTGACATCGACTGCCCGTGATAGCGCGGGCAGCGCGTAAAAATCACATCTGATCCCAGGATTTTAGCGCCGTCGCGACGTCGATCTCGCGCACCGGTGGCCGCGGCGGCGGCGCGTGGCCGTCGACGAACGCCGGGAACAGCACCTCGGTCCACGAGCGGCCGCCGGCCTTGCCGTGCTGGACCAGCCCGCGCACCCGGGCGTGCGGGTCCGCCGCCGCCTCGGCGTAGTCGAGCACCGCGTGGTAGCAGCAATCGACGTCCTTCAGCGCCGCCTCCCAGTGCGCAAGCGGCCGGGCGCCGATCACCGCCGCCACCTCGGCGATCAATGCCGTCTGCGGCATCGGCTCGTGCTGGCGGGCCGTCCACCTGGGATGGCCGAGCGCCTCGCAGAAATTCCTCCAGAAATGCATTTCCAAGGCGCCCAAGGTGACGAATCGGTGGTCCTTGGTTTCATAGATCTGGTAGCAGGCGGCGCCGCCGTTGAGCAGGTTGCCGCCGCGCCGTGTCGCGGAACCCAAGGCCGCCGCCGTCATCCCCCATGCCTGCCAGGCCAGCATCGCTTCGGCGAGGCTGACGTCGAGGAAGGCGCCCTGGCCGGTGCGGGCGCGTTGGGCCAGCGCGCCGGTGATGGTCAGCGCCGCCTGTAAGGCGCTGGCGTAGTCGGCGGCCGGCGGCCACGCCATCGCCGGCTTGTCGGCCGATCCCGAGGCGGCGTAGGCGCCGGTCGAGGCGATGTAGTTGACGTCGTGGCCGGAGCGCAGCCGGTTGGGGCCACTCTGGCCGTAGCCGGAGAGCGCACAGTGCACCAGCCCGGGGTTGATCGCCTTCAGCCGGTCGCGGCCGAAGCCGAGTCGATCCAGCACCCCCGGCCGGTAGGATTCGAGCAATACGTCGGCGCGGGCGAGCAGACCCGCGAACGCATCCTTGCCCGCCGCCGCCTTAAGATCGAGGGCGAGCACGGTCTTGCCGGCGTTGATGGCGTCGTAATAGGGGGTGCGCTTTCCTTCCGGCTGCGGCCGGCCGCTCATCATGTCCATGCGGCGCAGCGGATCGCCGGCTGGTGGCTCGATCTTGAGCACGCTCGCACCCATGTCGGCGAGCAACTGAGTGGCGAACGGACCGGGGAGGAACTGGCTGAGATCCAGGACGCGAACGCCGGCGAGGAAGTCCCTCAGCATGCCGGCGCTATTCGACCAGCGCCGGTTCTTTGCCCTTGCGCCGTTTCAGCAACTCCTCGGCGCTCGCCGGATCCGGGTACTCGAAGACGGGCTTGCCTTCCTTGATGTCGACCAGCACCACGCCGCCCTTGGCCAGCTTGCCGAACAGCAGCTCCTCGGCCAGCGGCTTCTTGATGTTCTCCTGGATGACGCGGGCCAGCGGCCGGGCGCCAAACTTCTCGTCGTAGCCCTTCTTGGCCAGCCACTCGCGCGCCGCCGTGGTCAGTTCGATGACCACGTTGCGGTCGCCGAGCTGCGCTTCGAGCTCGAGCACGAATTTGTCGACCACCTGCGACACCACCTCCGGCGGCAGCGCCTTGAAAGTGATAATGGCGTCGAGCCGGTTGCGGAACTCCGGCGTGAACATGCGCTCGATGGCCTCCATGTCGTCGCCGGTCCGGCCCTCGCGCTCGAAGCCGATCGCCGGCTTGGCGAGCTCGCTGGCGCCGGCGTTGGTGGTCATGATCAGGATGACGTTGCGGAAGTCGACGCTCTTGCCGTTGTGGTCGGTGAGCTTGCCGTGGTCCATCACTTGCAAAAGTATGTTGAACAGGTCCGGGTGCGCCTTCTCGATCTCGTCAAGCAGCAGCACCGAGTGCGGCTGGTGGTCGATGGCGTCGGTGAGCAGTCCGCCCTGGTCGAAGCCGACGTAGCCCGGCGGCGCGCCGATCAGCCGCGACACCGAATGGCGCTCCATGTATTCCGACATGTCGAAGCGCACAAGCTGTACGCCGAGGGTACGGGCGAGCTGTCTCGCGACCTCGGTCTTGCCGACGCCGGTGGGGCCGCAGAATAAATACGCGCCGATCGGCTTCTCCGGCTCACGCAGGCCGGCGCGGGCGAGCTTGATGGCGCTGGACAGCGCGTCGATCGCCTGGTCCTGGCCGAACACCATGGTCTTGAGGTCGCGCTTCAGCGTCTTCAGCGCCTTGCGGTCGTCGAGCGACACGCTCTTCGGCGGGATGCGGGCGATCTTGGCGACCACGGCTTCGACGTCCTTGACGGTGACAGTCTTGCGGCGCCGGTTGCGCGGCAGCAGCATGCGCGACGCGCCCACCTCGTCGATGACGTCGAGCGCCTTGTCCGGCAGCTTGCGGTCGTTGATATAGCGCGCCGCCAGCTCGACCGCCGAACGCAAGGATTCCGCCGTGTAGCGGACGTGGTGGTGGCGCTCGAAATAGGGCTTGAGCCCGCGTAGGATCTTGACCGTGTCCTCGATCGACGGCTCGTAGATGTCGATCTTCTGGAAGCGCCTGGCGAGCGCGCGATCCTTTTCGAAGTAGCTGCGGTATTCCTTGTACGTGGTCGAGCCCATGCAGCGCAGCGTGCCCGAAGCCAGCGCGGGCTTCAGGATGTTGGAGGCGTCCATGGAGCCGCCGGAGGTGGCGCCGGCGCCGATGACGGTGTGGATCTCGTCGATGAACAGGATCGAGCCCGGCATGTTCTCGAGCTCGCTCATCACGCTCTTGAGCCGTTCCTCGAAGTCGCCGCGGTAACGGGTGCCGGCCAGCAACGCCCCCATGTCGAGGGCGTAGATGGTGGCGTTGGCGAGCACCTCGGGCACCTCGCCCTCGACGATGCGCTTCGCCAGGCCTTCGGCGATGGCGGTCTTGCCGACGCCGGAATCGCCGACGTAAAGCGGGTTATTCTTGTTGCGCCGGCAGAGAATCTGGATCGTGCGGTCGATCTCGTCCTGGCGGCCGATCAGCGGGTCGATGCGCCCTTTCGCCGCCTTGCGGTTGAGATTCACGCAATAGGCATCGAGCGCCTCCTCCCCCTTGCGCACCACCTTGTCTTCGGTCGATTCCTGGTCGGCGCCGTGCACGGTTTGCGGCCGCGATTCGCCGGCCACCTTGGCGATGCCGTGGGAGATGTAGTTGACGGCGTCCAGCCGCGTCATGTCGTGGACCTGCAGGAAGTAGACGGCGTGCGACTCACGCTCCGAGAACAGCGCCACCAGCACGTTGGCGCCGGTCACCTCCTCGCGCCCCGATGACTGCACGTGGATGACGGCGCGCTGCACGACGCGCTGGAAGCCCGCGGTCGGTTTCGGCTCGCCGCCGCGGGCGTGACCGATGTCGGTGAGCTCGTTGTCGAGGAAGTCGATTAACTCGTGGTGCAGGCGCTCCAGATCGACGCCGCAGGCGCGCAGCACTGCAACCGAATCCTGGTCCTCGGTCAGCGACAGCAGCAGATGCTCGAGCGTCGCGTATTCGTGATTTCGCTCGGTGGCGTAGGCAAGCGCCCGGTGTAGGGTCTGTTCGAGGCTGCGTGACAGCATGTTGTTGTTGTTCTCCGTTCCCGCTGTGACCTGATTCAAGACCTATTCGCCGTCGTCATCCTTCTCGATGGTGCATTGCAGGGGGTGCTGATGCTGGCGGGCGAAATCCATCACCTGGCTGACTTTTGTCTCGGCGACTTCGTAGGTGAACACGCCGCAGATGCCGACGCCGCGCTGGTGCACGTGGAGCATGATCCGCGTCGCTTCCTGGTGCGGCTTGTGGAAGAACCGCTCGAGCACGTGGACGACGAACTCCATCGGCGTGTAATCGTCGTTCAGCATCAGGACCTTGTACATCGCCGGCCGCTTAGTCTTAGCGCGCGACTTGACGGCGATGCCGGTCACCGGGCCGTCGTCGTCGACGTCCACGGGCGGCTTCTTCGGCAGTTTGGGCTCGGCCATGGTCGGCGCCGCTTCCTTTTACTCCGCGCGATCGTTGGTCGCTCGGCCTTATAATATAGGTGAATTATCCGACGGCGCAAAAGTCCAGGGCTGCCGCGGCGCGGCGCGCTGTCGACGGCGGCCCGCATACGCCGAGGCCCCGGCGAAGCCCGCGCGCCATCCGAACAGTTGCCGCATAAGTATCTGATTCCGTTGTCTTTAATATATACGGCGCCGGGGAACCGGGCGGGCGGCACGGCGGTTGCCGCGGCGGCACCCGGGAAACATATGGTTAATGCCGGCGACGGCACGCAACGACACCGGCGGCCAGCACTTCCGACCCGCGGGCGCGAATCGCCGCCGCTCAGGCGTCGGCAAGATCGCGGGTAGCCGGATGGAACAGCTCGTCGACCGCGAGCCGCCGCGGCGCCAGATTCTGTTCCTCCGAATAGCGGCAGGCCGCCTCCAGTTCCTTGATGTTCTTCGCCACACCATAGGGCCACACGCGGTCGCCCATCAGCGCCCGCGTCGCCTCCCACTCGGCGGCGAACCACGGCAGCGTCACCCGGTTGGCCGACGCTTCCGCTGTCACCTTCAGCTCCGCCAGTGCCATGTCGCGGGCCTTGACGAAGGCGTGGAACAGATCGGCGGCCAAATTCGGATGCTTGTCGGCGATGGTGCGGCGCAAGCCCAGCACGTGCATGATCGGGAACATGCCGGTCTTCTTGTAATACGCCCGCTCCGCCGCCACTGGATCGGCAAACAGACGGCGGACGTTCGTATTGCCGGCCAAGAACGCCGCCGGTGGCGACGGCGCCACTACGGCATCGAGCTTGCCTGCCGCTAGCAGGCCGTTGAGGGTGTCGGCGGGACCGATCGGCTTGACGTTCATCGCCGCCGGCAGCTCCAAGGCCAGGCGCTCCTTGCGACCGGCGTGGTGCAGGCCGCCGGTACGCCAATGGATGTTGCGGAAATCGACGCCGTACTCGTCCTGCAGGATGCCACGCACCCACATCGCCATGGTCATCTGGTATTCGGGCACGCCGACCAGTCGGCCTTCCAGATCCTTCGGCTTTTTGATGCCGCGGTCGGCGCGCACGAAGATGCCGCCGTGGCGGAAGGCGCGCGACGGGAAAGCCGGGATCGCCACGTAGGCGCACTTTCCCTTCGCCACCTGCAGCATATAGCTGGAGAGCGATAGCTCGGAAACGTCGAACGGCGCCTCGGTGAAGGCGCGGGCGAAGATGTCGGTCGGCGCCATCACCGTCGACTTCAGCGCGAATCCGTCGACGGTGACGCGGCCATCGAGTACCGCGTGCACCCGGTCGTAGTCCCAGCAGCCGAGGCTGAGCGTCGTCGTCATGGATCTCCCCTCTCCCCGTTTCCTTGGCCCCTGTTTGCCCAGCGGCGACAGTTCAGCCCGGCGGGCGTCGCTTGGCAATCGGATTAATCGCCACCCGCCGGCCCGTCAATAAAATGTCAAACACCGGCGCCCGCAACCCGGCTATAACCGGCAGCGGGGACTCGGTGGACCATGGCGGAACCTGTCAAGAACGTGCTGTTCCTATGTACCGGCAACTCGTGCCGGAGCATCATCGCCGAGGCGTTGCTCAATCACCTCGGCCGAGCCCGCTTCCGCGCCTACAGCGCCGGCAGTCACCCGGCAGGCACGGTCAATCCGAAGACCCTGCAAGCGCTGGCACGGCGCGACATTCCCGCTCCCGGCGCCCGTTCCAAAAGCTGGGACGAGTTCGCTGCGCCTAAGGCGCCGAAAATGGATTTCATCATCACCGTCTGCGACAACGCCGCCGGCGAGGCGTGCCCGGTGTGGCCGGGCCGCCCGGCGTCGGCCCACTGGGGTGTCGCCGACCCGGGCGGGTTGGAAGGCAATCCCGGGGAAACGGCGGCGTTCAACGACACGGTGCGCACGCTCGAGGCCCGCATCGCCGCCTTCCTCGATCTGCCGCTGGACGAACTCTCTGACGCCGAGTTGAAGCGGCGCCTGAACGAGATCGGCAAATTGACCGCTGAATGACGATACCGATGAAGTCGGGTAATGAAATTCCCATCAGGACTTCAAAATTGACGCCTGTGCGGCACGCTGCACCGCGCGGCCGCTCTCGTACCATCCGCGGGTGGCATTGATGATACGCACCACCGACAACATGACCGGTACCTCGACCAGGACGCCGACGACGGTGGCCAGGGCAGCGCCGGAATTGAAGCCGAACAGGCTGATCGCCGCGGCTACGGCCAGCTCGAAAAAGTTGCTGGCGCCGATCAACGCCGACGGCGCGGCAACGCAATGCGCCTCGCCGAGTTGACGGTTGAGCAAATAGGCGAGACCGGAGTTGAAATAGACTTGAATGATGATCGGAACGGCAAGCATGGCGATGACTAGTGGCTGTTCGACGATCTGCTCGCCTTGGAACCCGAAAAGCAGCACAAGCGTGGTTAACAACGCGGCCAGCGATACCGGCTGCAATACTGCTAGAAACCGAGTGAAGCCTGCTTGGCCATAGCCCGCCAGAACGCGGCGGCGAAGAATTTGAGCGACAACGGCAGGCACCACGATATAGAGAACCACTGATAATAGCAGCGTTTCCCACGGAACGACGATCGCCGATAGCCCGAGCAGAAGACCGACGATCGGCGCGAACGCAAAAACCATGATCACGTCGTTGAGCGCCACTTGGCTCAGCGTAAAGTGCGGCTCGCCGTCCGACAGGTTGCTCCAAACGAAGACCATGGCGGTGCAAGGGGCGGCGGCCAGGATGATTAGGCCGGCGATATAGCTGTTGATCTGGTCAGCCGGCAGATACGACCTGAACAGATATCCGAGGAATAGCCATGCCAGGGCCGCCATCGTGAACGGCTTCGTTGCCCAATTGACGAAGAGCGTTACCCCGATGCCACGCCAATGCTCCTTGACCCGGCGAAGGGCGCCGAAATCGATCTTCACCAGCATCGGTATAATCATCAGCCAGATCAGCGCGGCGACCGGCAAATTCACCTGCGCGATTTCCACCGCGCCAACCGCCTGAAAAACGCCGGGAAGGAACTGGCCGAGGATGATGCCGGCAACGATGCACAGCGCCACCCAAACCGAAAGGTAACGTTCGAAATTGGTCATTCTGGCAAGCCTTTCTCGGACAACTCGCGAATCCCAGCTTATGATAGTTGCCAACCCATCGACACGAAAGCGCGACCAGGCAGCCTTTAGCCTGCACCATCCTGCCGCAGGCAAACCGGATTCTCGAATCGGCGAAAGGAAATCGCCCGGCGGCGGGGGGCGCCACCGGGCGATCACATGCTGCCTAATTTGGGATTTGGGAGGGTTAGGCAGCGAGTGGCTTGGAGAACTTCTCGACGGTGACATTGACCCGCTTGGTGATCGGCTGGGTCGCCTCCTCCGCGAGCTTCACCGACAGATCGGTGATCTTGCGGCTGTCATCGAGCGCCTTGGCGTAGCTGATCCTGGCGAGGTCGGCTTGCGCCTCCATCACGTCCTTGAAGGTCTTGCAACCGAGGAGCTTCTTGGTCGCGGCGACCTGTCCTTCGAGCTGGGTCTGGGCGATGCCGAACAGCACGTTGTGGATGTCCTGGAGGCCCTTCACCAAGATGGCGTTCGTCTTGACGACGGCGTCGACGTTGTCCTTGCCGAAGGAGACGATGTCCTCGTAACTCTTGAACGCTTCGGTACCGGCCTTGACGGCGGCGGTGACGTGCTCGCGGCTCATCGCGACGGCGCGCTCGACGCCCTTGGAAGCGGCTTCGGCGCCCGCCTTGACGACGGTCTCGATGGTCTCTTTGCCGGCGGCCAGTGCGGCTTCGACCGGCTGATGGGCGGCTTTCGCGGTGGTGATTTTCTTGGCGGTGGTCATGGTCCTACTCCGTACATCTCGGTTCGCGGGTTCAGGGTCTCGCGGGGCGGTTTCCCGAGCAGTCTTTGGCATATGGCCGGGCCCGGCCCCAGGCAGTGATCCTTTGTTGCGGTGCAACATAAGTTTCCTTATAAAGCCGCGCGCGAGCCGCTGTCAACTATTTTTTGTGCAATGCAAAAAATCAATGATAACAGTTAATTCATTGTTAAAAATTACATTTTTTGTATATTCGGCGGAACAACTGAAAAAATCTCGCATTTGCGTCAAAAAACTGTCTCCGCCGCCCCTGGCACCCCGCCGACGACCGAGATGACTGCGCCTTAACCATTTGTTATCGAGGCCTGCGCTAGAAGCACTTGATTCGACTACGAAATACCTTGTGTTGGGGACGGGGTTCGGGGTTAAAATTCGACCGCAGGCTTGGGAAACCGGGCGGCGCGACCTGTACGAGGGGGGTCTTGAGTGCTGGGGACTGAATCTCGGAATCCGTTGGCGGCCGGACGCCGATCCGGTCGGCCGGGTTATTGCGGCCGTGGCTGGCTGATGGCCGTCGCCGTCGTCGCGGCACTGGGCGCGGCGCATCCGGCAGAGGCCAAGTACGCATCCCTGGTGATGGACGCCGATTCGGGTCGGGTGTTCCACGAGATCAACGCCGACACCCGCAACTACCCTGCCTCGCTGACCAAGATGATGACCCTCTATCTGGTGTTCGAGGCGCTGAAGACCGAGCTTTGGAAAATGGACACGCCGTTGCGTGTCTCCGCGCGCGCCGCCCAGCAGCCGTCGTCGCGGTTGGGGCTTAGTCGCGGCGACCGCATCCGGGTCAAGGACGCGATCATGGCGCTGGTCACCAAGTCGGCCAACGACGTCGCCACCGTGGTCGCCGAGAATATGTCCGGCAGCGAGACCGCGTTTGCCCTCAAGATGACCGCCCGGGCGCGCGAGCTCGGCATGAGCCAGACCACGTTCCGCAATGCCTCGGGGTTGCCGCACCGGGCGCAGATGAGCACGGCGCGCGACATGGGCGTGCTGGCGCGCGCCCTGATCCGCGATTTCCCCGAGTATTACCGTTTCTTCGCGACCACCGAATTCCGCTACGACGGCGTCACCCACACCAACCACAACAAGCTCCTGAATACCTATGAAGGCGTCGACGGCATCAAGACCGGCTATATCAACGCCTCGGGCTTCAACTTGGTCGCATCGGCTCGCCGCGACGGCCATCGCGTGATCGCGGTGATCTTCGGCGGCAACTCGCCCAATTCGCGCAACGCACTGATGACGCGGCTCCTGAATCTCGGTTTCAAGGCGGTCGAGAACGGGCCCGTTGTCGCCTCGGCCGCCGCCGACAATCCCAAGCCGGCCCGAGCCCAGGCCGCGCCGCCGCCCCCGGAGCCGCCACAGGCCGTCGCCGCCCGCGACGCCCCCAGGAGCGACGCGGCGTCGCCGCCCAGGAACCTGCGCTGGGGCGTGCAGGTCGGCGTCTTTTCGCGCCACGTCCAGGCCCTCGAGGCCGCCCGCCAGGCCATCGAGACGGCGCCCGAGCAGTTGAGCCTCGGCGCGCTGAAGGTGGCACCGCTGAAGAACAAGAACGGCAAGGTTCTGCACCACGCCCGCATCGAAGGCATCACCAAGCAGCAGGCCTACGACGCCTGCAAGTCGCTGAAGCGCCGGAAGATGGGGTGCCTGGAGATGAAGCTGCCCGACAGCTACCGCGTCGCCGCCAACGATTTCTGAGCGCGTCCGGCGCGGTTTCCGCTCGTCCCCCCTTCCCCGTCGCCCTAGAAACGCAGCCGGCTCAAGAACGCCCGCTTGTGGCGCCGCCGCCAGGTCTCCGGGTCCCAGTCGCCGTCAGTGGCCGGGATGCCCGCGACCGGCATGAAGCATTCGGCTTCCGCGGCGCGGCCCTTGGCGAGCCGCACGGTCAACCGCCGCAAATGGAATTGCCGGCCCTCGAAGCGGCTGAGCCGCGCTACCGCCTGGGCACCGAGGCCGGTGATCAGCCGGCCCTCGACGCTGCCGCCCTCGGCCTCGATCAGGATCGGGAAATAGTTGCCCTTGACGGTGACCCGCCGGTAGCCGTCAACGAAGGCGGCGCCGATGCGCGCCGGCGGCACCGGTCGGCCGACGACACGGTTGAGCACGTCCTCGTCCATTAGCGTGCCATAGACGAATAGGTCCATCGCTCTAGGCGCCCGGAAAGGCGACGCCACTTTTTTCCAGCTCGGCCTTGAGTTCACCCAAGAGCTGCTCGAGCCCGGCGGCGGTCTCCGATTCGCAGCGCGCCACTAGCACTGCCTGGGTATTGGAGGCGCGCAGCAGCCACCAACCGTTCTTCGTCTCGACGCGTACCCCGTCGATGTCGTGGACGGTGACGTCCTTGCGCCCGGCGAGGCGCTTCCTGACCTCGTCGATGACCTTGAACTTGCGGTCCTCGGCGCAGTAGAAGCGCAGCTCCGGAGTGTTTACCAGCTTCGGCAGCCGGTCGTGGATCGAGGCCAGGCTTTCGCCGGCGCGGTTGAGGGCCGTGAGCAACCTTACTGCGGCGTAGAGCGCGTCGTCGTAGCCGTAGTAGCGGTGCTTGAAGAAAATATGCGCGCTCATCTCGCCGGCCAGTGGCGCACCCGTCTCGGCCATCTTGTTCTTAATGTGGGAATGGCCGGCCTTCCACATCATCGGCTTGCCGCCCATGCGCCGGATCTCGTCGAAGAACAGCTTGCTCGTTTTGACGTCGGCGATCACCGTGGCGCCCGGGATCTCGGCCAGCACTTCGGCGGCGAGGATCACCAGCAACTGGTCGCCCCACAGCACGCGGCCCTTGCCGTCGACGACGCCGATGCGGTCGCCATCGCCGTCGAAGGCGATGCCGAGGTCGCATTTCTCCTTGGCTACCGCGCCTTTCAATTGCTTGAGGTTGGCTTCCACCGTCGGGTCCGGATGATGGGCGGGAAAGCGGCCGTCGATGACGTCGTTCAACAGCACGTGCCGGCCGGGCAGGCCGCGGACCAAAAGCCTCAGCGCCTCGCCGGTGGCGCCGTTGCCGGCGTCCCAGGCGACCGCCGACGGCTTTTTGCCGGGGCGGTAGTCCTGGAGCAGGCGGGCGACGTAGGCCTCGATCACCGATTTCTCCATCACTCTGCCCTCGCCCTCGGCGAAGTCGCCCTTGGCGGCGCGGGCGCCGAGGCGCTGGATGTCGGCGGCGAAGAACGGCTTGCCGCTGAGCACCAGCTTGATGCCGTTGTATTGCGGCGGGTTGTGGGAGCCGGTGACCATCAGCCCGGCGTCGGCTTCTAGTGTGTGGGCGGCGAAATACAGCATCGGCGTCGGTCCGCGGCCGATCCGCGTCACGTCGACGCCGGTCGCGGCCAAGCCTTCGACCAGCGCCGCCTCCAGTTCCGGCGAGCTCAGCCGCCCGTCGTAACCGACGACGGCCGTCCTGCCGCCGGCTTCGCGCACGACGGTGCCGAATGCGCGGCCGATGACGCGCACGTCATCGGCATTCAGCGTCGCCGGCACGGTGCCGCGGATGTCGTATTCGCGGAGGATGGTCGGGTCGAGCCGACGACTGGGCGGCATCGGAGGGCGCTCCCTTATTCCGGCCAGCGAGTGGTCACTTGGGCGGTCACTTAGGCGGTCACTTGGGCGGTCACTTGGGCGGTCACTTGCGCGTCACTGGGGCGCGGCCGACGCTGACGTAGTCGAAGCCGGCGGCAGCCATCTCGTCGCGCTTGTAGACGTTGCGCAAATCGACGATCACCGGCGTCTTCATCAGCTTCTTCAGCCGCTCGAGATCGAGCGCCCGGAACTCATTCCACTCGGTGACGATGGCTAACGCGTGCGCGCCGTCGGCGGCGTCGTAGGCGTCCTTGCACCAAGTCACGCCCTTCAACAGCGCCTTCGCCTCCTTCATGCCCTCCGGGTCGAAGACGCGCACCTTGGCACCGGCTTTCTTCAGCCCGGCGACAATGTAGAGGCTGGGAGCTTCTCGCATGTCGTCGGTGTTGGGCTTGAAGGTGAGGCCGAGCACGGCAATCGCCTTGCCCTTCACCTTGCCGCCGGCGGCGGCGATGATCTTGGCAGCCATCTTTTTCTTGCGCCCGTCGTTGACCTTGGCGACGGCTTCAACGATGCGCAGCGGATGGCCCGCCTCCTGGGCCGAGCGCGTGAGCGCGAGCGTGTCCTTAGGAAAGCACGAGCCGCCGTAGCCCGGCCCGGCGTGCAGGAACTTCGATCCGATGCGGCCGTCGAGGCCGATGCCCTTGGCGACGTCCTGGACGTTGGCGTCCACAACCTCGCACAGATCCGCGATCTCGTTGATGAAGGTGATTTTGGTGGCAAGGAAGGCGTTCGCCGCGTACTTCACCAGCTCCGCCGTCTGCCGGGTGGTGAACAGCAGCGGCGTCTCGAGCAGGTAGAGAGGCCGGTAGAGGCGCTGCATCACCTTGCGGGCGCGCTCGCTTTGGGTGCCGATGACCACCCGGTCCGGCCGCATGAAGTCCTCGATCGCCGAGCCCTCGCGCAGGAATTCTGGATTGGAAACGACGTCGAAGTCGGCCTTCGGGTTGGCCTTGCGGATAATCTTCTCGACCTCGCGGCCGGTTCCGACCGGCACCGTCGACTTGGTCACCACCACCGTGTAGCCGTTGAGCGCTTTGGCGATCTCCTTCGCCGCCGCGTAGACGTAGGAAAGGTCGGCGTGGCCGTCGCCTCGTCGGCTCGGCGTACCGACGGCGATGAATACCGCGTCGGCGGTCTTGACCGCCTGCTTGAGGCCGTTGGCGAAGCTCAGCCGCCCGGCCTGGACGTTGTCGGCGACCAGCTCCTGGAGCCCCGGCTCGTAGATCGGCACCCTGCCGGCCTTTAGGGTCTTGATCTTGGCGGCGTCGCTGTCGATGCAGACGACGTCATGGCCGAACTCCGAGAAGCAGGCGCCCGACACCAGTCCGACGTAGCCGGTCCCGATCATCGCGATGTGCATGGCGCCCTCTATCCGTCCTTACCGGATCGACTTCAACATCTTTTTGACGTCGCCGCCGAGGTCGCCGCGCTTCAGCGCAAACGCGACGTTGGCCTCGACGAAGCCCAATTTATTTCCGCAGTCGAACCGCCGGCCGTCGATGCGGAGCCCGTGGAACGGCACGGCGGCGAGCGTCGCCGCCAGCGCGTCGGTGAGCTGGATCTCGCCGCCGGCGCCGGTCTGCTTCTTCGCCAGGTGACCGAACACCTCCGGCTGCAGGATGTAGCGACCGATGATGGCGAGCCGGGACGGCGCTTTCTCCGGCGACGGCTTCTCGACCAGCGCGCGGGCGCGCGCCAGCTTGCCGTCGTCCTCGGCAATGTCGAGGATACCGTATCGGCTGACCCGGTCGTGGGGAACCTCCTCCACCGCCACCAGATTGCCGCCGGTCTTTATGTAAGCCTCCATCATCTGCTTCAGCGCCCCGGGCGTCGCCATCATCAGGTCGTCGGCGAGCAGCACCGCAAACGCCTCGCCCGCGACCAGATCCCTGGCGCACCACACCGCGTGGCCGAGGCCGAGCGGCTGCTCCTGCCGCGCGAATTTGACGCGCTGGGTTGCCGGGAAGCCGTCGCGGATGGATTTCAGCTCGGCCGTCTTGCCACGCGCCTGCAGGAACGCCTCCAGCTTGGGGGCCGGCGCGAAGTGGTCCTCGAGCAGACTTTTGCCGGGCGCTACGACGAAGATCATGTCCTCGATGCCGGCCTCGCGCGCCTCCTCGACCGCGTATTGGATCAGCGGCTTGTCGACCACCGGCAGCATCTCCTTCGGCAGCACCTTGGTCGCCGGCAGGAACCGGGTTCCCAGGCCGGCGACCGGAAACACGGCCTTGGTCACGGGCTTGATCATGGCGCGATCCCATAAAAGTCTGTGACGGCAGCGAAAATCGGCTTTAGGCCGCTGCGGGCGGGGCCTTTTTGCCACACGGCCGCGGCGCCCGCAACCCGGGCGTCGGCTGCCGTCAGCCGCCGACCAGCACGTCGCGGGCTTGGTTGATCTTGGCCGCCAGATAGGTCGAGCCGCCGTGATCCGGATGCAGGCCGGCGATCAGCCGGTGATGGGCGTCCCTGATCTCGGCCTCAGTGGCGCCTTCCTTGAGGCCGAGGACGTCGAGCGCCTCGGCGCGGCTCATGGCGCCGCCGCGCGCCGTCGATCCGCCGCCGGCGCCCCCGCCGGCGGCCCCGGCCTGTGCCTGTTCGCGCCAGTCCGGATGTACCCGGTTGAGGTAGGCCTCCAACACCTGCGCCGATTGCTGGTCCTCGGTCCAACAGGCGCGCAACAATTCGACCAGTTCGTCGCCGCCGAGCGTTTCGATGCGGCGACCGGCGAAGGTACCTTCCTTGATCTCGCCCGACATCTCGCCGGTGTCGTGGTCGAGGGTCATGCGCAAAAAGCGCGTGTCGACGTCCGAGGTCTGGCCCGCGGCGGCGTTGGCGCCGCCGGTGCCCGACTGGTACATGCGCGAAAAGGTCTTGAAGGCGCGGTGTGCGCTGCGGGCGCGCACGAACCACGGCACTAGCGCCGGCAATGCGTAGAAGGCCCATGCCAGCCGGCCGGTGAAGACGAAGAATAGGATGACCGCGCCGATGACGCCGAACAACAGCCACTTCAGCACCTTGGCCAGGGTCTTGGGGTCGGCGGAGACGAACCAGCGCCCGGCCAGTAGCAACCCGGCGAGCAGCGCGATGCCGAGGATCAGATACGGAAACATCGCCTCAGCCGCCCTTGACCTGATGGGCGATCTTCAGGACCTCGCCGCCGCGTTTCCTGGCCAAGTCCTCGAGCGCCGGGCGGCCGCCGGCGGCGTAGACGGCGACCGCGGACAGCAATTCCCTGAGCGCCCGGGCGCTCGACGAATCGAACTGGCAGTAGGCGCCGTTGGTCAACCTCGCCACCTGCTGGAACGCGAATCCGGCGAGCGGGTCGTCGCCCTCGTGGAACATAAACGCCGGCACACCGAGCAGGCCGAGCTCGCCCGCCACCTTGCCGACGGCGTCGATGTCTTCCTCGAAGGCGTCGCCGACGAACACCAGGGCGTTGATCTTGCGGTTCTTGGTCTCGTTGGCGGCGTGCTGCAGCACCTTGCCGATCTGCGTCTGGCCGGCGAGGCAGTGGACGACCGTCATCAGCTTCAGGAGCGACTTCTCGTCGGCGGTCCAGCCGCTGACCTTGAACTCGCCGAAGCCGCGATAGAACACCAGCTGGATGTCGAGCCCGCCGAGGGCCGCCGTCTCGGTGAACATCTGGCCCTGGATCTGGGCGGCGATGTCCCAGGTCGGCTCGCGGCTGGCGGTAGCGTCCATGGCGAAGATCAGCCGCCCGCGCGTGCCCGGTTTCCTGACCGCGGGCATGGTGCGCACCCTTTCCAGGAACGCATCCACCTGCGCCTGGGACGAGCGCGTGGTCGGAACCTTGCTGTCGCCGGCTTTCGCCATGCCAAACTTACCTCCCGGCAAGCTTAACCCGTCTCAGGAATGGGCGCGAGCCTTGGCCGGCACGGCCGCCGGCAACCGTATCGCGGCGACGAGGTCCAGCACTTCGGCGCGGGCGGCGCGATGCGAGGCGCTCAACGCCTGCGGGCCGACGGCGTCCTTGAGATCGAGTATCGTCAGCCCGGCCAGGAACAACTCGCGGAAGATCACCCGTTCGCCGAACCCGGGCACGATGCGGATACCGATCCGCTTCGCAAGCTCATCGAGGACCTCGGTCATCTTGCGGGTGTTGTGGGAATCGAGGCTGGCGAGACGGTTGCGCATGACGATCCAGTCCATCGAGCCACCGTCGCGCGTCGCCTTCACCTTCTTCTGTTCCCACACCATTTCGGCGTAATGGCTGGGACCCATCACCGCCATGCGCCGGGCGTCCACGTGGGCGAGCACGTCCAAATCCACGAAGCTGTCGTTGATCGGCGTGATCAGGGTGTCGGCGTAGGAGTGCGCGAGCGCCGACAGCGGGCTCGCGCTGCCGGGCGTGTCCATCACCACCACGTCGTGGTTGATCATTGCGCCCTCGATCAGGAGCCGCAGGCGCTCACCCTCCGCCTCGGGGCTGATCGCACCGGTGGGCGCCGCGAGCGCGTAGTCGGCGGGCATTCGGATATGGTCCGCGCCGGCGACCTTGACGAAAGCGCGGCGGTTGGCGAGGTAGCGGCCGAGCGTCCCCTGGCGTGTGTCGACGTCGAGGCAGGCCACCGAGCGGCCCTCAAGCAGCAGCGCAACGGCGACGTGGATGGCGGTGGTCGACTTGCCGCTCCCGCCCTTCTCGTTGCCAACGACGACGATGTGGGCGCCTATTGCGCTCACGGCTCGGCCCTCAGCCACACCGAGGTGTCGTGGAACACGGCGCCGCCGCCGGGCGGCGCCGCATCCGCCCTGACCAGCGCGTTGATGCCGAGCCCTTCCTCGAAGGCGGCGTTGGGCCAGATGCTCTCGACCACCACGACGCCTGGCTGCAGGCCGTCGAACGGGCGCGCGTGGACGACGACGCTGGCAAGATCGTTGCCCATGCGGACACGGTCGCCTTCGTCGACGCCGAGCCTGCGGCAATCGTCGGGATGGATCAGCGCCGTCGGTCGGCCTTCTTTCTTCCGCGACGTTGGGGTCTCGGTAAAAGTGGTATTGAGGAACCGCCGCGCCGGCGCCGCCACCAGCCGGAACGGGCGCTCGGGAGTGGCATCGTCGATGTTGGTCAAGTGGTCGGGCAGCGTCGGCATGGCGGCGTGCGCCGGGCCAAGCTTCGCCCAGTCGGGAGCGAAGTGGAACTTGCCGTCCGGGTGCTTGAAGCCGGACAGGAAATGCATGTCTTCGAACGGCTTCGAGCAATCGATGCCGCCCTTCTCGTAAACCTCGTCGGCGCCGGGATGACCGGAGCGCCGGAGCGAGTCGTCGATCAGCTCCCAAGCCGTCATGTAGAAGCCGGAATGCTTGCTCCCCAGCCGGCGACCGAGCTCGCAAATAACGTCGTTGTTGGAGCGGCATTCCGCGAACGGTTCCACGATCTTCTTGGTCACCGTCAGGTAGACGTGGCCGCCGCCTCGGTACATGTCGTCGTGCTCGAGGAACATGGTCGCCGGCAGCACGATGTCGGCAAGCTGGGCGGTTTCGGTCATGAACTGCTCGTGCACGCAGACAAACAGATCCTCGCGCATCAGGCCCTCGATCACCTTGCGGGTGTCCGGGCAAACTACCGCCGGGTTCTGGTTCTGCACCAGAAGTGCCGTCACCGGCGGTCCGCCTTTGAGCGCGTCCTTGTCGCCGGTGAGAACGGCGCCGATGCGCGACATGTCCATGGCGCGGATGCTCGGGTCCATGACGTCGAGGCCCTTGATCAGCGTCTGGTCCCAGACGTAGATGCCGCCGTTGGCGTGCATGGCGCCGCCGCCCTTGTGCCGCCAGGCGCCGGTTATGGTCGGCAGGCACGCCACCGCGTGCATGTTGGCGGCACCGTTGCGGCTGCGCGAGAAACCGTAGCCGGCGCGGATGAAGCTGCGCCGGGTGGCGCCGTAAAGCCGCGCGAAGACAACGATGTCCTCTTCGGGGATGCCGGTGATTTTGGCCGCCCAGGCCGGCGTCCGCTCCTTCAGGTGCGCCTCCAGCCGGTCGGCGTCCTTGGTGTAGCGCGCGATGTAGTCGCGGTCGGCGTAGCCTTCCTTGAACAGCACGTGCATGACGCCGACAGCGAGCGCGCCGTCGGTGCCCGGGCGCACCGGAATATGAATGTCGGCGGCCTCGGCGGTGCCGGTGCGGTAGGGATCGATGCACACCACTTTGGCGCCGCGCACCTTGCGGGCACGGCTGACGTGGGTCATCACGTTGACCTGGGTGCTGACCGGGTTGCCGCCCCAGATGACGATCAGGTCCGATTCCGCCATCTCGCGCGGGTCCGACCCCCACAGGGCGCCGGTGCCGGCGATCCAGCCGTTTTTGGCGATGGTGACGCAGATGGTGTCGTCGAGACGCGAATACCGCATGGCATGGCGCAGCCGGTGGATGCAGTCGCGCTGCACCAGCCCCATGGTGCCTGCGAAGTAGTACGGCCACACGGCCTCGGGGCCATACTTTTCGGTTGCCTTTTGGAACGCGTCGACGACCTCGTTCAGCGCCTCGTCCCAGGAGATCGGCGTGAACTTGCCCGAGCCTTTCGGGCCGACGCGGCGCAACGGCCGTCCCAATCGGTCCGGGTGGTGGATACGCTCCTTGTAGCGCGACACCTTCTCGCAGATGACGCCAAGGGTGTAGTCGTTGGCGGCGTCGCCGCGCACCCGGCCGATGGTGCGCGCGTCCAGCACTTCGACCTCGAGCGAGCAGGTCGAGGGGCAGTCGTGGGGACAGGTCGAGCGCAAAAACGCCGTGGCCATGATCGGTTCGGATCGTGCAGTTGCCGGAGAATCGACCGACTGTATAAACCCCGGGCGGCGGCGCGGCAACCACTGGCCGTCAAAGGGCCGTGCGGCGAAGGGCCGGCTACCGCACGGGGTTCTCAGGCCCGCGGCCGCGGAAAGCGTCGATGAAGGCGGCTGCAAGCGCTGGCTCAAATGTCTTCAGGGGCAGCATGCGCCGCCAAGCTGTGAGCACCACCTCCTCGCCGAGGCCCGGCATCGGCGTTACCACGACGCCCGCCCACATGGCGGGATGAAGCGCGGCCCATTGCCTCAAGGTTTCGAGGACAGCCACCGGCGGTTTGTCGTAATAGATGACGACGTTGCCGTGTTCGAGAGCGTGAACGAGCCGCTCGGGCGGCTGACGGACATTGTAAAACCCAGGCTCGGTCCAGACGTCCGCGTGCGGGCCGGAAAGCGGGAAACGCATGCCGGACGGGAGCCGTTGCCCCGGTTGCAGATGGGCATTACCAAGATCCGGGTGGAGCGGCAGCGACTCGATGGC
Organism: Rhodospirillales bacterium; assembly: GCA_036393575.1. Taxonomy (GTDB): domain Bacteria; phylum Pseudomonadota; class Alphaproteobacteria; order Rhodospirillales; family Casp-alpha2; genus JACPJY01. Next base: position 22,939 of record DASWGT010000217.1, on the reverse strand, counting down.
CGCCCGCCCGGCCTTCGCCAAATCCAGAAAGGCGCATTCGGCGGGGTTGGGGCGGAATCCGAGCCAGACCGCGGCCGCGACGGCGGCGACGGTCCCGCCGACGAAAAAGCGCCGTTGGATCGGCCTTGACAGGACACGGGCCGGCGTCGCCGCACCAGACGCCTGGAATTCACTACCCTTCTTTCGTTTCGTTTTCGTTCGGGGCATGTCTGGCCCTTCCTTTCCAGCGGTCATTGCTGGCGGTCGTCCGCCGGCTAGTTCTTGTGGATGTCGCGGCCGGGATAGAAGGCGTTGTAGACGAAGGCGAAGGTGACGTCGTAGACGACGTCAGTGGTGCGGCCGTCCTTCACGCGCTGGACGACGACATTGCCGACGTCGCGGCCGTCCCGGATGCGGTCGGCGTCGAGGGCCGAGGCCTGCCCCGGCTGCCAGCTCAGCACTAGGTCACCCTTGGCGATCCTGCCCTTGTCGCGGAGCAAGGGCAGGCTCCATGCCTCGCCGTCGACGACCACGACACGCACCATCGGCTCGATGCCCTTCGGCAGGTCGCCGGCGAACAGGAACGGATACGGCGACGAGTCATAGCCGCGGTAGGGATTGTGGCCGTAGGGACGCATCGAGCCGTGGTTGGGCACCAGGACTTGACCAGCAGGCGCGCGCTTCTTGAAGTCAGCGAACGACTCGAGCCGCGCCGGGATCGTCTTCAGCCGCTTGCCCGTCATCGCGCCGACGATGCCCTCGCCGAGGAACTGCTGCCACCAGCTTTCGGTCTGGCGGTCGTACATGACCATGTCGGAGTGGCGCAGCTTGCCGGTGGTGCCGAAGTCGAGCACGCGGCCGTCGACGCGGCGGTCGAAGGCTATCGCCGAGTTGCACAGCGGGCAATAAGTGACGGTCACCGGCACGCCGGCGATCTCGTCGTTAACGATCTCGTGCCAGGTCAGGATGCGCAGCGGATACGCCCTCGCTTGACCGCCGATGACCAGCCCGATTACTGGCTCGCTGTCCGCGATCTCTTTTTCCGCCGCCACGGGCACGAACTTCGGATCATCGATGGACGGGATGCCGTCCTTCGGCGGGCCACCGGAAATGATCTCCTTCAAGTTCACCGCCGCTTTCGAGAAATCGGTGTTCGGCCATTCGGCCGCCCAGCGCATGGGATTGGCGGCGGCCTGGCCCGCCACCAGAGGCGCCAGAAGGAGTACGGTGCAGAGGAAGGTCCTTGCGATGGCATTCACGGCGCGACAGTGGCGGCGGCCGTGTCGTGCGGCAAGGAATTCCATTTCACATCATGGTGAACACCCGCGCTGTCTTCCGACCACGGCGCCGCCGGACGGCTAAGAAGGCGTTAACCTATTGCTGCTAGGGTCAAAATCCTCTGCCGGGCCCGGCGACCGCACCCCTCGAACGAGCGCGGCGACACCGGGCGCGGCCGCGTGAGTGGAGCGAAACGCCGATGGCGCGTCCGTCGAAACCGATGGCGTCGAGACTCGCGGTCTGCACGCTGCTGGGGATTGTGCTGATGACCCCGGCGGCGGCCGACGCGCAATCCGCCGGCGACTACAGCGGCTCGTCCAGCATCAAGCTCAAGCGCGGCGACTGGCAGGGCGCCTATGCCAAGCAGGCAGCGCAGCGCGACGACGGCGCCAATGGCGTCCCTGGCGTGGGCACCGATCCGGCTTCGTCCGAGCAGGCCCAGGCGCAGGCGCCGGCCGGAAAACCGCCGGCGGCCGCTCCCGGCACGACCCCCGGGCAGCCCCCCGGCCGGGTGCGCATCCAGGGCCGCGACTCGCCGGCCGCACCGACGGCGGTGCCGCCGCCGGCCGGGCTCACGGTCGACACCCGCGAGCAAATGCGCAAGTTCGTGCAGTCGATCTCGACCTTCGCGCGTCGTCAGCAGCGCAACTTCATGGTCGTCACCGAGGGCGGGCTGGAGCTGATGGTCAAACGCGATCCGGTCGAGGAAACAAAAGTCGCGCCGGCGCGCGGTTACATGCACGCCATCGACGGGGTGATGCTCGAGGGTCTCTATTTCGACAAGCGGGTGTTCGGCGAACCGACCTCGGAAGCGCGCCGAGCCCGGCTGCTGGCGCTGACCGAGACGGCGCGCGAAAACAGCCTCAAGGTGCTGGTGGTCGACTACGCCACCGATCAGAAGGCGATCGAGGAATCCTACGTGCGCAACCGGCAGCGCGGCTACGTCTCCTATGCCGCACCGGCACCGTTGGTCGGGCTCAACACGCTGGCGCGCTTCCCGCCGCGGCCGTTCGGCGAGAACCCCAGCAGCGTGGTTTCGCTGAGCGACGTGCGCAACTTCGCCTACATCGGCGATTCGGCGGCGTTCGGGCGCATGGACGAGTACGCGCTCCAGATGCACGCTAACAACTACGACCTGCTCGTCACCAACGTCTTCCACGGCCGCGAGGCACTGAGCCGGCGCGCCGTCGACACGCTGAAGTACAAGCAGATCGGCGCACGCCGTCTGGTGTTCGCCAGCATCGACATCGGCTCGGCCGCCAGCTACCGCTATTACTGGAAGCCGAACTGGCGCGAGGGTTCGCCCTCTTTCATCGGCGCGCCGTTCCCCGACGACCCCGACCGCTATCATGTCGAATTCTGGCGCCCCGAGTGGCAGCGCCTGGTCGCCGGCGACAACCAGTCCTACATGTTTGGTGTCATCGCCCAGGGCTTCGACGGCGTGGTGCTGCGCGGCATTGAGGAGGCCTACCGGTTCTACGAGGGCGGCGAGGACCAGCAGCAGCAGGAAGAAGAGGAAGAACGGCAGCGGCAGCTGCGCCTGCAGCAGCAGTCCGGCGGCCAGGCGCCCGGTGCTCCCGCGGCTGCTCCCGGCGCGCCGGCAACGGCGGCGCCACCGCAGGCAACTCCCGCCGCGCCTGCCACGCCGGCCGCTCCGCAACCCGCTGTCCCGGGCGCGCCGCAGCGATTGACCCCCGCCGCGCCGGCGCCGCGGCAGTAATCCTGTTCAATCGGAATCGTCACCCCCCGATCAGGTCGGGGGCCGGCCCCCGCGAACGCGAGGTTCCATTTCCTTGATAAACTGGATTCCCACTTCCGCGGGAAAGACGCCTCGCCTTAGCCCTTCTTCTTCGGCCTCAGGCTTTCCCAGTCGGCGTCACTGAGCATCGAGGCGAAGCTGAACTGGCCGGCGCCGGCCAGCCAGGCGCCGCCGTCGATGGTCACCACCTCGCCGTTGATGAAGCCGGACTTGTCGCTCGCCAGATAGGCGGCGAGGTCGGCGAGCTCGCGGTGCTCGCCGGTGCGCCCGAGCGGGTTGCGCTTCTCGTAGGCCTTGGCCATGTCCTCGCGCGGTAACAACCGCGACCATGCGCCCTCGGTCGGGAACGCGCCGGGCGCGATGGCGTTAAGGCGAATCCCCTTCGGCCCCCACTCGACCGCCAGGCTCTGGGTCATCGCCAGCACGCCGGCCTTGCCCATCGCCGACGGCACCACGTAGGCCGAGCCGGTCCAAGCGTAGGTGGTGACGATGCTGAGCACGTTGCCGGGGCGCCTCGCCGCGATCCAGCGCTTGCCGCAGGCCAGCGTCATGTAGGCCGAGCCGTGCAGAACGATGCCGACCACCGCGTCGACGGCGCGGTACGACAGGTCCTCGGTGCGGGCGATGAAGTTGCCAGCAGCGTTGTTGACCAGAACGTCGAGGGGGCTTTCCGCCCAGATTTCGCCGACCACTTTCTCCACCATGTCCGGGTCGCGGACATCGAGGCGCTTCCAGCTCATGCGGCCGCCGGTGGCTGCGGCCAGCTCCTTGGCGGTCGCTTTAAGAACCTCCTCGCGGCGGCCGCAGATGACGACGTGGGCGCCAAGCTCCAAAAAGCGACGCGCCATGCTCTTGCCGAGGCCGCTGCCGCCGCCGGTGATCAGGATGCGTTTGTCTTTGAGCAGGTCGGGAAGAAACATGGGCTTGATCCTCGGACGGGTGCTGCCGGCGGGCCGGGCGGCCGTTACGGTTCTCGCCAATATACCGTGGGCGTTATGTATTGGGCCTCGGAAATTGCTATGATCGCCGAAGCGGCCCGTGTTGCCGCCGAGGAAACCCGCCGCCGACCATGCTCAAAGAAGCCGATACTTACGACGCCGTCTGCCGGGCGCTGGTGTGGGACGTGCCGAACACCCTCAACATGGGGATCGAGGTCTGCGACCGGCACGCCGACGCCGATCCGGGGCGCACGGCGCTGATCTACGAGAACGAGGCCGGCGACGTCGCCCAATATAGCTTCCTCGCCCTGAAGCGGCTCTCCAACCGGCTCGCCAATTTGCTGGTCGGGCGCGGGCTTGCGCGCCGCGACCGGGTCGGCATCCTGCTGCCGCAGTCGGTGGAGACCGGCATTGCCCACGTCGCCTGCTGGAAGGCGGGGCTTGTGTCGATCCCACTGTTCACGCTGTTCGGCGAAGATGCGCTCAAGTTCCGGCTCGCCGACAGCGGCGCCCGGGCGCTGATCACCGATCCCGAGAACTTGGGCAAGATCGAGGCGATCCGGGCCGCGCTGCCGGCCCTCGAGGTGGTGCTGGTGGCCGGCGCCGGCAAGGACGGCAAGGGATTCCACGACCTATGGCGCGGCCTCGACGCCGCCGCCGACGATTTCGCGCCGGCGGTGACCGCCGCCGAGGATCCGGCGTTCATCAGCTACACCTCGGGCACCACCGGCAACCCAAAGGGCGCGCTGCATGCCCACCGCACCATGCTCGGCCACCTGCCCGGAGTCGAGTTCCCGCACGAGTTCTTTCCGCAGCCGGGCGATCTCATGTGGACGCCGGCCGACTGGGCGTGGATCGGCGGGCTGATGAATGCGCTGATGGCGTCGTGGTACCACGGCGTGCCGGTGCTGGCGCACCGCGCCCGCAAGTACGACCCGGAGCAGGCGGTGCGCCTGATGGCCCGCCACCGGGTGCGCAATACCTTCATGCCGCCGACGGCGCTCAAACTGATGCGCCAGGTCGAAAGCCCGGCCAAGCGCTTTGGAGTCTCTTTGCGCACGGTGGCGGTGGCCGGCGAGCCGATGGGCGCCGAGCTCCTGGAATGGGGGCGGCGGGCGCTCGGCGTCACCTGCAACGAGTTCTACGGCCAGACCGAGTGCAACCTGGTGACCTCCAACTGCGCCAAGGTGATGGAGGTGCGGCCGGGCTCGATGGGCCGCGCCGTGCCCGGCCACATGGTCGAGGTGATCGACGACGACGGGAACGTGCTTGGGCCTGAGCGCGAGGGTCACATCGCCGTGCGGTCCCCCGACCCGGTGATGTTCCTCGAGTACTGGAACAACCCGAAGGCGACCAAGGCCAAGTTCCTCGGCGACTGGCTGCTCACCGGCGACCGCGGCAGCAAGGACGCCGACGGCTATTTCTGGTTCCTGGGCCGAGAGGACGACGTCATCACATCCGCCGGCTACCGCATAGGCCCGGGCGAGATCGAGGACTGCCTGGTCAAGCACCCGGCGGTGTCGCTGGCCGCCGCCATTGGCGTCCCCGATCCGCTGCGCACCGAGCGCATCAAAGCATTCATCATGCTCAGGCCCGGCCACAACGGCGGTCCGGACCTGGAGAAGGATTTGCGCGATTTCGTCGATCGCCGGCTGTCGCCGCACGAGCGGCCGCGGCTGATCGAGTTCGTGGACTCGCTACCGATGACGGCGACCGGCAAGATCAAGCGCAAGGTCCTGCGCGACCAGGAGATCGCCAAGCTCGCTCGAAAGGACTGAGCGGCGGCAACGGAACGGGGACGTCAGGCCGCCGTCGGCGTCACGGCGGTGATGACGAAGCCGTCATCGGGAGGAAAGCGCTCGGCGATCAGGCGGCGGGCCTCCGCTTCGTCGCGGGCGATCACATCGCGCACGCGGACGTCGGCCCATTGGTCGTCGAAATAGAGGTGGCTCTGGTTCTCGCGAACCTGCGAGCGTACTTCCTCGTTGTAGATGGAGACTTCGAAAACGCGGTGGTCGGTGGTCGATCGTGGCAACATTTTAAGCCCCGTATCCGGTGGTCCCGATGCTTCCGGTCTCCCATGGAGCCCGCCCCTCTTTTGCAACGCCTCAATTGTCGCCAAAGCGCTGTTCGATGAGGTACGGCGATTATTGCGCGCAATTGTTAACACAAGGTTTCGCGAAGTCCAGAACGGATTTCCCCGGCGGCCGATCTTTCTCCAAACGATTGACGCCGCCGGTGACGGCGGCGGCGTTCTGCAATTTCCGATTCGCGGACGGCGGAGTTTCTCGGCGCCGGGGCTCCCGCCTGGCGCGCTATTCGTAGTCGAGAGAGGGGTTTTTCTGGACGCTGTCGATGACAAACCCCTGCGACTTGGGGTAGCGCGCCTCGGCCCGGGTGCGGGCCTGAGTTTCGGAATCGGCGTTGATCTCGATGTAATGGAAATCTGCCCAGTCGTCGGTGAAACGGCTGTGGTGCTCGCCTTCCCGGACCTTCTGACGGACTTCCTGGTTGTAGACCGTGACTTCGAACTTGGCCATTACGACGGCTTCCTTCCCTGGGCGCGCGCATGAACCGGTCGATTCCGGCCGCCGGCGCGCCGGTATAATAAGGGATTCGTCCGCCCCGGCACAACACCCCCTCGGTTGAAATACTCCGGCGCGCCTGCGCCACCTTTCGCGCGCCGTCGGCGCCCCCCGAGATGTCAAAAAAAAGGCAAAACCGGGCGCTTTGCCGACGCCGTCGAACGCCCTGCCGCGGTCGCCGCGTCGATCGCCGGAGGGCCACCTCGTGGAAAACCGAAATCCCCGCCCCGGCGCCGCGAAATGTGCTAGAATTCAAGTCCATCAGCGGTGGCGGGACGCCCCGACGCGGACGGGGAAGCCGCCCTTCCCTTAACGCCTCGTTAAGGTCCGCCTGGGAAGATGAAACCGGTCGAGGTTGAGGATAGATCGATGGCCGACACAGAACGCCCACAACAACAAGCGCAGTCCAAAAGGCCGACCACCGAGATGGAAGCCTTGATGGACGTGGAGGTCGAAATCACCGCCGTGCTGGGGACGGCGGAAATGCCCATATCCCAGATCCTCAAGCTTGGTCGCGGCGCCGTGGTCGAATTGAACCGCACCGTCGGCGAAGACATCGAGGTCCACGCCAACAATCGCCTGGTCGCCAAGGGCGAAGTCATCGTCGTCGACGACCGGCTGGGCGTGACCATGACCGAAATCATCAAAACCGCTTAAGAGTTTCCCATGGGTACCGATTCAGAGATCTATCGCACCGCCAACCTGCTGATACAGGAATACGGCGAGATGGCCCCGCCGGCCGCCTTCATCCGCGCCGACCAGCTGGCGGAAAAGGGTGACCTGCCCGGCCGCCGGGTGTGGCTGCGCATCGCCCGCGTCGCCGAAGACCTGCTGTCCGAGAAGCGGCCACCGAACGCTCCGCTCCACTAGAGACCGCGATCACAAAGGTTTGTTGGGGCTGATCGCCCTTAGGGGCTAGCCACGACTGGACTCGTCGTGGCGGGCGTGGTCGGATTCCGCCATGCCCGCCCTTGTTCCCAGCGTCCGGCTGCTCGGCCTCGCGACAGCGGTGCCCGGCCACGCGCTGAGCCAGGACGACATCAAGGCGTGGGCGCGCGAGCTGTTCAACGGCCGCGCCACCGATATCGACCGCTTGCTGCCAGCCTTCGACAACGCCGGCATCGAAACCCGCTATTCGTGCGTGCCGCTGGGATGGCACGGCGACGGCCACGGCTGGCTGGAGCGCAACAGCCTCTACGTCGATAACGCCGTCGCGCTGCTGTCGCGGGCGGCCACGGACTGCCTCGACGCCGCCGGGCTCACGCCCGCCGATGTCGACGCGGTGGTGGCGGTCTCCACTTCCGGATTCGCCACGCCGAGCCTGGATGCGCTGGTCATCGAGCGCCTCAGGCTCAAGCGCAACGTGGCGCGATTGCCGGTGTTCGGGCTCGGCTGCGCCGGCGGCGTCGTTGGGCTCTCGCGCGCCGCCGAGTTGGCGCGGGCGGTGCCCGGCCGCCGGGTGCTGTTCCTGGTCGCCGAGCTGTGCGGGCTGACCTTCCGCGACCGCGACTCCTCCAAAAGCAACGTCATCGCCACGGTGCTGTTCGGCGACGGCGCCGCGGCGGCGCTGCTGGCCGCCGACGGCGGCGGCGACTCCGAAGGCCCGCGGCTGTCGCGGGCCGCCGAGCACACCTGGCCTAACTCCCTCGACGTGATGGGCTGGCGCATCGAGGACGACGGCTTCGGCGTGTTGTTCTCCCAGGACATCCCGTCGCTGGTCACCCGTGAGATGCCGGCGGTTCTCGACGCCTATCTCGACGCCCACGGATTCAAGCTCGGCGACTACGACGGCTTCGTCTGCCACCCCGGCGGCGCCAAAGTGGTGGCGGCCCTCGAGCAGGTGTTCGGGCTCGCCCCCGGCGGGCTCGCGCACGCGCGCGGCGTGCTGCGCGACTATGGCAACATGTCGGCGGCGACGGTGATGTTCGTGCTCGAGCGCTTCATCGCCGACCGCCGCCCCGGCCGCTACCTGATGTCGGCGCTGGGGCCGGGGTTCAGCGTCGGCTTCTTGACCTTGGAAATCCCGTGAGCGCCTTGTGGCTGGTGGTCGGCCTGGTCGCCCTGCAGCGCCTGGCCGAGCTGGCCTATGCGCGGCGCAATGAGCGGCGGCTCAGGGCCGAGGGCGGCATCGAGGCCGGCGCCGGGCACTATCCGCTGATCGCCGGCCTGCATGTGGCGTGGCTGGCGTCCATGCTGCTGCACGTCCCGGCCGACGAGCCGGTGCGTTGGCTCTACCTGATCGCGTACCTGGCGCTGCAAGGGGCGCGGGCGTGGGTGATGGCAAGCCTGGGACGCAACTGGACCACCCGCGTCATCGCCGTCCCCGGGCGGCCGCCGGTGCGGCGCGGCCCGTACCGCTATTTGAAGCATCCCAACTACCTGGTGGTAGCGGTCGAGATCGCGCTGTTGCCGCTCGTCTTTGGCGCGTGGCGGATCGCGGTCATCTATTCGGCCCTCAATGCGATCCTGCTTTGGCACCGGATCCGCGTCGAGAACCGGGCGCTGGCCGCCGCTAGCGGCGAAGCACCAGGGTATCGCGGCTGACCTGGTAGCCGGAAAGCCGGCCGAGGAAGCTCATCCCCAACAGCGAGTTCTGCATCGGCGCGCCGTTGACGGTGGCGCGCACGTCGGCGACCGCGACCGGCCCGACGGCGACGCTGCCGAGGCGCACCGGCGCGCCGACGACGATACCGTTGGCGGTCTCGAATCGGCGGGTGTAGCTGAGCTTCTTGAGGTCGAAGCCGAGGCGCTCGGCGTCGGCCGGGCTCAGCACCACGTCGCTGGCGCCGGTATCAACCAGGAAGCGAATGTTGATGCCGTCGACGGTCGCCTCGATGACGAAATGGCCGCTTGCGTCGGCACGGAAGCTGACGGCGCCCGGCGCCACCTCGACGCCGGCGTGGGGCAACAGCTCGGCGACCATGCGGTCCTTTATAGCGAGCAGTTCGAAACGGTAGCTGTAGCCGGCGAACAGCGCCACCGCGATCGCCGTCCACAGCCCCACGTTGCGAAGGATATGGCCCGGCGGCGAGCGGCGATGCAGCGCCGCGCTGCCGAGCAGCAATGCCAGCAGCACCACGCTTTGGATCAACTGGCCCTTGGCTTCGTGGCCGTAGAGCGCCTCCGGGTAGCGCACCGCCAGATAGGCGATCAGCAGCACCGGCAGTGCCGCCGCCAGCACCCACAGCCAGAAAACCCGCCGCTTCGCCATTCACGCTGCGCGGCAGCCGGGATTCACGGCCTGCCGTCCTTGGCCGCGTCGTCGGCGGCCGTCGTGCTCCCGGCCTGCGGTTTGTCAGCGGCCGCTTTCCGTTCCCAATTGTAAAGAGCCATGAAACCTTTGCCGGCCGCCCACAGGACGGCCAAGATCGCCGCCGCCAGCACACCTACTTTCAGGTAAGCGAGCAGCAAGCCCTCGGCGAAGCTCATGGTTTGGCCTTGGTCTCGCCGGCGCCGGCTGCGCCGTCGATGCAGTGATAGACGCTCACCCGCTTGCGGATGCCGATGCCGTAGGTGTCCTGAGCTCCCATCTGCACCAGCTTTGCCTGCTTGCCGAACTTGGCGCAGTGCTGCTCGGCGAGCAGCGTGGCGACGCCCGGATATTCGGCGAAATGCTCGATGGCGATCTCGTCCGGGCCCGAGGTTACCGAGCAGCCGGCGAGCACGGCCGCGGCGAAGGCCGCCAGCATAGGTGCCAGCCGTGCCGGGCGGCGCGCCCTATGATGGCCCGGAATCAGCGCTTGGCCGCGCATGTTGCGTCACCCGTCCATGGACATCGCGTTCGCCGACCGTACACCAAGCACGGTGGCGACGCAAAAGACGGGCTGGGCTCGCGCGGCCTGCCTTCAGCGCAGCGCGTACGGCTTGAAACGGATCACGATCGCCGGGCGAAAGCGCGGCCGGATTCCGGCGGCGCGGGCAAGCGTGCGCAACAGCGTCCACATCATCGGCGTTCGATCCCGGTGGGCCGGCGGCAATGCAGGCCCGAGGGCCCCGCTAGGCCCCGACCCAGGCAAAGATCCTGGCGAAGTCGGTCCAGAAAAACAGCATCGCCGCGATGCTGTACAGCGCCACCGTCGACCACAGAAGTGGGCTCTCCCACAGGTCGTTCTTCTCTACCTTCTTCATAACCCTGGTCGTCGCGTTCATGGTTCTTCTCCCGCGTTTTTGTCGGTTGGTTATGAGAAACGCTAGGCGCCGGACTCTTTATGAATCGTTAACGGCGCCCACGGGGCGCCGCTGAAGAACAATTAGTCCTTGTATTTCAGTATGTTGTAAACGGCTCGCCGAACTTACTGCCCCTGCTGGCGGGCTTTCATGGAATCGTAGGCGATCTTGCCGCCAGCATGCAGGAAATCCTCGATTTCGCGGGTGGTACAGGCGCCGGTCAATGCCGCCGCCAGCGCCGCCGCCACCAACACGCCAGCCGCCCCTCGCTCCCGCTGTGCGGACGGCCGCCGCCGGTCCTCGGTCGATGCCGTTATCATCATGGTAACATAGTAGCGCAAAACCGGGCGCCGGCAAAACGGCCGGCGGCGGTCAAAACCGGGGCCGTGGAGCGAATGCGATTTATTGTCGTTTCCGGCCAAACTGCGGCTGTTATGCTTCCCCCAACGGACTCATCAGCGCCGGCGGAACAAGGAGACGATCCATGCGCCAAAGCCAAGACTCGAAACATACCCATTTCCTAAAGGAGATCGAACAGGCGATCCGCCTCGCCAACTGCGAGGTCCTCGGCAATCGGCTGAAGCCGATCACCAAGGACACCATCCTGCCGTTGGCGGTGTCGGTCGCCAAGCTGCGCGGCGATTATCTGGCCGAGGCGTTCCGCCTGGCCAGCTCCGACAGGGGCCGAGCGCTGAAAGACGAGGAAATCAACGGCCTCAAGAAATACCGACAGGCCTACGAAGAGGCGCGCCGCGCCTTCGAGGCGCTGACCCTCGCCATCGACCGCGGCTACGTCGAAATCGCGGAATAGCCGCTTGCGGCGACAGCCCGGGAACTTGACGCAACGCCGCGGCAACACCACAACGGACGACGAAGACCTTGCGGAGCTGAGGAGATGAGCCGATGAGCGCTGGATCGGGCTGGATCGTCTACGTACTCGCCACCCTGCTGGCGGCGCTGTTCTGGCGCGCCATGCGCGGCCGCAACCTGCAAGACATGTTCGACGCCGGCAACCGCGAGCACCACCGGGTGCTGAAGGTGCTGAAGAAGCACCCGAGCGGCGGCTCGTGGCGCGAGTTCCAAACCTGGATAGGCGACCGCCGCAAGTGACCGCCGAGGCCGACGCGCTGCTCGCCGAAGCCCGCGGCCATCACCAGGCGGGCCGGCTGTTGGAAGCCGAGCGGCTGTACAAACGCCTCGCCGCCGAACGGCCGGCAGACGCGATGCTGCTGAGCCGGCTCGGCGCCGCCCTCGCCGGCCAGGGCAAGCTGGTCGAGGCGCTGGCGGCGTTGCGGCGCGCGCTCGAGATCGACGCCGACCTGGTCGACGCCCTCAACAACATCGGCATCGTGCACCGCCTGCAGGGACGCGCTGAGGCTGCTGCCGAAGCGTTCAACCGCGCGCTTGCCATCCGCCCCGACCAGCTGTCGGCGCACGTGAATTTGGGCGCCCTGCTGTACGACGCCGGCAAGCTGGACGAAGCCGAGCAAGTTTATCGCCGGGCGCTCGCCATCGACCCCGACGTGGCCGAGGCCCACAACGGTCTCGGCGCGGTACTGCTGGACCGGGGTGCGATCGACGAGGCGGCGGCGGCGTTCGAGCGGGCGCTGGCTCTCGACCCCTGCCACGCCGTGGCGCTCAGCAACCTCGGCTCCGTGAAGCGGCAGCGGGGCGATCTCGCCGGCGCCGTCGACTGCTACCGGCGCGCTATCGCCATCCACCCGCGGCTGGTCGAGGCGCACGTCAACCTCGGTAACGTGTTGCGTAGTCAGGGCGCGCTCGACGACGCGGCGGCGGCGCTGCGTCGCGCCCTCGACATCGACCGCGGCCATCCGGAGGCACACTGGAACCTGGCCGGGCTGTTGCTGCTCAACGGGAATTTCGTGGACGGCTGGGCCGAGTATGAGTGGCGCGCCAAGTGCCGCCAGTTCCGCGGCCAGGAATGGGACTTCGGCAAGCCGCGCTGGGACGGCGCGGCGATCAGGCGCAAGCACATCCTGCTCTACGCCGAGCAGGGCCTCGGCGACGCTATCCAGTTCGTCCGCTACGTGCCGATGGTCGCCGGACGGGCCCGTCACGTGGTGGTGCGATGCCCGCCGCCGCTGACCCGCTTGTTCGAAACGGTGGCCGGCGTTGCCGCCGTCGCGCCCGACATCGAGGCCAAGACGCGCTTCCACGTCGCGGCGCCGCTGATGAGCCTGCCGGCCATCCTCGGCACCGACTTGGCGACGATTCCAAACGCCGTCCCCTACCTTGCCGTACCGGCCGGGGCAGCGGTGCCGCTGGCCGTGATGGCCGCGCCGGCGGGGACATTGAAGGTCGGCCTAGCATGGGCCGGCAACCCGGAACACAAGAACGACCGCAACCGCTCCATCGACCTCGAACGCCTGGCGCCACTCCTCGACACGCCCGGCTGCGCGTTCTACAGCCTGCAGGTCGGGGCGGGGCGTGACGCCATCGGCCGCCTCCGCCTTGGCGACAGGATCAGCGATCTCGGCCAGGGCTTCCGCGACTTCGCCGACACGGCCGCCGCAGTCGTAGCACTGGATCTGGTGATCGCCGTCGACACCTCGGTGGCGCATCTCGCCGGCGCGCTGGCGAAGCCGGTATGGACGCTGTTGCCGCGGGTACCCGACTGGCGGTGGCTGATGGATCGTGATGACAGCCCGTGGTATCCGACCATGCGGCTGTTCCGGCAAAAGACCGCCGGCGACTGGCCAGGCGTCGTCGCCGCCGTTGCGGCGGCGCTCCGTGATCGCGCGGCTCAGGGCGCGCCGGCGGCGGGCTCATAGGCGGCGACGTCCGGGTCGTAGGTTGGTGCGATGCCGGCGCGGCGGCGGACGGCGGCCGTCGCCGATCATACTATCCGGTCAGGCTTGGGCCGGGAAACACGCTCGCCCGCGGCGTTGCGTTTAATCCGGCCGCACGCCGGTGTAGAATGGCGGCCATGAGCGTCAAACCCACGCCGGCGTTCGGCGCGGCGCGTGGCGGGAGCAGCCGCGCCGGAGATTGGCCGCGATGAGCGCCGACGGCTTTAGCGGTCTCATCAACATGGCGGCCCGTCTGCTCTGCCTGCTCGGGTTCCACGATTTCGTGGTGGTATCCCGGACCTTCGGATTCGGGGCTTCCGGCGACGTCGAGAAGGTGGAATGCCGGCGTTGCGGCCATGTCACCGCACGCAAGCCATGAGCCGGGCGCCGGATCCTGGCGGCGTCCGGCCGGCGCCGTATTTTAACCTTTGACCTGACGGCGGACGATGCCAACATAACAGTCGGCGCCCCATGGACGGAAAAGTGGACCGAATTAAGAGCCGCCCATGCTGATAACCACGTTCCGACGCCTGATCGGCTGCCGGTCCGGCGCTACCGCCATCGAGTACGGGCTGATCGCCGGCCTGATTTTCCTAGTCATCGTCGCCTCGGTGACCCTGCTCTCCACCGACATGACCAACATGTACAACGCGGTCTCCAACGCGGTGACCGGCAACACGTAGGCCGCGCCGGCGGGAAAGGCCTCAGTTCTTCTCGTCCCCGGCGAAGCTTCCGGCGTGAACGGCGATACGGCTCGGCGGCCCGGAATCGGCGGTTTCGCCGGGCGTGAACCACGTCAACTTGTCGCGCAAGCCCACCACCGTGCCGACGATGACGATCGCCGGGCCCGGCAGCTCCAGCTTGGCCACCTTCGCCGCCAGCTTGCCCAAGGGCGCGGTGATGACCCGTTGCGCATCGCGGGTGCCGTTGTCGATCAGCGCCGCCGGGATCTGCGGGTCGGCGCCGTGGACGATCAGCTTCTCGGTCAGCATCGGCAATGACTGCAGCCCCATGTAGACGACCAGCGTCTGATGCGGCTGCACCATGGATTCCCAGTTCAGTTCCAGCTTTTCGTCCTTGGCGTGGCCGGTGACGAACAAGCAGCTTTGGGCGTGGTCGCGATGCGTCAGCGGGATGCCGGCGTAGGACGCGCAGCCGTTGGCGGCGGTCACGCCCGGCACCACCTGGAAATGGATGCCCTCGGCGGCCAGCGCCTCGATCTCCTCGCCGCCGCGGCCGAACACAAACGGATCGCCGCTCTTCAACCGCAGCACCCGCTTACCCTGGCGGGCGAGTTTGATCATCAGCTTCGAGATGTCCTCCTGCGGCAGCGCGTGCTCGCCGCGCCGCTTTCCGACGAACACCCGCTCGGCGTCGTGGCGCACCAGATCAAGGATCGCGTCCGGCACCAGACGGTCGTGCAGAACCACGTCCGCCTTCTGCATCAATCTGAGCGCGCGGAACGTCAACAGGTCCGGGTCGCCGGGCCCGGCGCCGACCAGATAGACCTCGCCGTGGGCCGCACCGCGCTTGGCGTCGGCGAGCGTCGTCTCGAGCAGCGCGTTGGCCTTGTCGCCCTGCCCGGCCAGCACGTACTCGGCGATCGCGCCCTCGACCATGTCTTCCCAGAAATGGCGCCGCTTGCGCGCGTCCGGGATGGCCGCCTTGACGCGGTCGCGTGCCGCGCCGGCGAACCGCGCCAGCCGCCCCAGCCCGGCCGGGATTAGCGCCTCCAGCCTCGCCTTCAGCACCCGGGACAGGATCGGCGAATCGCCGCCCGAGGCGACCGCGATCACCACCGGCGAGCGGTCGACGACCGCCGGCATCACGAACGAGCACATGTCGAGGCGGTCGGCGACGTTGACCGGGATCGCCACATCCTTGGCCAGCATCGAGATACGCTCATCGAGCGTGGCGTTTCCGGTCGCCGCGAACACCAGCGCCGCGCCCTCGAGGTCGCCGGCCTGAAAGCCGCGCGGGCGGTACTCGACGCCCTCGCGTTCGATCACGTCCTCAAGCGCCGGGCAGATTTCGGTAGCCGCCAGGCGCACCCGCGCGCCGGCCGCGAGTGCGGCCTCGGCGCGGCGCGCCGCCGCCTCGCCGCCGCCGGCGACCAGCACCAGGCGGTCCTTGATGTCGATGAAGATCGGCAGATGCTTCATGGCCGCGCCGCGTCCGCTCCGTCGTTTCGGATTATCGCTATTATACAGCGTCCGCCCGCAGCCGCGCTGTCAATCTCGCCGCGTCAACGTGCGGGCGACGGCGTCGCGCCAGCCAGCGTATTTGGCCTCGCGTGTGCGTTCGTCGGCGGCCGGCGTGAAGCGTCGTTGCAGCCGCCACGCCCTGGCGAACGCCGCCGGCTCCGGATAGAACCCGGCCTGCATGCCAGCGAGATACGCCGCCCCCAGCGACGTGGTCTCCAGCACTTCGGGCCGGTCGACCGGCGCTCCGAGGACGTCGGCCAGGAACTGCATGGTCCAGTCGCTAGCCACCATGCCGCCGTCGACCCGCAGGATGGTATCGCGGCCTTTGGCGCCTCGCCAATCGCGTCGCATCGCCTCCAAAAGATCACGCGTCTGGTAGCACACCGCCTCCAGCGCGGCGCGGGCGAACTCCTTGGGCCCGCTGGCGCGGGTCAATCCGTAGATGGCGCCACGCGCTTCGGCGTCCCAATGTGGCGCGCCGAGGCCGGTGAACGCCGGCACCAGGTAGACGCTTTGGCCCGGATCGGCCGCGGCGGCGAGCGCCCCGGTCTCGGCCGCGGTCGTTATGACGCCGAGCCCGTCGCGCAGCCACTGTACGGCGGCGCCGGCGATGAACACCGAGCCTTCCAGCGCGTAGGTGGGCTTGCCCGCGAGCCGGTAGGCGATGGTGGCGAGCATGCGGTTCTTGGACCGCACCGCCTCGCCGCCAGTGTTCAACAGAGCGAACGAGCCGGTGCCGAAGGTAGACTTCATCATCCCCGGCTCGAAGCAGGCCTGGCCGACGGTCGCCGCCTGCTGGTCGCCGGCGATGCCCCTGATAGCGATGGCGCCGCCGAACAACGACCGTTCGGTGGCGCCGAACTCGTGGGCGCAGTCGCGGACTTCCGGCAGCATCGCCCGCGGCACCCGGAACAGTCTCAATAATTCGTCGTCCCAGTCGCTGGCATGGATGTCGTAGAGCGAGGTCCGCGACGCGTTGGTAGCGTCGGTGGCGTGCACCGCGCCGCCGGTCAACCGCCACAGGAGAAAACTGTCGATGGTGCCGAACGCGAGCTTACCTTGTTCGGCCCGCACCCGTGCGCCTTCCACGTGGTCCAGGATCCAGGCGATCTTGGTGGCGGAGAAATAGGGGTCCAGCAGCAGCCCGGTCTTCTTGGCGACCGCCGCCTCGGCACCGCCGCGGGCGAGCGCCGCGCAGGCGTCGGCGGTGCGCCGGTCCTGCCAGACGATCGCCGGGTGGATCGGTCTGCCGGAATCGCGGTCCCACACGATGGTGGTCTCGCGCTGGTTGGTGATGCCAATAGCGGCGACGTCGGCGGCCGTGGCGCCCGCTTTCGCCAGCGCCTCGCCGACCGTGGCGACGACGGTGCGCCAGATCTCCTGCGGATCATGTTCGACCCAGCCGGAATCGGGGAAATGCTGCTTGAACTCGCGCTGCGCGACGGCCTTGACGCCGTAGGCAGCATCGAACACGACGGCGCGCGACGACGTGGTGCCCTGGTCGATGGCGAGGACGGATGACGGCATGTCAGGTCTTCATCACCCGGGCATTGGCCAGCGAGGATTGGTGGCGTACGTCATACCCACTACCACACTTCGCCGGCAAAAACCTGCTTCGCCTGTGCAAATCGTTTAAGGCATTGATGGAAAATAACAATGTATTCAATAATGCGGGCGGGTCCGCGATTGTAGGAATCGAGTTCATCAATGACCGGTCTTTTCCTTTATGCGTTGGTGTCCGCCGGCCTTGGCCAGTTCCTTCCGCGCATCAGGCTGTCGGGAACCCCTTTCGTCGGCCTCGGGTTTTTCGGCGGCTATGTGACGTTCGTCCTCGCCTTCTACGTCCTGCACGTCGTGGCCGAGGTCCCGTTGGCGGCGAGCGCGTGGATCATCGTTGTGACGGCAATTTTCGGAGTCCTATGGGCGGCCAAAAGATTTTTCGATCAGGCCGAACGGAACCTGAGCCTCCTCCTTCATCCGGTCTCGATCATGACCCTCATCGGCGCCGGCGCCATCGTTGCCAACGGTGGCATCGATTACCTGCCCTATACCAGCGATGAGTTCAACGGCTGGCTTGGCGCTTCGCGGCATATCTTCATGGCCGGCGGATATGACCAAGTCCGCGACGTCATCCGCCTTCCGGACTATACGCCGGGCTGGCGGCTTGTCGTGTTGTATCCGTGGGCGGTGACCGGTGCCATCCACGAGGGCGATTCCGCGGCAGCCCCGTTCGTCGTCCACGTCGGCTTGGCTGGGTTGATTTATGACATCGTGGTCTGGCAGCTTCGGCGGTTACGGACGTTCCCCGAGTTTCACGTCGCCCTCTTCGCATGGATCGTCCTCCTGGTCGGCCTCGCGGTGGAGATTGCCGGCCTGGCCTGGATACGAACCCTGCTTATCGAGCAGCCGCAGATTTACACCCTTGCGGCAGTGTCGCTGCTGATTGTGGTCATGTCCGTTCAACCGGACGCGAATTCCGCGCTGGCGGTTTACGCCGGCCTGACGCTCGCCTGTTCCTACGTGTTGAAGGCCGCGGCGATGGCGTTCGCGCCGGCCGTTGGAGTGTTTATTCTGGCCATAGCGTGGAGCGAGGGCCATCGACGCGGACTATTCGCCGCCCGCGTCCTCGCCATGGCGGGGCAATTGTTGGGGCCGCTCCTGGTCGCCATGATATCCTGGAGATTCGTCAGTCCAGCTGCCGGTGGCGGATTGCCGTCCGTCCTCGATGCCTTGGGCAGCGATTATCTGGCCAAAGCATTAGAGAAGGATTGGCGCGATCTGGCGGAACGGTATTTCGCAGCCGCGTGGACTTATGGCGCGGAATATAAGGCGCCGTTGACGGCCTTGTCGCTGTTCGCGGTGTTGATCGCCGCGATGCGCGGCAGGTATGCAGCCGTGCTGGTTTGGGGCGGGTTCTTCGCCGTCTATATGCTCGCTCTCTATTGGTATCAACTCGCCGCCTTTGGCGATTATTACTTCCAGACGTTGGATTCGACCCCGCGATATACGCGGGTCCCCATTCAGGTCCTGCATGTTGTCGGTTTCGTGGTCGCCATCATGGAAGGTACGGACATCCTAGTCGGCAGGCGCTGGGAGCGTATCCTCAGCTTCGCAGGAGGCAGGACCACCATCGTCGTCGCCGCGGCGTCGGTGGCCGGCCTCATCGGGTTTCAGGGATATCAGATCTTCCGCAGTGTCGACGACGTGACAACCCGTGCCTACCAGAAGACTGACCCGCGGATCGCGGAGGTCAAGCAAGCCGTTGGCATCCTGACCCGGCTTGCCGGGCGCGAGCTGCCTGATAAACCGGCGCTGATGTTGATTTCCCAAGGGCAGGATTCCGAGCCGCTTAACTACGCCGGCTATTTCGCCCGCGGAGCTCATCCCAGCGATGCGGTCGGCGTCGGCATTACCCTGGGCGGCGTCAGCTGGACCGCGGGCGAACCGCAGAACGTCTGGCAACAGAAGACTACCGCGCCGGCGCTGCGCGATGCGTTTCTTGCCACTGACATGATCTGGCCGCTCGCTCTCGACCCTTGGGTGACGTCGGTGCTGGCCGGAATCGTCGATGACCCGGCGTGTGTAAACGCGCCGTTGCAATACTATTTCATCCGCCGCAGCGGCAAGGAAGGCAACCGCGTCTTTTCTTGCGTCACCAAGAAGGCGCCGTGACGGTGGCACCAACCGGCGGCCGTTAGTCGAGCAGCGCCATGAAGTGGGCCTTGAAGCGGGCCTTCAGCTCGGCCTCGGTCAACCCTCGGTCGTAGGCCGGGCTGACGATCGGCAGCGCGCGCTCGACGGTGACGGCGACGATGCCGTTGAAGCGGTCGTGCAGGTCTTCCCACTTGGCGAACGCCGGTAGCATTCGCTTGTATTCCGCCGTGCCCTTGGCGTGGAAGGCGGCCTTGCCCTTGAAGCGCCAGCCCTTGCGCGCGAACACGTCGACGAAGTTGAGCTCGACCGCCGGCCGCGTCGCAATGTTGGCCCGCGTCCCCGGCGAGCGGATCTCGCCGAAGCCGATGCGGTCGTCGTCGATCACCGCCATGGTGCCTTTGGGCGACAGGTTCGGCGTGCCGTCGGCGTTCACCGTGGCGACGAAGCCAAGGGTGTGGTCGCGCACCAGGGCCTTCATGGCGTCGGTCAGGATGGGCATGGCGGGATTTTACGGCACTACGGCCGACGGCCGAAGGGAAATGGTGGGCGCGCCGGGAGTCGAACCCGGGACCCTCTGATTAAAAGTCAGATGCTCTGCCGCCTGAGCTACGCGCCCGCCGCCTAAGGCCTCCGATGCGCCGCTGGGAGTGACCGGACCTTAGGATTCGCATCTCCGCCGGTCAATGGTTTTTGGCGTTCAAGCTGCCACCGTCGAGGATCGGCAAGTCACCCCCACCCCATCCCTCCCCCATCCAGGGGGAGGGGGAACAGAATAATGGCCATATCGATTTCCCTCCCCCGTTGCGGGGGGGTTAGGGTGGGGGGCGCTCGCTCGCGCCTACTCCGCCGCCGCGTCCTTGCCGGCCAGCCGTTTCAACACCCGCTCCTTCACCGCCGGCGACACGAAATGGCCGATATCGCCGCCGAGCCGCCCGATCTCCTTGACGAAGCGCGATGAGATGAACTGGTGCTTGTCGGAAGCCATCAGGAACACCGTCTCCACCTTCGGTTTCAGGCGCGCGTTCATGGACGCCATTTGGAACTCGTACTCGAAGTCGGAAACGGCGCGTAGGCCGCGGATGATGAAGCGGGCGCCCGCCTGTTCGGCGAAATCCACCAGCAGGATGTCGAACTGCCGCACCTCGATCCGCTTGCTGACGTCCGGCACCAGGCGGTCGATCTCGCCCTTCACCATCGCCACCCGCTCTTTCAGCGGGAAGAACGGCTCCTTGCCGTCGTTGGCGGCGACGGCGACGATCAGGTGATCCACCACCTTGGCGGCGCGCGCGATGATGTCCATGTGGCCGTTGGTCACAGGGTCGAAGGTACCCGGATAGACGCCGGTGGTCTTGGTGTTCATGTCGACTCTCCCTCGTCGCCCGGCCCAGTTTCGTCGCCAGCCGCATCCGCGGGCGCCTGGGTGGCCTCGGCCGCGTTGTCGCCCATCCCGACCCCCGCCTCGCCAACTTCGTCCGCAGGTTCCTCGCCGCCCTCGTCGTCGCCGCCGTTGACGTCGCGAAGCCGCGATACGGAAACCACCTGCTCGTCGGCGGCGGTCTTGAACAGCGTCACGCCGCGGCTGGCGCGGCCGACGACCGAGATCTGGTCGACCGGACAGCGGATGATCTGGCCGCCGTTGGAGACCATGACGATCTGGTCGGTGACAACCACCGGGAAACTGGCGACCACGTGGGTAGTCTTGTTGCCGCGGGCGACGTCGATGGCGGTGATGCCCTTGCCGCCGCGCCCGGCGATCCGGTACTCGTAAGCGGACGAGCGCTTGCCGAGGCCGTCGGCGGCGATGGTGAGGACGAATTCCTCGTCGACGGCCATTTGTTGGAACTTCGGCTCCTCGAGCTTCGCCGCCAGCTTCTTGTCGCGCGCCTTGTCCTCGGCGCGGCCGGCGTAGTCGCTGCCCTTGAGCCGGCGGGCGGCGTGGACAGCCTGCAAGTATTCCTCGCGATCCTCGACGCTGGCCTTGACGTGGCGCAGCGCCGACATCGAGATCACCTCGTCCTTCTTGGCGAGCCTCATGCCGCGCACCCCGGCGGATGTGCGGCCCGAGAACACGCGCACGGCGGTGACCGGGAAGCGGATGCATTTGCCGCCGCGGGAGGAGAGCAGGATGTCGTCGTCCTCGTTGCAGGTACGCACCCTGACCAGGCGGTCGCCGTCCTTCAACTTCATGGCGATCTTGCCGTTGACCTTGACGTTGACGAAGTCCTCGAGCGAATTGCGGCGCACGCCGCCCGACGCCGTGGCGAACATGACGTAGAGGTTGGCCCAGGTGCTCTCATCCTCGGGCAGCGGCATCAGCGTGGTGATGGTCTCGCCTTCGGCGAGCGGCAGCAGGTTGATCAGCGCCTTGCCGCGCGCCTGCGGGGTGCCGAGCGGCAGCCTGTACACCTTCATCTTGTACACCAGTCCCGACGACGAGAAGAACAGCACCGGCGTGTGGGTGTTGACGACGAACACCTGGCTGACGAAATCCTCCTCGCGGGTGGCCATGCCGGCGCGGCCCTTGCCGCCGCGGCGCTGCGCCCGGTAGGTAGAGAGCGGCACCCGCTTTACGTAACCGGTGTTGGTGACCGTCACCACCATGTCTTCGCGCTGGATCAGGTCCTCGATATCGTGCTCGAATTCCGAATCGTCGATGACGGTGCGGCGCTTATCGTTGAACTTCTCCTTGATCGCCAGCAACTCCTTGCGGAGCAGCGCGTAGAGCGCCTTGCGCGACGCCAGGATCTTCAGGAACTCGTTGATCTGGCGGCCGAGCTCCTTCAAGTCCTCGCCGATCTTGTCGCGCTCGAGGCCGGTCAGCCGGTGCAGGCGCAGCTCCAGGATCGCCTTCGCCTGCTCGCGGCTGAGCTTGTAGGTGCCGTCCTTGGCGATGCCACGTCCCGGCTCGTCGAGGAGCTTGATCATGGCGGCCACATCCTTGGCCGGCCACGCCTTGGCCATCAACTGCTTGCGGGCCGCCATCGGGTCCTTGGCGGCGCGGATGAGCGCGATCACCGCGTCGATGTTGCTGACCGCGACGGCGAGGCCGACCAGCACGTGCGCCTTCTCGCGCGCCTTGCCCAATTCGAACACCGTGCGCCGCCGCACCACCTCCTCGCGGAAGGCGACGAACGCGGCGATGATCTGCTTCAGGTTCATCAACCGCGGCTGCCCACCGTCGAGCGCCAGCATGTTGACGCCGAAGCTGGACTGCAGTGGCGTGAATTTATAGAGCTGGTTGAGCACGATCTCCGGCTCGGCGTCGCGCTTCAACTCGATGACGACGCGCACGCCCTTGCGGTCGGATTCGTCGCGCAGGTCCGAAATGCCCTCGATCTTCTTGTCGCGCACGCAGTCGGCGATGATCTCGATCATCCGCGCCTTGTTCACCTGGTAAGGCACCTCGTGGACGATGATCGCCTTGCGGTCGCGCACGTCCTCGAACGTGGTTTTGCCGCGCATCACCACCGAGCCGCGGCCGTGGTGATAGGCCTGCAAGATGCCGTTGCGGCCCATGATCAGGCCGCCGGTCGGGAAATCGGGGCCGACGATGTGGTCCTGGATC
>DASWGT010000216.1:0-2291 GCA_036393575.1 Rhodospirillales bacterium | reverse complement strand
GACAGGCCCAGTCCCGCGACCGTTTGGGCGAGGCCCGCTTTCGCCTCCGGGGTCGGGAAGTCCTGGACGATGAGTACGATCTCGGCGTCCGCAGCGACCTCGCCGTTCAGATGCAGGCTGGTCTCCGCGATGTGGAAGCCGGACCCGTCGTGGGTCACGTTGGCGCGCATCTCGAGCCTCTGGCCCGGCAGTACCATGCGGCGGAACTTGGCGCGCTTGACGCCGCCCAGAAACACGAACCGCTCTTGCCGGTAGCGCATGTAGAGGAGGAACCCGGCGGTCTGATTCATCATCTCCAGCATCATCACGCCGGGCAGGATCGGGAAGGCGGGAAAGTGGCCGTCGAAGACAGGGCTTCGCTCGGGCAGCGTCGAGGTGATGCGGATCGTGCCGCCGTCCAGGTCGGCTTCCTCGACCTTGTCGAGCAACTCGAAATATTCGAGACGCATCAGGCCGACTTCGCCGCGACCAGCTCGTCGATCCTGGCGCAGAGGTTCTTCAGCACGAAATAATCCTCGACCGAGGCGGTGCCCTTGTTGACTTCCTGCGTCCACTGCTCGAGCGGGATCTTGATGCCGAACTTCTTGTCGAGCGCGAACACGATGTCGAGGAAATCGAGGCTGTCGATGCCGAGGTCGTCGATGGCATGCGCCTCCGGCTTGATGTCTTCAAGCGGGATGTCGCTGGTCTCATTGATGACCTTGGCGACGGTGTCGAAAGTCGCGGACATGAACTGGCGTTCCCCTGAGAGCCCGACACCGGACGGCTGGCAGGCCCCTCTGGATTGCTCCATTCGGCCATTTCCGGCGGAAATTCAAACCGGTCCAATACAGAGCTTGCCGCTCACTGTCCACATGGAAGGGGGCGGCCGGCACCGATGCGGTTGCGCCCCCGGAAGCGGGGCGACAAGATGCCGCCCGCGCCTAGAGGCGGCGTCGGGCCGCCTCGCCAGAAATCCGGAGTTTCCTTGGCGATTGCCAGCGTCGACGAAAGCCGCGGCTCCCGGCTCGCGGCAATTGACATCGTCCGCGGCGCGGCGATCGTGGCGATGGTCGTCTATCACACCGCCTTCGATCTCTCCTCGTTCCGCCTGATCGCCACCGACGTGCCGAGCGACCTCGGCTGGAAGATTTTCGCCCGGCTGATCGCCGGCACCTTCCTGTTTCTGGTCGGCGTGAACCTGGTGCTGGCCAGCGCCCACGGGATCCAATGGCCGGCCTATCTGCGACGCCTGGCGCTGATCGTCGGTGCCGCGGCGCTGGTGACGCTTGGCACGTGGTGGTTCGACCCCGGCACCTTCGTCTTCTTCGGCATCCTGCACGCCATCGCCGCGGCGAGCGTTCTCGCCCTGCCGTTCCTGCGCCTTCCGAGCGTCGTCGTCGCGGCGGCTGCGGCGTTCTTCCTGGCGCTGCCCTGGTACTTCAACGCGTCGCTGTTCGATGCGCCGGCGCTTCTCTGGGTCGGGCTTTCGACCGTGCCGCCGGTCAGCGTCGACTACGTGCCGATCTTCCCGTGGTTCGGCGTCGTGCTCGCCGGCATCGTCGGCGGGCGGTTCGTCGCCGAACACCGCGCGCATATTGCCCTCTGGCGGCCGGGTGGCGTACCGGCGCGCTGGCTCTCCTTTGCCGGCCGCTGGAGCCTCCTGATCTACGTCGTCCACCAGCCGTTGATCGTCGGCGCGCTGTCGCTCGCCGCGCCGCTGTTGCCGGCGAACGAGACTGTGGCGCGCTCCAACTTCATGGGCGAGTGCCGCTCCGCCTGCCTCGCCGACCGCGACGCGCCGACCTGCGAAGCGTTCTGCGGCTGCATGTTCGACGGGCTATGGGGAACCGAGCTGTTCGCCATGAGCACCTTCGAAGAGATGTCGCCGGCCCAGCGCGAGGCGTTCGACGTGCTGTTCGCCGCCTGCAACATCCTGCCTGAAACCCTGGCGCCGGCGACGCCGGTCCCCCAAAACTAGGGGCGCTGCGCCCCGGTCGCGGTCACGTAGACCGAATAGACCTCGTGGGTGCAGGTGACGAACAGGCGATTGCGCTTCGGCCCGCCGAAAACGAGGTTCGAGACGTTCTGCGGAAAGGCGATTTTGCCGAGGCCAGTGCCGTCGGGCGCGAACACGTAGATCGCGGGACCGGAGCCTACCCAGAGGTTGCCTTCGGTATCGACGCGGAATCCGTCCGGGACGCCGTCCGCGCACAGAAAGCGTGCCGCGCCGCCGGTGAGGCCGTTGTCCTTGCCGACCTTGAAGGCGCGGAGGTGGCGCGGTTTGTCCGGGTCGTGGGAGACGGCGGAAT
>DASWGT010000215.1:0-3654 GCA_036393575.1 Rhodospirillales bacterium | reverse complement strand
CGTCAGCGGGCACATCTCGCCCAGCCATTGCTGGACGACGACGAAGCCGATGACGGCGAGATGAACGACGCGGAACGGAAAATTTCGTGGCCACCGCCACGCCAGCGCCCAGCCGGCCAGGATCAGCGCCTGGGCGCCGACCACGAACAGCACGACCAGCGCGTGCGTTATGCCGATGGCGTCGGCGAGCAAGCCGGGGCTCATGGCCTCATGGAACTCCGGGCGGCGAGGGCGAAGCCGCAATCAGCCGGCCCCCGCCTGGCACCTCTATTGGAATTACGCCGGTTACCCCCACCCGGCGCTTCGCGCCGACCTCCCCCGTCAAGGGGGAGGTCGTTGAGATATGCCTCCCCCCTTGCGGGGGAGGCCGCGAGCGGCAGCGAGCGGGTGGCGGGTGTTACGCATTTCCGATTCCATGCCCTACGCCGCCTTCCGCCTCTTCAGGCCGCGGGTTAGCTCGGTCAAAGCCTTCTCGTCCAGGGTTTCCGCCTCGAGCAGCCTCGCCGCCGCCTTCTCGAGTACGTTGCGGTTCTCGGTCAGCACGGCGACGGCGCGGTCGAACGCCGCCTGCACGATATCGCGCACGGCGCAGTCGATCTCGCGCGCCGTTTCCTCGCTGTAGCGGCGCTCCAGCCAGGTCGGCGCGCCCTCCGTGCCGAGGAAGCTGTGCGGCTGGCGGTCGTAGGCGACGTGGCCGAGGGATTCCACCATGCCGTACTGGGTGACCATGGAGCGGGCGATCTCGGTCGCCTTGGCGAGGTCGTCGGCGGCGCCGGTGGAGAAGTGCTTGAACACCACCTGCTCGGCGGCGCGGCCCGCCAGCAGCACCGCCATCTTGTTTTCCAACTCGTCGCGCGTCATCAGGTAGCGGTCCTCCGTCGGGCGCTGGATGGTGTAGCCCAGCGCGCCGATGCCGCGCGGGATGATCGACACCTTGTGCACCTCGTCGGTGCCGGGCAGCGACATGGCGACCAGCGCGTGGCCCATCTCGTGATAGGCGACGGTTCGCCGCTCGGTTTCGTTCAGCAGGCGATTCTTCTTTTCCAACCCGGCGACGATGCGCTCGATGGCGTGGGTGAAGTCCTCCATGGTCACGGCGTCGGCGTCGCGGCGGGTGGCCAACAGCGTCGCCTCGTTGACCAGATTCGCCAGATCGGCGCCGGTGAAACCGGGCGTCAACGCCGCGATCTTCGCGGGATCGACGTCCGGCGCCAGTTTCGCCTTCTTCAGATGCACGTTCAGGATCTGCACGCGGCCGACCTTGTCCGGGCGGTCGACCAGCACCTGGCGGTCGAAGCGGCCGGCCCTGAGCAGCGCCGGATCCAGGATCTCCGGCCGGTTGGTGGCGGCCAGCAGCACCAGGCCCTCGCGCGGATCGAAGCCGTCGAGCTCGGCCAGCAGCTGGTTGAGGGTCTGCTCCTTCTCGTCGTGGGCGCCGCTCAGCGGCCCGATGCCGCGGGCGCGCCCCAACGCGTCGAGCTCGTCGATGAAGATGATGCACGGCATCTTCTTGCGCGCCTGCTCGAACAGGTCGCGGACGCGGGCGGCGCCGAGGCCGACGAACAGCTCGACGAACTCCGAGCCGGAGATGGAGAAAAACGGCACGCCCGCTTCGCCGGCGACGGCGCGCGCCAGCAGAGTCTTGCCGGTGCCCGGCGGCCCGACCAGCAGGATGCCCTTGGGGATGCGGCCGCCGAGCCGTCCGTACTTCTTCGGGGCCTTGAGGAACTCGACGATCTCCTTGAGCTCGTCCTTCGCCTCGTCGACTCCGGCGACGTCGTCGAACGTCACCTTGGTGTCGGTTTCGACGTAAACCTTGGCCCGGCTCTTGCCGAGCGACATGAAACCGCCGCCGAGGCCCTGCTGCTCGGCGAAGCGGCGGATGATGAATATCCACAGCAGCACGAAGAACAGCATCGGGACGATCCACGACAGCAGCTCGGTCAGCCAGGTCTTCTCGGTGGCGCCGGTGATGGTGACGCCGTATTTCGACAGGTCCTGGAGCAGCGCCGGATCGACCCGCATGGTGATGAAGTGCTTCGCGCCGCCGGCCGACGGTTCCTTGAAGCGGCCGCGAATCTGGTTCTCGGTAACCACGATCTCGGCGACGTTGCCCTGCTCCAGATAGGCCTGGAACTGGCTGTAGGAAACGACCTCGACATGGCCGCCCTGGGTCCACAGGTTTTGCAGCAGCATGATGCCGGCGACGGCGATCAGCACGTACCAGAGATTGATCTGCTTCTGCTTGTCCATTGCTCGTCCGATCGCCCGGCTCCCGGTTTCGCTCGCAGCCTCGGAACGCCGAAATGATAGCGCGTTTTGGCGCTAAGATGCTAAGTAAGCCCGATATGTCAGCCGACCATAAACCGACGTCCACCCGTGCCCCTTGACCTGGATCATTTGCGCCGATGGATCGGGCGTACCGAGGATGCCGCCGATCAGGTGACGGCGCCGCCGCTGGCTTGTTTGGCGGCGACCCTCGACCGCGACGACCCGGAGCCTCGGCCCGGCGACCCGCTGCCGCCGGGAGGGCATTGGCTCTTCTTCCTGCCGCGCACCCGCCATTCCGACCTCGACGACAACGGCCACGCCAAGAAAGGCGGCTTCCTGCCGCCGGTGCCGCTGCAGCGCCGCATGTGGGCCGGCGGCCGCATCCGCTTTGTGGCGCCGTTGCGCGTCGGCGACGCCATCCGGCGCCGCTCCGAGATCGCCGACGTGTCGGCCAAGGACGGCAACAGCGGGCCGCTGGTGTTCGTGCTGGTCAAGCACACGGTCGCGGGGCCGGCCGGCGTCGCCATCGAGGAGGAGCATGACATCGTCTATCGCGGCGCGCCGCCGAAAGGCGCGACGGCGGCGACCAAGCCGAAGGCCGCCGCGCCGCCTGGCAACCTCGTCTGGAAGCGCACCGTTACGCCGACCGTCGCCATGCTGTTCCGCTATTCGGCGCTGATCTTCAACGCCCATCGCATCCACTACGACCGCGACTACGTGACCAAGCACGAAGGCTACCCGGGGCTGATCGTGCACGGGCCGCTGATCGCGACGCTGTTGATGGATCTGGTGCGGCGCGAGTTGCCGGAGCGCGCGCTCGGCCGCTTCGACTACCGGGCGCGAAGCCCGCTGTTCGACTTAGGCCCGTTCACGGTTGCCGGCGAGCCGGCCGCGGACGGCGCCACGGCGCGACTGTGGGCGCTCGACGGCGCAGGTTCAGTGGCGATGGCGGCGGAGGCCGGGTTCGATGGCCGCTAGTACCCGGAATCGTAAATGCGCAATGCCCCCCACCCGCTCGCTGCCGCTCGCGGCCTCCCCCGCAAGGGGGGAGGCGACTCACCTCCCCCTAGACGGGGGAGGTCGGCGCGGAGCGCCGGGCGGGGGTGGCGCGCGGGGTCACAAAAGCGGGCACTACCGGCCTTGCCAAAATACTCCATTCGTCATCGCCCGGCTCCGCCCGGGCGATCCAGGGGTGCGCAAAAAGACTGGATGCCCCGGACTGACGCCGGGGCATGACGATGTTTTTTTTGCCCGTCATCCCCCCTTTCGCGGGGTCCGCAATGACGGTAATCATCGATAATGAGCCCACGACCTAAGCCCACGCTGCCGCTCGCCGGCGTCCGCGTCCTCGACGTCTCGACCTTCATCGCCGCGCCCTACGCG
>DASWGT010000214.1:0-15277 GCA_036393575.1 Rhodospirillales bacterium | reverse complement strand
GGCGTGCGTGCTCGCCGACCACCTGCTCCGCCACCGGGCGCAATGCGGGTGAATCTCGGCCCTGCCGCCGATTGACCTTCCTCAAGGCGGACCTTCGCGCCCACGGTGATAATGGTGACCCCGACGCCAGCCCCGGCGCCGGCAGATTTACTATGCCCGGAGGCCGCCATGCCGCAACCCTGCCATATCGCCAAGATCCCGTTACCCGACCCGGCGACGCTCGACGACGACATCAAGGACTACCTCGCGCTGTGCCAGGAAAAGCTCGGCCTGGTGCCCAACGTGCTCAAGGTCTACACCGCCCGGCCCCCGAAGTTCCGTACCTTCACCCGGTTCTACAACGAGATGATGCTGGACGAGGAAACCTGCCGGCTAACCAAGCTCGAGCGCGAGATGATCGCCGTCGTCGTGTCGGCAGCCAACCGTTGCTACTACTGCCTGGTAGCTCACGGCCAGGCGGTGCGCGAGCTTTCCGGCGATCCGGAACTGGGCGAGCTGTTGATGACCAATTACCGCGCCGCCGGGCTCGACCGGCGCGCCCGCGCTATGCTCGACTACGCGTGGAAGCTGACGACGCGGCCGCATGAGTTCGGCGACGGCGACCGCGCGGCGCTGCAGGCAGCCGGCTTCGACGACCGCGACCTGTTCGACGTCACCGACGTGGCTGCTTTCTTCAATTACACCAACCGCATGATGCAGGGCCTCGACGTGATGCCGAACGCCGAATATCACCGCATGAATCGGGGTGTCGATCAGGAACCGGCGAGCGCCGCGGCCCGCGCCTCGGCGTCGGCCGCCGGCTCACGCAAGTCCCGCAAGGCGCGCGCGTAGGCGCGCCACGACCACGGATCCCTCGGCTTGGCCGCCGTGCGCTCGGCGAGCAGGGCCTTGGCGCGGACGCGGTCGCCGGACTTGGTCGTCGCGTCGATCAGCACCAGCTCGAACAGGTCGCGCTGGGCATGGCTGCCGCCGATGCGCACGATGCCCGGGCGCGCGTCCTCGAGCAGCCTTGCCGCCCGGCGGTAATCGTTCTCGCGGTGCGCCAGGAGCGCGTCGCCGACCGTGGCGCCGACTTCGAACGCGCCGCCCTTGGCGCGCATCCCGGCCACCATCTCGCGCGCCGCCTTCAGCCGGCCGTCACCGGCAAGCGCAGCCAGGAAGTGACAGTCGATGAAGGCGAGAATGTGCTCGTCGGTGCGCTCGACCACCTTGTCGGCGAGCGGCCGCCAGCGTTGGCCGACGTCGGCGCCCAGAATCTCCAGCCTGAGCAGCAGCGAGGCGTCGTTGCAGAGATCGAGATACTCGTCGGACTTCGGGTCCCACAGGGACCGGTCGTAGAGGCGCAGCGTTTCGTCGGTTTCGCCGCGATCCAGGTGCAGCAGCGCCCGGTGCCACCAAAGGTGATAGCGGAAATTATTGGCCTTCGACCAGTGCGGCTCAAGGTCCGTGATCCAGTCGATACCCTCGGCGTGGCGGTCGTCAGTCTCCATGACGTGGGCGACGGCGTGCACCGCCCACGGGTCGTCCGGGTTGATGTCTACCGCCTGGCGCCCCGTCATCTCCGCGGCGACGAGATCGCCCGTCTCCTCGAGGGCGAACGCCTGCATGCCAAGCACGAAACCATAGCCGGGCACGGCCGCGTCCCACGATCTCTTGGCGCGGTCGAGGGAGGCGCGCATGTCGCCGGCGGCGCCCTGGTAGAAGTAAGCGTGGTGGGCGAGCCTGAGCGCCAGCACGTCGCGGGGGGATTCGGCGAGGAT
Organism: Rhodospirillales bacterium; assembly: GCA_036393575.1. Taxonomy (GTDB): domain Bacteria; phylum Pseudomonadota; class Alphaproteobacteria; order Rhodospirillales; family Casp-alpha2; genus JACPJY01. The sequence continues at coordinate 13,517 of DASWGT010000214.1, read as the reverse complement.
GGCTTCCCACGCCCTGACTGCCTTGTCCGCGTCGTCCTCGAACCAATGGCGGAGGGCTTGGACGTGCGCCCGCTCCCGCGCCGTCGCGGCGGCGGCACCGGCCTCGGCCGCTTCCAGGCTCTTCGGCACGCGCGCCTTGAGCGCGCTCGAGCCCATCAGCAGGAAGAAATAGCCCTTCAGCACATGCGCCATCGCCATCGCGGGATCGGCGATCATCGCCGCCTTCAGGTGCTCGCCGGTGTCGCGCGCGAGCGCCAGGTAGCTCAGCAGCGTCCGGTCCAGGCAGCGCACGGCCTCGGCGCCGACGGCGGTCACCGGGTTGCCCCAACGGTCCTCGGGTCGGCTGGGCGGCATGACGGCGTTCATTCTCCCAAAAAACAGATGAAATTTACGGTCCCCACCCCCCATCTACCAGCTATATATAAGCCGCCCAATTGGGACCGCGTGGGGAGGGTGCCTTGGAGGGATTGCCGCCATGCCGGGAATGAGCGAAGTGCCGCCGGCGACCGTGCATCAGTGGCTGCTGGCCGGCGAGGCCGTGGCCGTGGATGTGCGCGAGGCCGACGAATTGGCGCAAGCGCGCCTCAAGGACTTCGTCCACGTGCCGATGTCGGCGTTCGATCCGGCGCTGATCCCGACCGACGGGACGAAGAAGGTGGTGTTCGTGTGCGCGCGCGGCCAACGCTCCGAGCAGATCGGACACTACGTCGTCGGCGCCGGAATCCTGCCCGAGGCGTACAACATGTCGGGCGGCCTGATCGCCTGGCACCAGGCCGGCCTGCCGCTGGAGTTCGGCCTGCCGTCCTCCTGACGTTCGCTGCCGACGATCAATTCCGCCTGGCCGCGATCAGGAATTCCTTGTTGCCGTCGGCGCCGGCAAGCGGGCTTTCGGTCACGCCCAACACAGACCATCCCATGTCGGCCTCGAGCCAGCTTTGGATGCGTTCGCAGACCTCCCGGTGCAGCGCCGGGTCGCGTACGATGCCGCCCTTGCCGACCCTGCCCTTCCCAACCTCGAACTGCGGCTTGATCAGGGCGACCAGTGCGGCGCCGGACGCGACGAGCGCGAGCGCCGCCGGCAGCACGGTGGCGAGGCCGATGAAGCTGGCGTCGCAAGTGATCAGGTCGATGCCGTCCGGCACCTGATCGCGGGTGAGATGGCGGGCGTTGGTTTCGTCGAGCACCACGACGCGTGGATCCTTCTGCAGCTTCCAGGCGAGCTGGCCGCGGCCGACGTCGACGGCGTAGACCTTGGCCGCGCCCTCGCTCAACAGCACGTCGGTGAAGCCGCCCGTCGAGGCGCCGATGTCGAGGCAGACGCGGTCCTTGGCCCGGATCGCGAAATGCTTGAGCCCGTGGGCGAGCTTGACGCCGCCGCGTGACGCCCACGGATGGTCGCGGCCTCGCACCTCGAGCGGGATTTCCGGATCGACCTGCTTGCCCGGCTTGTCCAGGCGTTTGGTCTCGGAATAAACCCGGCCGGCCATCACCAGCGCCTGCGCCTTGGAGCGGCTTTCAGCGAGGCCCCTGGCGACCAGCAGCTGATCGACGCGTGCCTTGCCGGCCACCGTCAGCCCTTTCCGCCGACCGCGGCGGCGGGCAGCGACGTCAGGAATTCGCCGACGCCGCCCAACAGCATCTGCACCGCGATCGCCGTCAGGATCATGCCCATCAGCCGCACCAACGCCCGCTGCCCGCTCTCGCCGATGCGGCCGAGCAGGTAGTCCGAGGCCACCAGCACCACCGCCGACACCCCCCACGCGATCAGCAGCGCCGCCAGCCATTCCATCACCCGCTCCGGCTCGCGGGTGGTGAACAACACTACCATCGTGATGGTGGCGGGGCCGGCGATCATCGGCATCGCCAGCGGCACGATGAACGGCTCGCCGTCGTCGTCGGTTATGCCGAGCCCGCCCTGGCCCGGAAAGATCATGCGGATGGCGACCAGGAACAGCACCACCCCGCCGGCGATGGCGAGCGCCGGCGGCGTCAGGTTCATGGCGGTGAGCAGAAACGGCCCGAAGAACAGGAACAGCGCCAGGATGGCGAGCGCGATCAACAGCTCGCGGACGATGATGCGGAGCCGCCGCCCGCGCGGCAGTTTGCCGAGCACGGCTTTGAATACCGGCGCGTTGCCGACCGGGTCCAGGACCAGGATCAGGATGACGGCGGCGGAAAGGATGCTCATGGCCGAAGGGTGCGGTTAAACGCCGGCCTGCGCAAGTCTGGGGCCCGGAAACGACGGAAACGATTGGCGGTGGATGCCTAGGCTAGCTGGCCCAGAACCGCCGGGTCGGCTTCGTCGGCGCGCCCGAGCGCGGCGAGCACGCTGGCCACCATGTGGGTGGCCTTCATGGCGGCCTGTTCGTACTGGATTTCCGGCTTGTCGTGCTCAAGGAAGCGGTCGGGCATGGTCATCACCCGCACCTTGAGGCCGTTCTCGAGCAGGCCCTCGTTGGCCAGGAACTGCAGCACGTGGGCGGCGAAGCCGCCGATGGAGCCCTCCTCGACCGTCAGCAGCACCTCGTGCTCGCGGGCCAGCCTGCGGATCAGGTCGTGGTCCAGCGGCTTGGCGAAGCGGGCGTCGGCGACGGTCGCCGACAGGCCCATCGCCGCCAGCATCTCCGCCGCCTTCAGGCATTCCTGCAGGCGCGCGCCGAGACTGAGGATCGCCACCGTGGTGCCCTCGCGGACGACGCGGCCCTTGCCGATCTCCAGCACTTGGCCGCGCGCCGGCAGTTCGATGCCGATGCCCTCGCCGCGCGGGTAGCGGAACGCCGACGGCCGGTCGTCGATGGTCGCCGCCGTCGCCGTCATGTGCATCAGTTCGGCCTCGTCGGCGCAGGCCATGACCACGAACCCGGGCAGCGTGCACAGATACGGCAGGTCGAAGGCGCCGCAATGGGTCGAGCCGTCGGCGCCGACGTAGCCGGCGCGATCGATGGCGAAGCGCACCGGCAGGCTCTGGATGGCAATGTCGTGCACCACCTGGTCGTAGGCGCGCTGCAGGAACGTGGAATAGATGGCGGCGAACGGCTTGTAGCCCTCGGTCGCAAGCCCGCCGGCGAAGGTGACCGCGTGCTGCTCGGCAATGCCGACGTCGAAGCTGCGGTTCGGGAAGCGCTCGGAGAACTTATCGACGCCGGTGCCGCCGGGCATGGCGGCGGTGATGGCGACGATGCGGTCGTCGGCCTCGGCTTCCGCGATCAGCGCCTTGGCGAACACGTTGGTATAGCTGGGCGCGTTCGACTTCGGCTTCTCCTGCTTGCCGGTGATGATGTCGAACTTGGAGACGCCGTGGTATTTGTCGGCCGACGCCTCAGCCGGCTTGTAGCCGTGGCCCTTCTCGGTGACGCAATGCAGCAGCACCGGCCCCGGTTCCTTGTCGTCGCGCAGGTTCTTCAGCACCGGCAGCAGGTGGTCGAGGTTGTGGCCGTCGATCGGGCCGACGTAATAGAAGCCAAGCTCCTCGAACAGCGTGCCGCCGGTGACCATGCCGCGGGCGTATTCGTCGACCTTGGCCGCCGCCTCCTCGATCTTGCGCGGGAACTTCTTGGCCACTTCCTTGGCGAAGTGGCGGGCGGTACGGAACGGCTTCGACGAGATCAGCCGCGACAGGTACGCGCTCATGGCGCCGACCGGCGGCGCGATCGACATGTCGTTGTCGTTGAGGATGACGATCAGCTTGGAATCCATGGAGCCGGCGTTGTTCATCGCCTCATAGGCCATGCCGGCGGTCATCGCGCCGTCGCCGATGACGCAGATGACGTGGTTCTTGCCCCCGGCCAGGTCGCGCGCCACCGCCATGCCGAGCCCGGCCGAGATCGAGGTCGAGGAGTGCGCCGCCCCGAACGGGTCGTAGACGCTCTCGGTGCGCTTGGTGAAGCCGGAAAGTCCGCCGCCCATGCGCAGCGTATGCATGCGCGAGCGCCGGCCGGTCAGAATCTTGTGCGGATAGCACTGATGCCCGACGTCCCAGATCAGACGGTCGCGGGGCGTGTCGAAAACGTGGTGAACGGCGATGGTCAACTCGACCACTCCGAGTGACGCGCCCAGGTGTCCGCCGGTGATGGAGACCGAGCGCACGGTGTCGTCGCGCAATTCCTTGGCCAGCTGCTTCAGCTGGTTTACCGAGAATTCGCGAATGTCGGCAGGATCCCGGACGGAATCCAGGAGTGGAGTCTTGCTATTTTCAACCACGGAGTACTTCCCTCACCTTGGCCCAGCGGAGCATCTCTCCCGCCCGGATATGACCGCCCCGGGGGCCCGGAAGCCAGCCTCAGAACCGCCTGTTTACCACATATCCAGCCAATTCTTTAAGTAGCTTGCCCTTTTCTGCGAACATTTCAAGGTGTTCCGCGGCCTGCACGGCCAGAAGCTGGGCCTGCTCGCGGGCCCTTTCGACGCCGAGCAGCGAGACGAAGGTGGCTTTTCCGGCAGCCGCGTCCTTGCCGGTCTTCTTGCCGACCTCGTGTTCGTCGCCCTCGACGTCCAACAGGTCGTCGGCGATCTGGAAGGCCAGGCCGACGTCGTGGGCGTAGGCGTGCAGCGCCACCCGGGCCCCTTCCGAGGCCTTGCCGAGGATGGCTCCGGATTCGCAGGAAACTGCGATCAGAGCGCCGGTCTTCATGCGTTGCAGGCGGGTGATCTCGGGGACGTTCAGCTTGTTGCGCTCGGCGTAGAGATCAAGCATCTGGCCGCCGACCATGCCGGCAGCGCCGCACGCTTTCGCCACTGCCAGCACCAGCTCCGCCCGCACCGCCGGATCGGCGTGGGTACGGGGGTCGGCCAGTACTTCGAAGGCCTTGGTCATCAGCGCATCGCCGGCCAGGATCGCCGTCGCCTCGTCGAACTTGACGTGGCAGGTGGGTTTGCCGCGGCGCAGTTCGTCGTCGTCCATCGCCGGCAAGTCGTCGTGGACCAGCGAGTAGCAGTGCACCATCTCGATCGCCGCGGCCACCCTCAGCGCCGACGTGCGGCTGACGTTGAACAGCGCCGCGCTGGCGGTGACCAGGAACGGCCGGATGCGCTTGCCGCCGCCGAGGGTGGCGTAGCGCATCGCCTCGACGACCCGGGCTTCCGGCCCGTCGCCCTTGGGCAAAAGATCGTCGAGGACCTCGCCGACCGCCTTGGCGTTATCGGCCAGGGCTTTCTTGAGTCCGATCACCGGCGCGGCTCAGTCAAGGTTGGCCGGCTCGGTGCCGGCCTCGCCGTCGGGGCCGAGCACGATCTTGTCGATCCTGGCTTGGGCTTCCTTTAGCTTGGCCTGACAGTGGGCCTTCAGTTGCGCGCCGCGGGCGTACTGCTCGATCGCCTCGTCGAGCTTCACTTGGCCCGATTCCAGGCGGCCGACGATCTCCTCCATCTCCTCGAGCGCATCCTCGAAGCTGAGTTTCCTGATGTCGGCGGGAATCTTGCTGTCTGCCATGAGCCCCTCGCGTGCGGGCCGGGAGTTTAATGACGGCGCCTTGCGCGGGCAAGGCCGGCGGGCAGCCCCTCAATCCGCCATCAGTTCCCGGACGTGGGTCTGCACGCTTTCCTGGAGCGCCTGCAGATTGTAGCCGCCTTCGAGCAGGGAAACCACTCGCCCCTCGCAGCATTCGTCGGCTACCGCCTTCAGCTTTTTGGTGACCCAGCCGTAGTCCTCGGTTTCGAGTTCGATCTGCGCCAGCGGGTCGCGGCGATGAGCGTCGAAGCCGGCCGAGATCAGCAGCAGCTCCGGCTTGAAGCGGCGCAGCGCCGGCAGGATCCGACGCTCGTAGCCGTTGCGGAAGGCCACCGACCCCTCGCCCGGCGCCAGTTGCAGGTTGCAGACGTTGTCGTATTCGCCGGTCTCGCTTTCCAGCCCGGTTCCCGGATAGCACGGCCATTGGTGACTGGAGGCGTAGAACAGTCCCGGGTCGTGCTCGAAGGTGTGCTGGGTACCGTTGCCGTGGTGGACGTCGAAATCCACCGCCGCCACCCGCTTCAGGCCGTGCTTGGCACGTGCGTGCATGGCCGCGATGGCGATCGAGTTGAACAGGCAGAAGCCCATGGCGCGGCTGGACTCGGCGTGGTGGCCCGGCGGGCGGACGGCGCAGAACGCGGTTTTGCCCTTGCCCTTCATCACCTTGTCGACGGCGTCGCAGGCGGCGCCGGCGGCACGGCGCGCGGCCTCGCCCGAGGCCGGCGACATGCCGGTGTCGGGATCGAGATAGACGCGACCCTCCTTCGGCATGTTCTCGAAGATCTGCTCGATGTAGAACGGTTTGTGGACGCGCTCGACCTCCTTGAGGTCGATGACCGGCGCCTCGTGCCTTTCCAGCGCCTTGAAATCGTCGGCCTCGAAGCCCGCCATCACGGCGCGCAGCCGATCCGGGCACTCCGGATGGCCGCGGCCGGGGTCGTGCTCGATGCAGATCGGGTGCGAGTAAAGGAGCGTGGTCATGGGACAGGGATTGTCGCGAATCGGCGTCGGACAATCAATTGCGGTCAGTGCGCCGGCGCCCGGGTGATCTGCTTCAGGTATTCGACCAGCTGGGCCAGCTGCTCGCGGCTGGTCACCCGCTGCACCGGCATCTTGGTCCCCGGCAAGTACTTGTCGGGCCCCTGGTCGAACAGCTGGAACAGCGTTTCCTCGTTCCACTTGAAATCGACTCCGGTCAGCGCCTTGGAATAGTTGTAGCCATTGACCGACCCGGCGACGCGGCCGAACAGCCCGGCCAGGTGCGGGCCGGACCGCTTGTAGCCATTGGCGCTCAGCGAATGGCAGCGGGCGCACTTCTTGAACAGCGGCGCGCCCGGATGGTCGCTGGTCAGCCACGGCTTCGGCTCGTCGTCGGATTCGCCGGCGATGCCGATGCGGTCGCCGCTTTCCAGGTGCCAGACGCGCACCCGTTCGTCGGAGCTGGCGGTGACGGCGAACCGGCCGTCGGGCGTGAACCTGGCGGCCCAGACGATGGAGTCGTGGGCCTTGATGGTGCGGATCGGCTTGCCGTCGGCTAGGTCCCACACGATCAGGTAGCCGAAGCGGCCACCCGACAGCGCGGTCTTTCCGTCGGGTGAGAACGCAGCGGCGTAGATCTGGCCGTCGTGCTCGCCGTGCTTGGCGATCTCCTTCATCGCCACCAGGTCCCACAGCCGCATCGACTGGTCGATGCTGGCGGAAAGAATTCGCTGTCCGTCGGGCGCCACGCTGAGCTGGGTGATGCCCATCTGATGGCCTTCGAGGGTGCCCCGAATCGCGCCGGTGCCCGAGTCCCAGACGCGAATCATGCCATTGTGGTCGCCGCCGACGACGGCCTTGTCGCCGTCGGCAAAGGCCACCGAGTTGACCGGTGAAGTGTGGTTGATGACCAGCTGCTGCTTGCCGGTGGCGATGTCCCACAGGCGCACCGACTTGTCCCAGCTGCCGGTGGCGGCGAGATTGCCGTCCCGCGACACCGCCACGCCCATCACCTTGTGGCCGTGGCCGGTTAACCGGCGCACCGGTTTGAAGGTGGCGAGGTTCCACAGGATCGCGGTCATGTCGTCGCTGGTGGTGATGGCGCGCCGGCCGTCGGGCAGGAAGGCAACGTTGGTGACCGGGCCCTGGTGGGCGTCGAGGACGCCAATCTCCGTCTGCTCGACGAAGTTCCACAGGCGCGCCGTGAAATCGAAGCTGCCGGTCAGCACCAGGCGGCCGTCCGGCGACATGTCGACGGCGCGCACCATGCCGCCGTGGCCGATCATGTCGGCAACGGCCGGTCGGACGTCCGAAGTCCATGCCGCGACGCCGAGAATGAAAAAGAGCAAAAGTGTCTTCAACGGCCGCCGTTTTGAATTCACGTTGCCTCGCCACCGCAATTGCCCCCCGATTTCCTTGGGGGAGCGGCCATTTTGGGCGATGCGCGCCGCCGTTGCCAATGGCGTTTTTTCGACTAATCCGGCGCGTGGGCGGCCAGGAACGCGGCGACTGCCTGGCGCACCAACGGTTCGATCTCGGCCGCCGGCGGCTCCGGCGTCAAATCCAGCAACCGGCGCAGGTAGAGATCGCCGCGCAACATCGCAAAGAACAGCTTGGCCGACGCCGTCGGGTCGGCGACGCCAATCGCTCCCGCCCGGTCGAGCTCGGCGAGGTAGCCGGACAGGTTGTCGACCGCCGTCGCCGGGCCGGCCCGGTAGAAGGCCGCGGCCAACTCCGGAAAGCGGCCGCTTTCCGCCACCACCACCCGGAACAGCGCCATGTTGGCCGACGCGAAGATGGTGGCGAGGAAGCGTCGCGCCAGCTCACCGAGCGCCGTTTTGTGGTGCTGCCCCGGCACCCCTGGCAATTGCACCGGCGCCATCAGTTCCGCGCACTTGCCCTGGACGATGGCCTCGAACAGCGCGTCCTTGGCGCCGAAGTGGCTGTAGACGGTCTGCTTGGAGACGCCGGCTTCGGCGGCGATGGCGTCCATGCTGGCGAGGCCGTAGCCGGCGGTCAGGAACACCCGCGCCGCCGCCTCGACGATGGCGCGGCGCTTGCCGGTCGGCGCGTCGCCGGTGGCCGCCGTCTCCGAGATTTTTGCCGTGGTCGTCTTGGCCATGGTGGTGCCGCTGAAAAAAGGCGCAAAATTGCAATTAAATCCATTGAACCGGATTCCCGGATACTTTAATCTGGACTGGACGGTCCAGTCCAGTTTTTTCCCGGCCCCGCCGATGACCTCGGCCCCGGATGACGTGGAGACGCCGATGATGCGACGGCGACCCTTGCCGACGCTATCCGCCCGCCGGACCCTCGGCGCCACGGTGTTCGCCGCGGCGGCGATGATGCTCGTCACCGCCACGCCGCCGGCGCCCGCCGCCGAAAAGACGCCGCCGGCACCGCCACCGATGCAGGTGGCGGTCGATGCCGTGGTCAAGGAGTCGCTGAAGCAGACGGTTCCGGTGATCGGCCGCCTGGTCGGTCGTACCACCGGCCTCGCCGCCCGGGTCGAAGGCTCGATCGCCGACATCCGCGTCGATGTCGGCGACCGGGTCGGCAAGGACGATGTGATCGCGGTTCTGGTCGCCGACCAGTACAAGTGGGAATACGAGCTCAGGAAGGCCGAGGTCGAGCAGTTTGCCGCCATCGTCAAGACCCAGAAGGCGAAGATCGCGCTCCGGCGTCAGGAACTCAGCCGGCTGGAGCGGCTGAAGGAATCCGCCGCCTTCTCGCAGGCGCGACTCGAGGACAAACGCCAGGAAGTGGTGGTCGCCGAAAGCGAGGCGGCTGAGGCCGCGGGCCGGCTGGCCAGCGCCCGGGCCAGCCTCGGCATGGCCAAGACCAACCTCGACAACACTGCCATTCGCGCTCCGTTCGACGGCATGATCGCGAAGCGGATGGTGGAGATCGGCGTCTACGTGAAAGTTGGCGACTCGTTGGTGATCATCGTCGACGACCGGGGATTCGAGATCGAGGCCGAGGTTCCGGCCCAATACACCGCCGGACTGGCGCCGCGGACGAAGGTCGACGTGTCGCTCGCCGGCGGCCCCACGGTTACCGCCCGCGTGCGCGCCGTGGTGCCGGCGGAAGATCCGCAGAACCGCACCCGCACCACCCGGTTGATTCCCGAGGTGCCGGTCGATCCGGCCGACCGGCCGCCGGGGCTTGGCAACCTTGCCGACGGCCAGAGCGTGACCCTCCACATTCCGGTCGCCAGCGTCGGGGACGCCGTCACCGTGCACAAGGACGCCGTGCTCGCCCGCGACGGCGGGCGGGTCGTCTATCTGGTCGAGGACGCCAAAGCGCTGGCCCGCAACGTCGTCCTCGGCGACGCCGTCGGCAACCGCTTCATCGTCAAGGCCGGCCTGAAGGCCGGCGACATGGTGGTGGTACGCGGCAACGAGCGCCTCAGGCCCGGCCAGAAAGTCATCTACGACGGCGCGCGGCCGAACGACGGCGTCAAGAAGGATGCCGTGACCACCCCGGCCCCCGGCAAGCAGGGATGAAGCGGATAAAGTGGGTATGATAAGGCCATGAACGTTATCAAGCTCGCCATCGAACGCCCCGTCGCCGTCATCTCGCTGGTGTTGATGGTGACGCTGATGGGCGTCGTCGCCCTCAAGGCCATTCCCATCCAGTTGACACCCGACGTCCGCAGCCCGGTGATCGAGGTCGAAACCACCTGGCCGGGCGCCGCGCCGGCCGAGGTTGAGCGCGAGATCGTCAACCGCCAAGAAGACGTGCTCAACGGCATCGAGGGCCTGACCCAGATCGACAGCACCTCACAGGACGGCCGCGGGCAGGTGACGCTCGAGTTCGCCATCGGCACCGACATGTCGCGCGCGCTGCTTCTGGTCGCCAACCGTCTCGACCGGGTGAACGGCTACCCGGCCGAGGTCGACCAGCCGGTGCTCAAGACCTCCGGCTCCGACGACAATCCGATCACCTGGATGGTGCTGACCCGCGTGAAGGGCAACACGACGCCGATCAACACCTATTTCGATTTTGCCGAGGACGTCATCAAGGACCGGCTGGAGCGGGTGCCGGGCGTGTCCGCCGTCAACGTCTTCGGCGGCAGCGAGCGCGAGCTGCAGGTGATCGTCGATCCGCAGAAGATGGCGCGCTACCGGATGACCATCACCGAGATCATCGACGTGCTGCGCGCCGCCAACGCCTCGGTCTCCGCTGGCGATCTGGACGAAGGCAAGCGCCGCTACGTGGTCCGCATGGAGGGCGATTTCGACGCGCCCGAGAAGGTGCGCGAAGTTGTGCTGCGCTCGGCCCGCGACCAGCAGACGGGCCGCGTATCGCGGGTGACCGTCGGCGACCTGGCGGAGGTGCGGTTCGGCTACAAGACGCCCCGGCATAGGATTCGCATGCAGGGCAACGGCGCCATCGCCCTCAACGCGGTGCGCGAGACCGGCGCCAACGTCATCGAGGTCATGGACGGCATCAAGAGCGTCATCGACGAGCTCAACAAGCGGGCCCTGCCCGAGGCCGGCCTGCGCTTGGCCATGGTTTACGACGAAACCGTCTATATCAAATCCGCCATCCAACTGGTGCAGCAAAACATTTACGTCGGCGGCACGCTGGCGGCGATCATCCTGCTGTTGTTCCTGCGCTCGATCGGCGCCACGCTGGTGGTATCGCTGGCGATCCCGGTGTCCATCGTCGGCTCGTTCGTGGCGATGACCGCGCTCGGCCGCTCGATCAACGTCATCTCGCTGGCCGGCATGGCGTTCGCCGTCGGCATGGTGGTCGACGCCGCCATCGTGGTGCTGGAGAACATCTACCGCCACCGGCAGATGGGCGCCCGCCGCTTCGACGCCGCCTACCGGGGCGCCCGCCAAGTGTGGGGCGCCATCCTGGTATCGTCGTTGACTACGGTCATGGTGTTCATCCCGATCCTGATCATGCAGCTCGAGGTCGGCCAGTTGTTCCGCGACATCGCGGTGGCGATCTCGGTGGCGGTGCTGCTGTCCTTGGTGGTGTCGATCACCGTGATTCCGGCCCTCGCCCGCCGCATGCTTTCCGACTCCCAGGTCGCCGGCGGCGGCACCGGGGGCCGGCGGATTCCCGTCCTCGACGACCTCGCGGGCGCCTTCGTCGATCTGGTCATCGCCACCACGCGCCGGGTGATCGCCGACCGCAAGCTTTCGATTTCCGTGGTCGGCGCCATCTGCGGCACCGCCGCGCTCGCCACCTGGGCCCTGCTGCCGAAGCTCGACTACCTGCCGGAAGGCAACCGCAACCTGGTGTTCGGCGTCATCCAGCCGCCGCCCGGCTACAACCTGGCGACCACCACCGGCATCGCCGAGCGCATGGAGGACGAGATCCGCCATCTGTGGTCGTCGGAGACGGGGCCCAAGTCGGAACCCGGCGGGCCGCCGAAGATGCAGCGGTTCTTCTTCGTCGCCCGCTCCGATCGCACCTTCATCGGCGCCGCCAGCGAGGAGCCGGAGCGCGTCAAGGAGCTGATTCCGGTGCTGCGCGGGCCGGCGTTCCGCGAGCCTGGCACCTTCGGCTTCGTCAGCCTGCGCTCGTTGTTTGGCCGCGGCCTCAGCGGCTCGCGGGTGGTGGAGTTCCACATCTCCGGCCCGCGGCTCGAGGAAATCCTCGGCGTCGCGGTGCAGGCCGTGGGCCTGCTGGAAGGCGCGATGCCACGCGCGGCCGGCACCCAGGTGCGGCCGCGGCCCGGGCTCGAGCTCGGCTCGCCCGAGGTTCGGGTGACGCCAGACCGGGTCAAGCTCGCCGACAACGGTGTCTCGGCGCGCGAGTTCGGCGACACGCTCGACACCTTCAACGACGGGCTCCGGGTGGTCGAGATCACCGTCGACAGCAAACGCATGGACCTCACCCTGGTCGGGCCGGAACGCAACGTCAGCCACACCCAGGGCATTGCCAGCCTGCCGGTGGTCACCCGCGACGGCGTGATCGTACCGGTGTCGTCACTCGGCAGGGTCGAGGTCACCACCGGGCCGACCGAAATCCGCCACCTGGAACGGCAGCGCACCGTCACCCTTGACATCCGGCCGCCGGAGGACATGCCGCTCGAGGTCGCCATCGACACTATCCGGGAGAAGGTAATCGATGCGCTCGTCGCCGGCGGCCTCAGTCCCGACGTCAAGCTCCACGTCGGCGGCACTGCCGACAAGCTGATCGAGACCTGGAACCACATGGTGTGGGACCTGGTGCTGGCGATCGTCATCGTCTATCTGGTAATGGCAATCCTGTTCGAGAGCTTCGTCTATCCTTTCGTCATCATGTTCTCGGTGCCGTTGGCGACCGCCGGCGGCGTGCTCGGCCTGGGCCTGCTCAACACCATGGTGTTCCAGACCCTCGACATGCTGACGCTGTTGGGCTTCGTGATCCTGATCGGCATCGTCGTCAACAACGCCATCCTGATCGTGCACCAGACCCTGATCCATCTCCGCGAGGAAGGGATGAGCGTCGAGGCGTCGATCATCGAGGCGACCCGCAACCGCATCCGCCCGATCTTCATGTCGACGCTGACCAGCGTGTTCGGGATGCTGCCGCTGGTGCTGTTCCCGGGCGCCGGTTCCGAGCTCTACCGCGGCCTGGGCTCGGTGGTAATCGGCGGGCTCAGCCTTTCGGCGGTGCTGACGCTGGCGATCATTCCGCCGCTGCTGGCGCTGATCGCCGGCGCCGCCGAGGGCCGCCGCGCCGCCGCCGCCAAAGCCGCCAAGATCGAGCAGAAGAAGGCGGCGGAGTAATTCCCGCTCGCTGCGGCGGCCGGCGCCGCCGGAACCCGCCGGTCGACCGATCGCCGACGGAAGCGCAACGGATGGTTGCCGTTGACCCTCCCCGGGCGCGATGCTACGTTTTCCGGCAATCTTTCTAAAAAAATGCGCCAACGCATTATTCACCGGCGGATCATTTCGCCGGGGCGATTTAATGGCAAAGCATCCGCGATGCGCCGACCGGCGCCGGCGGCCTTTCTTCGCCATCGATCGCGATCCAGCAGGGAGGGAAAATCATGGCTGGCAAATACGAGTTGAATCGACGGAGATTCCTGAAGGCGACGGCCGCGGGGGGCGCCGTGCTTGCGGCGCCGTTCATCGGCCTCAGACCG
>DASWGT010000213.1:0-4494 GCA_036393575.1 Rhodospirillales bacterium | reverse complement strand
ACTTGGCCGGTCGCTCCACGGGCAGGTCGGCCGGCCTCGCACCCTTCAGGATCCTGTCGACGAAGTAGGCGGCCCGCCTGTGCATGTCGCCGTAGCTCGGCCCATAGGACATCAGACCGCCCGCCTCGACCAACTCCCGGTGCGCATACACGCCGGGCAGGCGGTGTTTGGCCCCGAAATCCACGATGCGCGTGCGGTTATGCAGGAAGAGACGATCCGCTATCACGAGGAGCGCACCTGGCCGCTCTCTGACGATGGCGGCGAACGCATTGTCGAACTCTTCCGGGGCTCGCACCGGCAGGGATTGCACTCTCATTCGCAACACCTGGGCTGCGGCCTGCACGTCTTTCTCGGCGCCCACCACAAACGGGTTGGCCGGATTCCACAGCACGGCGATGGACGAGAGTTTGGGAATCACCTCCCCGAGCAGCTCCAACCGTTTCCCTTCCATTTCCGCCGCGATCGACGTCAGGCCGGTGGCGTTTCCACCGGGCCGCGCGAGGCTCGCGACGAGGCCCATGGCCACAGGGTCGCCGACTATCATGACCAGGGGGATCGTCGCAGTGGCCTTCCTGACGGCCAGGGAAGCGGGCGTACCTGCTGTCACGATTACATCGACCTTCAGCGCAATAAGTTCACCGATGAGGGCGGGCAAGCGCTCGTATTTCCCTTCCGCCCATCGATACTCGATCGAGAGGTTTCGCCCTTCCACGTAACCGAGGTCGCGCAAGCCTTCGCGGAACGGCCCGACGAGATTGGCCTCAAGGGTGGCGGTGGAGTTCCCGAGGAAGCCTATCCGCGGAAGCTTACCCGGCTCCTGCGCTTGGGCGGCCAGCGGCCCGGCAACTGCCACGCCGCCGAGAAGCGCCATGAACTCGCGCCGCCTCATTCGATCACCCGATCGGCGCGCACGACGCGACGCGCTGCATCCTCGTAGTCCGGCATGCCGTGGAGCGAGATGTCGTTCAGCCGAGCTATCATCCACATGTGTGGCACGATCTCTCCCCGCTCTCCCGGTATCTCGCTCTGTTTGGCGACTAGCGACGAGCCGAGATTGGCAATCCCGGTGACGTTGCCGCCGGGCCGCGCCAAGCTCTTAATCGAATTTGACCAAAACTCGGCTCGCAGATTAAGGGAATCAATCGAATCGACATTCCCCAGATGAACCCCGATTCCGGGCACCAGAGTAGCCATCTGGGCTTCCTATGGCAATAATGAGCCCGATGTCGGGTGGAGGAGGCCGCCGCTTGCTGCCGCGCCCCTCGAATATGGCTCTCCAGTTTGTTGATGGCTCTGTTTTCAGCAATCAAGGCACACTTCTGCCGTTGTTGTCCGTGCAGCCAATACCGCTTCGCGTCAAGCCAGAGCTGGCGACCCCCGAAGTTGAGCGAACAGCCGCAGAATTTCCCGGAACAAACCCCTTGGCACTGCAACCTCCGCCATATCAGTTAACGAACCTATCTGGGAAATGCGGGGTAAGATAATAAGATAATAGGTGTCGCCCGGCGAGCGGCCGCCGCGGTCGCACCGGGCGGACCTCGACGGCCCCCGCCGGCGGTGGTATTTTCACCCATCGGGCCGACGCAGACGCCCGGTTCATCCCAAGACGCCATGCGTCCAAGTTCTGCCATCACCCTTCGCATGAGGGAGAGGAACCCATGGCCGTCGATCGCTCGAAGAAATCCAGGGAACATCGCAAGACCAAAGACACCCGCCGACCCGACCGCCGGCGCGCCACCCTGGTGCTGACCCAGGGCGAGGTGGCGGCGCTGCTTGACATGGACGCCTGCATCGCCGCCGTCGAGGAGGCGTTCCGGCTGCACGCGCTGGGCAAAAGCCTGAAGCCGGGCGTGCTCAGCGTGCACGTGCCGGGCGGCGCCTTCCACATCAAGGCCACCGGACTCACGCTCGCGCGGCCCTATTTCGCCGCCAAGACCAACGCCAACTTTCCCGACAATCCGGCGACGCGGAAACTGCCGACCATCCAGGGCACGCTGGTGCTGTGCGATGGCGACGACGGCCGGCCGCTCGCTGTAATGGACTCGATGGCGCTGACGGCGCTGCGCACGGCGGCGGCGACGGCGGTGGCGGTGAAACACTTGGCACGCGCCGATGCCAAGGTGGCGACCCTGGTCGGCTGCGGCATCCAGGGTGCGGCGCAGGCGCGGGCGCTGCTCCGGGTGCGGCCGATCGAGCGGCTGTTCGCCGTCGACACCGACGGCGCGCGGGCGCGCGCTTTCTCCGAAACCATGACGGTCGAGCTCGGCATCGCTGTCGAGCCGGCGCCGGAAGGTCTCAGGCAGGCCGCCCGGCAGAGCCAGGTCGTCGTCACCTGCACCACGGCGAAGAAGGCGTTCCTCGGTCCCAAGGACGTGACGGACGGCGTCTTCGTCGCCGCCGTCGGCGCCGACAACCCGGAGAAGCAGGAGATCACGCCGCAGTTGCTGGCCGAAAGCGTGCTGATCACCGACTCGACCGAACAGTGCGCGGCGATCGGCGACCTGCACCACGCGATTGCGACCGGCGTGCTGCGGCCGTTGCACGTGCGGGCCGAGCTCGGAGAAGTGATCGCCGGCCTGAAGCCGGGCCGCACCTCACCCGAGGAGAGGGTGGTGTTCGATTCGACCGGCATCGCCGTTGAGGACGTCGCCGCCGCCGCGGCGGTCTACGAACGCGCGCTAGTGGAAGGCGTGGGCCTCGCCGTCGACTTCGCCGGCTGACAGCGCGCCGCCCCCAAACCTTGTCCGGGTGTGCTAGTGTTGGCCGGCGGGAGGACACCGGACATGGCCGCAAAAAAGGCCGCCAGGAAAAAGGCCACGACGGCGAAGCCCGGCAAGGGCGCGACGCGGGCGCGCATCCTCGAGACGGCGCTCACGCTGGCCGGGGACAAGGGTTGGCAGGAGGTCAGCTTCATCCGCCTCGGCCGTCGCCTCGGCATGACGCTTGCCGAATTGCGCCGCCACTATCGCGACCTGGACGCCATCGCCGACGCCTGGTTCCGGCGCGCCCAGGACGCCATGCTCGCCAAACCGCCGGCCGGCTTCCACGACCGCCCGGCGAAGCAGCGGCTGGAATTTTTGATACTGCGCTGGTTCGACGCCTTGGCGCCCTACCGTCGCATCACCGCCGAGATGCTGGCCGGCAAGCTGTGGCTGTTCCATCCCCATCACTACGTGCCGATGGTGTTCAACTTGTCGCGGCTGATCCAGTGGCTGCGCGACGCCGCCGGGCTGACGGTACAAGGCACCCGCCGCCAGGCCGAGGAGATCGGGTTGACGCTGACGTTCATCGTCACGCTGGCGGTGTGGTGCCGCGACGAGACGGAGGGCCAGGCGCGGACGCGGGCGTTCCTCGCCGCGCGGCTCGACCAGGCTGATGCGCTGTTGGCGCGATTCGCGGGCGGCACGGGCTGAGGCACGTGCCGCTTGCACCGCCGGCGCCGGTGATTTACGGGAATGGGTCGCGACAAGCCACGGAGGACGCGCCATGACCGCCTATATCATCACCCAGGTCGACGTCCATGACCCGGAGACCTTCGAGAAATATCGCCAACTGGCCGGGCCGGTGCTGGCCCGGTTCGGCGGCGAGTTCCTGGTCCGCGGCGGCAGGATGGAGGTTCTGGAAGGCACCTGGGCTTATCCGCGCGGCGTGATCATCCGGTTTCCCGACCGCGAGACGGCGAAGAGATGGCACGAATCCACCGAGTACGGGAAGATCAAGAAGCTTCGCCACGCCTCGGCAACCGCAAACATGATCGTCGTCGACGGAATCGACGCAGGACAATAAGTCGACGGCGTCGATTAAGCACATGCGACGCAGAGAGGAAAAGCCGTGGCCGCCTATGTCATCGTCCAGGTTGGGGTGAGGGATCCGGCCAAGTTCGAGGCCTATCGCGCCCAGGTGCCTGCGACGCTGAAGAAATTCGGCGGCGAGTTCATCGTCCGCGGCGGCGCCATGGAGGTGCTGGAGGGCACGTGGGCGCATCCGCGCTGTGTCGTCATCCGCTTCCCCGACATCAAATCCGCCAAGGCTTGGCATGCCTCGCCCGAGTACGCCGGCCCGAAGGCGCTGCGCGAGACGTCCGCCGACTCCAACATGATCGTCGTCGAAGGCGTCTAGGCGGGGAGGCGTGACGGAAATCCCTTGAGCGCAGCCCACGAACTCGCCCGCGCATTGTGGCGCGCCCGCACCGGCGGCGGCATCATCGCGCGCGCCGATGCCGACGACATCCAATCGGTCGCGGCCGCCTACGACGTGCAGCGTCGCGTCGTCGCGCTGGCCGGGCTGCAACGGGCCGGCTGGAAGGTCGGCGCCACCAGCGAGGCGGCGCAGCGGCTGCTCGCGGTCGCGGAGCCGGCGACGGCGCCGATGTTCGCCGCCGACTGCCACAAAAGCCCGGCCGAGATCGCCGTATTCGACGGCCACGGCACCAGCGTCGAGTGTGAGCTCGCGTTCCGCTTCAGCGTCGCGCTCCCGCCGCGCAAGCAATCCTAC
>DASWGT010000212.1:0-60538 GCA_036393575.1 Rhodospirillales bacterium | reverse complement strand
TGGATGTTGTCGGTCGCAGCCCGGCAATGGAAGCCCAGCATCAGCGAGGCCGGGAACGGCCAGGGCTGCGAGGAGTGGTAGTTGACGTCGGCGACCTCGAGCCCGGTTTCCTCGCGCACCTCGCGGCGCACCGCGTCCTCGAGGCTTTCGCCGGGCTCGACGAAGCCGGCGAGCGTCGAATACATGCCCGCCGCCCATTCCGCCTTGCGGCCCAAGACGCAGCGGTCGCCTTCGGCGACCAGCATGATGACGGCGGGATCGGTGCGCGGGAAGTGCGAGGCGCCGCATCCCGGGCTGGAGCAGACGCGCAAATGCCCGCCCTCGCGCGTCTCGGTCGGGGTGCCGCAGGCGCCGCAGAATCTGTGCGTCTGGTGCCAATGCACCATGCCGCGGGCGTAGGCGAGCGCGGCACCCTCGTCGCGGCCGATGAGCGCGCCGATGTTGCGCAGATCGGCGAACGCGCCGCGCCCGGCGAGGGCGGGCATATTCTCCGGCTGCTCGATCGGCGACAGATCGACGGCGAAATGGGCAATGCCGTTGGCGACCCCGAGCAGCACGATCTCGCCCGCCTCCTCGAGCAGCTTCTGCGCCTCGGCGCGCGGCAGGGCGACGGCGCGCGGGGACTCGCCCTCGACCACCAGGTTGCGCGACCGCCAGACCGGAAAAAACAGGCTCGATTCGGCCTCGAGCGCCGCACGCATCCACGCCGGATCGGCGCGCAGATGGCTCACGCGGTCGAGCGCGGCCGCGGCGAAGAAATTGGGCGATCGCATGGGGAAACCCTGCCACTTCGCCGCGCCCCGTGCAATCGCGCCCGCGGGCCTTGGGGCGGTGTGGCGGAGGCTATATATTGGCCGTGGGAGACTGGCCGCGGACGGCCTCGCCCGCCAACCCGGTCAGGTCCGGAAGGAAGCAGCCGTAACGGGAGGAGGCCGGGTCGCTGCGCCAGTCTCCTTCTCAACCCGCGCCCGCCAACGCATGGCTTCGATGACCGAGCAAGCCGCCCTTCTTGAGCCCTACCGCGTGCTCGCGCGCAAGTACCGTCCGGGCAGCTTCGCCGAGCTGATCGGCCAGGACGCCATGGTGCGCACCTTGCGCAACGCCATCGCGCAAAGCCGCATCGCGCACGCCTTCATCCTTACCGGCGTGCGCGGGGTCGGCAAGACGACGACGGCGCGCATCATCGCCCGGGCGCTCAACTGCATCGGCGCCGACGGCAACGGCGGGCCGACGCCGGAGCCGTGCGGGGTATGCGAGCACTGCAAGGCGATCACCGAGGACCGCCACGTCGACGTGCTGGAGATGGACGCTGCCAGCCGCACCGGCGTCGACGACATCCGCGAGTTGATCGACGGCGTGCGCTACCGGCCGACCACGGCTCGCTTCAAGATCTACATCATCGACGAAGTGCACATGCTGTCGAAGCCCGCCTTCAACGCGCTCCTGAAGACCCTCGAGGAGCCGCCGGAGCACGTCAAGTTCGTGTTCGCCACCACCGAGATCCGCAAGATCCCGGTGACCGTGCTCAGCCGCTGCCAGCGCTTCGACTTGCGACGGGTGCCGGTGGAGATGCTGGTCGCCCACTACGCCGATATCGCCGGGAAAGAGGGCGCCAAGATATCCGAAACGGCGCTGCACCTGATTGCGCGCGCCGCCGACGGCAGCGTCCGCGACGGCCTCAGCCTGCTCGACCAGGCGATCTCGCACGCCGCCCACGGCAAGGGCGGCAAGGGCGGCGAGATCGGCGAGGCCGAAGTGCGCGACATGCTGGGCCTCGCCGACCGCTCGCAGACGTTCATGCTGCTGGAGGCGGTGCTGGCCGGCGACGTCGGGCCGGCGCTGAAGCTGCTCGACGAGCTTTATACGTCCGGCGCCGACCCGCTGGCGGTGATCGAGGACCTCTTGGACATCACCCACTGGCTGACGCGGATCAAGGTGTCGCCGGAGGCCGCCGAGGTCCCCGAGGTGCCGGAGATCGAACGCGTCCGCGGCAAGGACCTGGAGCGGCGGCTGACCATGGCGTCGCTCGCCAGGGCCTGGCAGATGCTGCTCAAGGGCTTGGCCGAGGTGCGCTTCGCGCCGTCGCCGATCCAGGCCGCCGAGATGGTGTTGGTGCGGCTTGCCCATGCCGCCGAGCTGCCGACGCCGGAAGAGGCGATCCGCGGCCTCGAAGGCAACGGCGCCGCGGCCGCCCCGCGCTCGGCGCCGGCGGCGGCCGGCAAGTCCGCCCACCCCGCCGCCGGGACGCCGGCGCCGGGGCAAACGCGGGCGCAGCGCACCGGCACCGGCGACGCGCCGCCGCCGAGGCCAGCCTTGGAACCGAGGGCCGAGGCGGCGCCGGGACCGCGCGCCCGCGTCAAGCCCGATCCGGCGACGTTCGAGGCGGTGGCCCAGCTCGCCCACGACAAAGGCGAGGCGCGGCTGGCTCAGTTCCTGGCCGACGAGGTGCGCGTCGTGCGCTTCGAGCCGGGCCGCATCGAATTCGGCACCGGCGACGGCGCCCCTGCCGGCATGGTGCAGGCGCTGCGCGAGTTCCTCAATCGTGCGACCGCCCGCACGTGGACGCTGACCGTGTCGCGGGAAAGCGGCCGGCCGACGCTCAACGAGCAGCGCGCCGGCGGCGGCACGGACGCCAAGGCCCGAGCGCGGGCGCATCCGCTGGTGAAGGCGGTGCTGGAGACGTTCCCCGGCGCCACCATCGAGGAAGTGCGCGCCGCGCCGACGCCGCCGGCGGCCCCGGAAGACTCGCCGGAAAAGGAACCCGACTGACGCGGGCGCTGCCCTCAGGCGGCGCGGCGCAAATCCCGTAGGGTATCGTCGAGCGCCTTGCCGAGGGCGTCGGCCAAGGCGTCGATCTCGTCTTCGTTGATGATCAGCGGCGGCGCGAACACCAGCCGGTCGCCGATGACGCGGGCGATCAGGCCGTGACGGCGGGCGTGGTCGCCGACGGTCTGACCGAGCTTGAGGGCCGGATCGAACGGCTCCCTGGTCCGCTTGTCCTTGACGATCTCCAGCGCCCACAACAACCCGACGCCGCCGACGTCGCCGATCAGCGGATGGTCGGCGAGTGCTTCCAGCCTCGACTGCATTCGCGGGGCGACGCGCCGCACGTGGCCGACGATGTCGGCCTCCGCGTAGATCTTCTGGGCCTCGAGGGCGACGGCGGCGGCCACTGGATGGCCCGCATAGGTGTAGCCGTGGGCGAAACTGCCGAGCTTGTCGCTTTGCTCGACCATGGCGGCGTAGATTTTCTCGTTGATCATCAAGGCCGAGATCGGCTGGAACGCTGCCGACAGCGCCTTGGCGCAGCTGATCATGTCGGGCCGCAAGTTGAAGGTCTGGCTGCCCCACATGTTGCCGGTGCGGCCGAAGCCGCAGATGACCTCGTCGGCGACGAACAGCACGTCGTACTTGCGGAGCACCTTCTGCACCTTCTCGAAGTAGGTCCTGGGCGGCACGATGCCGCCGCCGGCACCCATGACGGGTTCCGCGAAGAAGGCGGCGACCGTGTCCGGGCCCTCGGCTTGGATCAGCTTCTCCAAATTGTCGGCGCAACGGCTGGCGAAGGCTTCCTCGCTCTCGCCCGCCTCGCCGCAGCGGTAGTAGTGCGGGAAGTCGGTATGGCGGAACGGCGCGAACGGCAGGTTGAAGTCGCGGTGCATGTCGGCCTTGCCCGACAGGCTGACCGCGGCCGCGGTGTTGCCGTGGTAAGCGAACTTGCGGGCGATGATCTTCGACTTCTCCGGCTTGCCGATGGCGTTGTGGTAATACCAGACGAGCTTGATGGCGGTGTCATTGGCCTCCGAGCCCGAACACTGGAACAGCACCTTCGACATCGGGACCGGCGCGATGGCGAGCAGTCGCTCGGCGAGCTCGATCGCCGCCTCGCTCGAATGGTGGCGATAGGTGTGGTAGTAGCCGAGCCGCAGCATCTGATCATAGGCGGCCTTCGCCAGCCGCTCGACGCTGAACCCCAGCGACGCGCACCACAGGCCGGCGACGCCCTCGATGTAGCGCTTGCCGGCGTCGTCGAAGACGTAGACGCCTTCGCCGCGGGTCATGATCGTCGGCCCGACCTCCTGGTGGCGCTTGAGGTTGGTCTGCGGGTGAACGTGGCTCTTGATGTCGCGGGCGTGCGGCGAGTTGGGCAGCAAGGTCATGACCGTTTCCTCGGGATTGCGGGTGGCGCCGAGAAGCTAACAGCCGCTTGCGCTTCCGGCCAGCGGGATTTGCACCGCCGCTCGCCCAAGGGCCTAACAGGTTTTGGCCGTCGCCCGCCCAGGTGATATACCAAGCGGACACCGGGCGCGTTGGCGCCCGCGGCCGCGGCAACAAGGGCGGGGAACCGATGAAGAATCTCGGACAGATGCTGAAACAGGCCCAGGAGCTGCAGGCCCGCATGGGGGAACTGCAGGAAAAGCTGGCGGCGATGGAAGTCACGGGCTCGGCCGGCGGCGGCATGGTCACGGTGACCATCAACGGCAAGGGCGAGGCGCGGAACGTGGCCATCGACCCCAAGCTGATGGCGCCCGGCGAGCAGGCGGTGGTCGAGGACCTGGTGCGCGCCGCCATCAACGACGCCAAGGGCAAGCTGGAGCAACTGGTCCGCGACAAGATGTCGGAGCTCAGCGGCGGCCTGCCGCTGCCGCCGGGGCTGCAGCTGCCGTTTTGATCCGGACCATGGTGTCGGCCGAAATCGAACGCCTGATCTCGCTCTTGGCCAAGCTGCCGGGGCTGGGGCCCCGCTCGGCCCGGCGCGCCGTGCTGCATCTGATCGCCAGGCGCGAATCGCTGGCCCAGCCGCTGGCCAAGGCGATGGCCGAGGCGGCGGACAAGATCAAAACGTGCTCCACCTGCGGCAACCTGGATACATGCGATCCTTGTTCGCTGTGCGCCGATCCGAGGCGCGACGGCGCCATCGTCTGCGTCGTCGAGACGGTCGGTGATTTGTGGGCGGTCGAGCGGACGGCGTCGTTCAAGGGCCGCTACCACGTGCTCGGCGGCACGCTGTCGGCGCTCGACGGCGTCGGGCCGGAGGACCTGAGCATCCCGTCGCTGGTGAAGCGTGTGCATGCCGGCGGCGTCAAGGAAGTAATCCTGGCCCTCGGCGCCACCGTCGACGGCCAGACCACGGCGCATTACATCGCCGACCGGCTCAACGGCGCCGGCGTCCAGGTCACCGAGCTTGCCCACGGGGTGCCGGTCGGCGGCGAGCTCGATTATTTGGACGACGGCACCCTCAGCGCAGCGCTCAAGGCGCGAAGGCCGGTGTGACGGGAAGGGGTGCTGCCGCTTACCGCGGCTCCAAGCGATAGATCTTGTCGTCGCCGGGTTGCGGCGTGCCGCGGCCGTCGCGGTTGGAGGTGGTGAAATATAGGAGCCCGTCCGGTCCCACCCGCGCGGCGCGCAGGCGCCCGAGTACGCTCGCACGCGGCCCTTCGGCGAACCAGCGCTCGATGCGAGTGACGCGGTAACCGACGCCTTCGCGGGCGACGCCGATGCGGATCAGCGAGCCGGCGCCGAGCGCGGCGAGGTAAAGATCGCCGCGCCAGAAGGCGATGCCGGCCGGCGGCACCGCGATCTCCTTCCACGTCACCAGCGGGTCCACGTATCCGGCGACGCCGGGGGCGCCGACCACCAACGGCCAGCCGTAGTTGGCCCCCCGCCGCACGACGTTGACCTCGTCATGGGCGCGGAGCCCGTATTCCCCCGACGGCCCGTGCTCGGAGATGAACAGGTCCCCCGTCGCCGGGTGCCAGGCGAGCCCCTGCGGATTGCGGTGTCCGTAGGACCACACCGGCGATCCCGGAAAGGGATTGTCGGCGGGCACGTGGCCCTCCGGCGTCACCCGCAGGATCTTGCCGCCGAGCGACTTCAGGTCCTGGGCCCGTTCGGCCTCGAAGGTCTCGCCCGTTGTCACGTAGAGCATGCCGTCGGGCCCGAAGCCGATGCGGCCGCCGTTGTGGAACGAGGAGCCGGGAATGCCGTCGACGACGACACGGTCGAAGCGGGCGCGGTCGCCCTCGTCGATCAGCCGGATCACCCGGTTGCCGGTGCCGCCGTCGCCCTCATAGGTGTGCATGGCATAGACGTACGGCGGATTCGGGAAGCGGGGATGAATGGCGAGGCCCATCAAGCCGCCCTCGCCGCCGACGACGAAGCGCGTCAGCGCCGCCATGATGCCGGCCTCGCCCGCCGTCGAGGCGAGCTCCGCATACGGCTTCTCCTTGAGCCGACCGTCCCGGATCAATCGGATGCGACCGGGGCGCTCGCTGACCAGGGCGCGGCCGTCGGGCAGGAACACCAGCGACCACGGCACTTCCAGGTTCTCGACCCACGGCACCAGGCGAAAGTTTCCCGGCCTCGGCACATAGACGTCCGCGACGCCCTGCGGCGCCGGGCCGACGACGGGATCGGCCGCGGCCGTCGCGCCGACCGCAACGGCGAGGACGAAAAGGCAAGCGGCGAGGAGTCTGAAAATCATCCGGGCCTCGCGTTGCATGATCCGGCGGCCGACCCGTCGCTGCCGGAAGTCCGTTCCGTGCCCCGGCGCCGCACGATGGCAAGGATACAGCGCCGGTCGCTTGTTCGGAAGCGCCGCCAAACGGCGATTTATCCTTGGCCGCGCCGCCCTGAACGGACATACTGGCCTTGGGCTGGAGCGGCAAACGTGCCGACGGCGTATCCGCGATCATCCGGGAATAGAATCCATGACGCCTGCCTTGGAAGACGAGGCGCCGGACGTTTTTGCCGAAGAAATGGCCAACGCCGCGATCCAGGGGATCGGGGCGGTGCTCAGCGTCGTCGGCCTCGTCGTCCTTATCCACCTCGCCATTCCCTACGGCCCGCTGCCGGTGGCCAGCGTCGCCGTGTACGGGGGAACGCTGGTGTTGGCATTCTTCAGCTCCGCCCTCTACCACGCGATCTGGCACGTCGGGATCAAGCGCATCCTGCGCGCCGTCGATCACTGCGCCATCTATTTCCTGATCGCCGGAACCTACACGCCGGTGGCGTTGCTGGCCCTCAAGGACCATTGGGGCTGGGCCCTGCTGGCGGCGGTGTGGAGCGTGGCGTTGACCGGCGCGGTGCTGCGCATCGCCTCGCCGCGGCCGCTGAAGAAACTCAGGATCGGCCTGTACGTCATCCTCGGCTGGCTGGTGGTGGCGTGGGTCGGACCGGTGTTCGACGTTCTCGGCCCGCTCGGCGCCGGGTTCCTGGTCGCCGGGGGACTGGCCTATACTCTCGGCGTCGCCTTCTACCTGTGGCGGCGGCTGCCGTTCAACGAGGCGATCTGGCATGTGTTCGTGATCGCCGGCAGCGCCTGCTTCTTCGTCGCCATCGCCTTCCACGCCATCCCCGCCTACGCCCGATGAACGTCGCGCAGCAGCTGAAACGGGCGCTGGAGCTGCACCAGGCCGGCAAGCTCGCCGACGCGGGCACCATCTACCGCGACATCCTGAAGGTCGAGCCGAACAACGTCGACGCCCTCAACCTGATGGGGGTGCTGCTGCAATCGGGAGGCCAGCTCCCGACTGCCATCACGTTGCTGCGGAAGGCGACCGAGATCGCGCCGGATTACCTGGCCGCCTGGGTCAACCTCGGCAACGCGCTGCAGCTGTCCGGACGGCTGAAGGAGGCGGTCGACGCGTTCGAGAAGGGGATGACGCTCAATCCGAACATGCCGGAGGCGGCCAACAACCTCGCCAGCGCTCTCAACGACTTGAAGCGCCATGTGGACGCCGTCAACGCCTGTGTCACGGCGCTGAAGGTGCGCCCCGATTTCGCCGAGGCCCACATCAACATGGGCAACGCGCTGGTGGGCCTGAAGAAGCCGGCCGAGGCGGAGAAAAGCTACCGCCGCGCCATCGAGTTGAAGCCCGCCAACGCCACCGCCTATTTCAACCTCGGCAACGCGCTTTCCGACCTGGACCGGCTAGAGGACGCGCTCGAGCAGTACCGCAAGGCGGTGGCATTGGACGCCGCCAATGCCGAGAAGCAATACAACTACGGCAACACGGCTTTGAAGCTCGACCGCTACGTCGAGGCGGTGGAGAGCTTCCGCAACGCCATCGAGATCGATCCCAATTACGTCGACGCCTATTGCAACCTCGGCTCGGCGCTGCAGTCGCTGGGCGACACCGGCGAGGCGATCGAGTGCTATCGCGAGGCGATCCGGATCTCGCCCCGCGGCAAGCCAAACGCGGATTTGCACTGGAACCTGTCGCTCTCGATGTTGCAGCACGGTGAATACGCGGAGGGCTGGGAAGCCTACGAGTGGCGCTGGCTAACGCCGACCTTCGCCGCGTTCAAGCGCGACTGGCAGAAGCCGGAATGGAGCGGCGGCGACCTCGACGACCAAACCGTGCTGATCCACGCCGAGCAGGGCTTCGGTGACGGCATTATGTTCTGCCGCTACGCGCCGATGGTGGCCAAAAAAGGCGGGCGCGTGGTGTTGGAATGCCGGCCGCCGCTGACGCGGCTGTTGCGCTCGCTCGCCGGTGTTGCCGAATGCTTCGACCTCGGCGGGCCCGTGCCCGAGCACGACTTTCAGATCCCGCTGATGAGCCTGCCGCACGCCTTCCGCACGACGCTCGATTCGGTGCCGGCCGAGATCCCGTATCTGGCGCCACCGGCCGACGCCAAGCCCGATCCGCGCATCGCCCAGGTGAAAGGATTGAAAATCGGCTTCGTGTGGGCGGGCAGCCCGACCCGGCGCGACAACGCCAAGCGTTCGGCGCCGCTCACGACGTTCGAGCCGCTGTTCAAGGTGCCGGGAACGCGCTTCTTCAGCCTGCAGGTCGGCAAGTTCCGGCCCGAGCTCGAAGGGCTGGATCCGAAATTCGGCGTCGTCGACCTGGGCCAGGGCCTCAGCGACTTCGGCGACACGGCGGCGGCGGTAAACGCCCTCGATCTGGTGATCTCGGTCGACACCGCGGTGCTGCACCTCGCCGGCGCGCTCGGCAAGCCGGCGTGGGGGCTGATGTCGCGGCCGACCGGATTTTTCTGGATGAACGAGCGCGAGGACAGCCCCTGGTATCCGGGACTCAGGCTGTTCCGGCAGCCGGAATTGGGCGACTGGGGGAGCGTATTCAAGAAGGCCGAGGCCGAGCTCAAGCGGCTCGCCGGCGGGAAGACCTAGCGCTCGACTTCCTTGAGTTGCGGCGGCGGCGCTTCCAGTTCACCGGCCGCGCTCGGTTCCTCGAACTGCAACGAATCGATCCTGGCGCCGCGCTTCAGCACCTTGTCGGCGGAGACGCGAATCTCGCGAATGTCCTTCGAGGCCTGGCCGAAGTGGCTCTCCAGGCTGTCGACCCGCTTGTCGAGACGGACGACGTCCTCCAACAGCTTGATCACCTCCTGCTGGATGACGCCGGCCTGTTCGCGCATCAGGGCGTCCTTGAGGATGGCGCGGACGGTCGTCAACGTCGCCATCAGCGTCGTCGGTGACACGATCCACACCCGGCGCTTGAACGATTCCTCGATGACGTTGCGGAAATTGGCGTGTAGCTCGGCGTAGATCGCCTCCGACGGCAGGAACATCAGCGCCGATTCGGCTGTCTCGCCGGCGACAATGTAGCGCTCGGCAATGTCGAGGACGTGCTTGCGAACGGCGGCGCTGAACTCGCGTCCGGCCTGGACCTTGGCCGCGTCGTCGCCGGCGGCACGAAGCTTTTCGTAGCTTTCCAGCGGGAATTTCGAATCGATAGCGATGGAACCGGGCGGGTTGGGCAACTTCAACAGACAGTCGGCGCGCTTGCCATTCGAGAGCGTCGCCTGGAATTCATAAGCCGACGGCGGCAGCGTGCCGGTGACCAGGTCGCGCAGTTGGATCTCGCCAAAGGCGCCGCGGGCCTGCTTGTTGGAGAGGATGTCCTGCAGCCCGACCATCTGCTGCGACAAATCCGTGATGTTCTTCTGCGCCGTATCGATCACCGCCAGGCGCTCGTGCAGGTGCTTCAGGGTCTGGCCGGTCCTTTCGGTGTGCTCGGTGAGCCCGTCGCCGAGGCGCTTGGCGAGCGATTCCAGCCGCGCATTGACGCTCGTTTCCGACTGCTGCATGCGCCCCGATAGCTCCGCTTGGGCGGTCTTCAGCTTGTCGGCGGCGTCCAGCAGCTGGGCCAGCTCCGCCGGCGCCTCGTCCCGCGACCGCCGGCCCAGGCGGTAGGCAAAGGCGAGGGCCGCGACCACTAGGATCGCCAGCACGATCGGCAACGTCCAGCCTTGGCCTTCCATCATCGGAGCCTCGAATCGCCGACAGACTAGCCCTTGCCGGCCGCGGCCGCCAGACGCAACCCGCCGCAATCCGCCGCAACTCCCCGGGACGGCGATCCTCTCCTTGACGATTCCACGCTCAGGCCATATTTGCATCAGAGACCAAGGGACAAGCCATGGCCGTTCTCGACATCATCATCGCTCCCGATCCGCGCCTGAAGATCACCGCCAAGCCGGTGAAGAAGGTCGACGCATCCGTTCGCAAGCTGATGGACGATATGCTGGAGACCATGCATTCGGCCCGCGGCATCGGTCTGGCGGCGCCTCAGGTCGGCGACAAGCGCCGCGTGATCGTCGTCGACGTCGCCAACGAGGACGAACCGCCGAACCCGATCCGCATGGCCAACCCGGAGTTGCTGTGGACCTCGGACGAGGAAAGAATCCACGAGGAAGGCTGCCTGTCGCTGCCCGAGCAGTACGCCGAGGTCGTCCGCCCCGACCGCATCCGCGTCCGCTATCTCGACTACCAGAACGAGATCCGCGAGCTCGAGACCGATAGCGTGCTCGCCACCTGCATCCAGCACGAGATGGATCACCTGGACGGGGTGCTGTTCGTCGACCACGTCTCGGTCTTGAAGCGGCGGATGATCCTGCGCAAGCTGCAGAAGGCCAAGAAACAGGCCGCCTTGGAGAACGCCTAAGTTCTCTCCCGCCCCGTCCCCGAAAAAAAGTAGACTGGCCGCAACCCCGGAAATCGCCGGGTGGGAGCGGTGGGATTCATGACGCGGCTCAAGCTGGTCTTCATGGGAAGCCCAGAGTTCGCGCTGCCGACGCTGGCGGCGCTGCTCGCCGCTGGCCACCAAGTGGCCTGCGTCTATACCCAGCCGCCGCGGCCGGCTAGGCGCGGACAGAAAGAGCGCCGGTCGCCGGTACACGCGCTGGCTGGGGCGAAAGGCTTGGCGGTCAGAACGCCGGCGTCGCTCAAGGACGAAGGCGAGCAGGCGGCATTCAAGGCGCTTAACGCCGACGCCGCGGTGGTGGTTGCCTACGGGCTCAAGCTGCCGACGGCGATCGTCGCGGCGCCGCGGCTCGGCTGCCTCAACGTCCACGCTTCGCTGCTGCCGCGCTGGCGCGGCGCGGCGCCGATCCAGCGCGCCATCCTGGAGGGCGACACCGAGACCGGCGTCACCATCATGCGGATCGATGAAGGGCTCGACACCGGGCCCATCATCATTGCCGAAAAGGTGCTGATCGGGCCCCGCGCCACAGCGGCGATGCTGCACGACCAGCTGGCCGAACTGGGGGCGCGGCTGATGGTAAAGGCGCTCGATGGCCTCGCCGCCGGCATGCTCAAGCCGACGCCGCAGCCGGCGACGGGCGTCACCGTGGCGCCGAAGCTCGGCCGCGACGACGGCCGGCTCGACTGGCGGCGGCCGGCGGCGGCGCTGGAGCGCCAGGTGCGGGCGTTCAACCCGTGGCCCGGCGCCTGGTTCGAGCACGCCGGCCACCGCATCAAGGTGCTGGCGGCGACGGTCGAGGCCGGCAGCGGCGTCCCGGGAGCGCTCGTCGACGACGCCCTCGGCGTCGCCTGCGGCGCGGGCGTGCTGCGGCTGATCGAGGTGCAGCGGGCCGGCCGGGCGGCGCAACCGGCCGCCGCCTTCCTGCGCGGCTTCCCGATGCCGGCCGGAGTGCGGCTGGCGTAAGCGGCCGGGGGCCGCTAAAACGGGCCATGGGCCGCTACCGGATCACCGTCGAATACGACGGCCGCGACTTTGTCGGCTGGCAGCGCCAGGCCAACGGCCCGAGCGTGCAGCAGGCTCTGGAACAGGCGATCGAGAAGTTCTGCGGCGAAAAGGTGACGCTCTACGGCGCCGGCCGCACCGATTCCGGCGTCCACGCGCTGGGCCAAGTGGCGCACTTCGACCTCGGGCGCGACGCCGAGCCCGACACCGTCCGCGACGCGCTCAACTTCCACCTGCGGCCGGCGGCCGTGGCGGTGCTGGAGGCGGCGCGTGCGACCAAGGATTTCGACGCCCGCTTCTCGGCCAAACAGCGCGCCTATCTCTACCGCATCACCAACCGCCGGGCGCCGCTCGGCATCGGCCGGGGGATGAGCTGGTGGGTGCCGGTGCCGCTCGACGCCGAGGCCATGAACGCGGTCGCGCAAACGCTCGTCGGCAGGCACGACTTCACCACCTTCCGCGCCCAGCAGTGCCAAGCCAAGTCGCCGGTGAAGACGCTCGACGAACTAACCGTCGCCCGCGCGGGCGAGCTGATCGAGGTGCGCGCGCGGGCGCGCTCGTTCCTGCACCACCAGGTGCGCAACATGGTCGGCACCCTGAAGCTGGTCGGCGAGGGCAAGTGGACGGCGGCCGAGGTCGCGGCCGCGCTGGCCGCCCGTGACCGCGCCGCCGCCGGCCCGACGGCGCCGGCGGACGGCCTCTATCTGGTCGAGGTGGTCTACTAAAACGCCGGCCGCGGCCGCAGGCTCAGACCATGCCCTCGGCGACGGCGTTGATCAGGATGCTGAGCAGAAAATCGAGGCCGACGATGCCGGCCGCCTTGCCGGCCTCGATCTCGAGGGCGGTGCGGGTGACGAACCACACGTAGACGACGATCACGCCGAGCGCCGCCAGCCCCAGGGTGTTGGCCAGCGGGTCCGGGAGCAGCCCGGCCGCGGTCAGGATGGTGATCGGCAGGTAAACGCCGTTCTGCAGCACCGCCGCCCAGTTGTATGCGACGATGAAGCGGACGTAGAACCGGTCGCGGTCGAGGATTCTCGCGAACGATGCCATGATCAGCGGAAACGCCACCCAGGCGATGACATAGGCGATCATCTCGATGGCGTAGAAGCGGACTCCCGCCACGTGCTCCATGGCGGTGTCGTGGCGGACGACCAGCAGCACCAGATAGAACGGCAGCACCAGGACGGCGGCGAAGAACGAGCGCCAGAAGCCCTCGGTCGAGTCGTTGAGGAACCGGAGGCCCCCGGCGTCGAAGCGGGCGAGGCGGTAGGCGCCGTAAAGCGATGCCACGACCTCTCGCGCGGGAACCATCAGCCGGGCTCGGCAAAGTAGCCGTCGAGAACCGCCTGGTAGATGTCGGCCAGCATGCGGATGTCGGCGAGCCGCGAATTCTCGTCGGCCTTATGGGCGGTCTCGTTGGTCATGCCGAACTCGACCACCGGGCAATGGTCCTTGATGAAGCGCGCGTCTGAAGTGCCGCCGGCGGTGTTGAACTCGGGCCGGACGCCGGCGACCTTCTCGACGGCGCCGGCGACAAGCTCGGCCAGCGGGCCGACGGGGGTCAGGAACGCCTCGCCCGAGACCTTGACCGCGAGCTCGTACTTTCCACCGACTTTGTCGAAGCGCTCGCGCATCATCCGCTCGAGGCCAGTGCCAGTGTGCTTGTCGTTGAAGCGGATGTTGATCCGGGCCTCGGCGCGCGACGGGATCAGGTTCGACACCTTGTTGCCGACGTCGATCGAGGTGACGACGACGTCCGACGGCGGGAAATGCTCGCTGCCTTCATCCAAAGGCTTCTCCATGAGCGAGCCCAGCATCCGCATCAGGCGTGGGATCGGGTTGTCGGCGAGGTGCGCATAGGCGCTGTGCCCCTGCGCGCCGTGGACGGTCAGCGCCGCCGTCAGCGAGCCGCGGCGGCCGATCTTGATCATGTCGCCGATGCGGCGGGTGTTGGTCGGCTCGCCGACCAGGCAGTCGTCCAGCCCCTCGCGTTTCTCCTTCAGCCAGCCGAGCATCTTGACGGTACCGTTGACGGCGTCGGCTTCCTCGTCGCCGGTGATCAGCAGGCTGATCGAGCCCTTGAAGCCGCGCCGGCGCGCGGTCAGGAACCGCTCGACCGCGGCGACGAAGGCGGCAATCGCGGTCTTCATGTCGGCGGCACCGCGGCCGTAGAGCCGGTCGCCCTTGATCACGGCGGCGAACGGATCGACCGACCAGCCACCGGGGTTGCCGACCGGCACCACGTCGGTGTGGCCGGCGAAGCAGAAGTTCGGCGCCCGGTCGCCGAGGCGGGCGTAGAGGTTGTCGACGCGGGCGAAGCCGGCCTCCTCGAACGGCAGCCGGTGGCAGGCGAACCCGAGCTTCTCGAGCGCCGCCTCGAGCACGTCGAGGGCGCCGCCCTCGGCGGGGGTGACGCTCGGGCAGCGGATCAGCGCCTGGCTGAAATCGACGGGGTCCATGGGGACGATTCTTTCCAGCCGCCGCTCAATCGCGGAGCAGATCGTTGATCGAGGTCTTGGAGCGGGTCTTCTCGTCCACCCGCTTGACGATGACGGCGCAATAGAGCGAGGGACCGGCCGTGCCATCGGCGAGCGGGCGGCCGGGCATGGCTCCCGGCACCACGACCGAATAGGCCGGCACGCGGCCGTAGAGGACCTTGCCGGTGGCGCGCTCGACGATGCGGGTCGAGGCGCCGATGTAGACGCCCATCGACAGCACCGAGCCCCGCTCGACGACGACGCCCTCGGCGACCTCGGAGCGGGCGCCGACGAAGCAGTCGTCCTCGATGATCACCGGGCCGGCCTGCAGCGGCTCTAGCACTCCGCCGATGCCGGCGCCGCCAGAGATGTGGCAATTTTTCCCGACCTGCGCGCAACTGCCGACAGTCGCCCAGGTGTCGACCATGGTCCCGGAATCGACGTAGGCGCCGAGATTGACGAAGCACGGCATCAGGATCACCCCGGGCGCGATGTAGGCCGAATGGCGCACCACGCAGTCCGGGACGGCGCGGAAGCCGGCCTTGCGGAAGCGCTGGGCGCTCCAGCCGTCGAACTTCGACGGTACCTTGTCGAACCACTTAGACTTGCCGGGGCCGCCGGCGATCAGGCGCGAGTCGTTGAGGCGGAACGACAGCAGCACCGCCTTCTTCAGCCACTGGTTGACCCGCCAAACGCCTGCCTTCTTCTCGGCCACCCGGGCCTTGCCGGAATCGAGGAGCTCGAGCACCGCCTCGACGGCGTCGCGGACCTTGCCCTTGGTGGCGACGCCGACGGTGTCGCGCGCCTCCCAGGCGGCGTCGATGGTCGCTTGCAGCTTGGACGTGGTCATCGAATCCCCGTCTGTGGCGGATGCCGGCCGTGGCGTCATCGGTATTCGCGGCGGCGTCCGAAAATGCGTCACGCCGCCCGGGGTGTCAATATGAAGCGGCCGCCGTCAGCTCGCCGAGCCAGCCGGAGAGATCGTCGATCACGTGGTCGGCGACTTGGGCGTCGTTCCCGGCATCCGGCGTCCCGCCCGGCAGCGGCGCGCGCACCCACACCGTGGTCATGCCCATCGCCGCCGCCGGGGCGAGGTTGCGCGCCAGGTCCTCGACCATCACCGTGGCCGGCGGGTTCAACCCGTAGCGGCGGACCAGCGCCTCATATGCCCGGGGCTCGGGCTTCGGCACGTAGTCGGCCTCGACGATGTCGAACACCGCCTCGAAATGGCGACGCACGGCGAGCCGGTCCATCACTCGGAGAGCGTGGTCGGTGGGGCCGTTGGTGAACACGATCTTGCGCCCCGGCAGCCGGGCCAGCGCCGCGTCGAGCGCCGGATCCGGGGCGACCGGCGCGAGATCGATGTCGTGGACGAATTCGAGGAACGGCCCCGGGTCGATGCCGTGGACGTTCATCAGCCCGCGCATGGTGGTGCCGTGCTCGCGGAAGTAGGTCTTCTGCAGTTTATACGCAGTTTCCGAATCGAGACTCAGGAACTCGGCGATGAACAGGGTCATCCGGCGGTCGACCTGTTGGAACAGGTTGGACGACGCCGGATAGAGGGTATTGTCGAGATCGAATACCCACGCCTCGGCCTCGAAAAGTCGGGTTCTTGCGGCCTCGGTGCGGTCCATGGGACTGTTGAAAAATGCGCCGGGAAAAATGCCCGGGGTCGGGGCCGCCTTGCACCCGCTTCGGCAAGCGCCGGCAAGCGATTCCGGGGTGGCGGGAGCGTTGGCGATACCCTAAACTCCGGGCTACCGACCTTGGGTTTTATCCACCCATCGGGCAAAAAACCAGGGGTTCCTCGCGAAATGGCAAAAAATCGCCCTTCCAGCCAGCCGCAGCGTCAAGGCGGGACGGCAGGGTCCGGGAACTCGGGCCAGCCGGTGACGCACGGCCGGCAGGCGTTGCTTGACGGGTTTCCCGGCGCTGCGTTACTGGTCGGCGTCGACGGCGCGGTGGTCGCTGTCAACGCCCGGGCCGCTGGCCTGCAGGCGCTGATCCAGCACAACGCCGCGCCCGACATCAACACCCTGATCGAGACCGCCCACAACGACCGCATGATCGCCGCCGGCGCGGTGACGCTGAAGAGCGCCAAGGGCGAGATCGTCCTCGACATCACGGTCGTGCCTGCGGGCGTCGACGGCGAGTTGGTGGTGATGGCCCGCGACCTGACCATGGAGCGCAACTTGCGCACCGCGCTGGTCGATTCGCGACAGCGCTACAAGGACCTGGTGGAGGTTTCCAGCGATTTCTCGTGGGAGGTTAACACAGACGGCAAATTCACCTTCGTCACGCCGAAGGGCGCGCTCGGCTACACGGCGGAAGAGCTGGTCGGCAAGAAGGCGGAGGCGTTCGTCATATCGCCGGAGGAGTTTTCGCCGCTGCCGTTCGTCAGCGACCGGCCGCTCGACGACGTCGAAGTATGGATGCGCGGCAAGGACGGCTCGACGGCGTGCGTGCTGGTGTCGTGCGTGCCGCTGATCACTTCCGAGAACGGCGCCGACAAGTGGAGAGGAACGCGTGGCGTCTGCCGCGACGTCACCGACGAGCGCGAGAATGAATCGGCGCTCGCCCGGGCGCGCCACCGGGAGCAGCACCTCAACTACATCGTCAGCACGATCCGCGACGAGCTCGAGCCCCACAACATGCTGAACGCCGCCGCCGCTGCCACCGCGCGCGCGCTGGGCATGGCCGGATGCCGGATTTACCGGCGCAACGAGCGCGGCGCGTTCACGGTCGCCGCCGAGTATGGCAACGTCGAAGGGCTGAAGGAATTGGACGCGTCGCTGGAATCGATGAAGGCCGGCGAAAACGTAATCGAGCTGACCATCGACAAGTGGCAGGTGCTGGCCACGCCGACGAACTACCGGCACGCGGTCAACGGTGCGCTCAGCATGTGGAAGCCGGCCAACGGCCAGCCGTGGGAGAATGACCACCACATCCTGATCCGCGATGTCGCCAACCAGCTCGGCATCGCCAACGAGCAGATCAGTAACCACGAACGCATCGTCAATTTGTCGCGCACCGACGGCATGACCGGGCTCTTGAACCGCCGCGCTTTCTACGAAGAGGAACTTCCCCGGCGCATCGCGCGCCTCGAGCGCAACGGCGAGAAGGCGGCGCTGTTCTACGTGGACATGGACAATTTCAAGGCCGTCAACGACGTCCACGGCCACCAGATGGGCGACGACGCGATCATGTTCCTGCGCGACCTGCTGATGGAGATGTCGCGCCCCGGCGACGTCATCGCCCGGCTGGGCGGCGACGAGTTCGCGATGTGGCTGGACGGGGTCACCCCGCAGGTCTCTGAAACCCGGGCGGGCCGCCTGATCGAGGCGAGCAAGACCTTGCGGAAGTTCTCGGGCAGTCCGGAAAAGCCGCTCGGCGTCTCGGTCGGCGTCGCCATATTCGATCCCAAGAACAACGAGCCGTTGGAGGACTTGCTTGCCCGAGCGGATGCTGCCATGTATGCGGTCAAGAAAGCCGGCAAGGGGGGATTCCAAATGGCCGTTCCGGCCGGAACGCCGCTTGCCGCGCCCGAAGGCGGCAAGACGAAGTAGGCACATCGGCCGTGAGCCCGGAAATCCTCAGCCAGAAAAACCTCAGCTACGAGCAGGCGAAGGAATTAGCGCGCCACGCGGATCCGCGGGTGCGCCAGAAGCTGGCGGCGCGCGAGGACCTAAAGCCGGAAATCCTCTACTACCTGGCCGAGGACTCATCCGCCGAGGTGCGCAAGACGGTGGCCCACAACAAGGCGGCACCGCGCCAGACGGACATACTGCTCGCCAAGGACAACGACGCCAGCGTGCGCGGCGGGCTGGCCGCCAAGATCGCCCGCGTGGCGCCGGGGCTGACCGCCGACGAGCAGGACAAGGCCCGCCGCGCCACCTACGAAGCCCTTGATCTGCTGGCCAAGGACCAAATCACCAAGGTCCGGCAAATCCTCTCCGAGGCGCTGAAGAACGTCGCCAACGCGCCGCCCGATGTGATCAGGACGCTGGCCAGCGACTCGGCGCTCGAGGTCTGCGCGCCGATCCTCGAATTCTCGCCGGTACTCACAGACGAGGACCTGCTGGAGATCATCGCCGCCACCCCGACGCAAGGCGGACTGAATGCGATCTCGAAGCGCGCCAACGTCTCCGAGAGCATCGCTGATGCCATCGTCGGCACCAACGATGTCAGCGCCGTCGCCGATTTGTTGTCCAACGACAGCGCCCAGATCCGCGAGGCGACACTCGACGACCTGATCAACCGTGCGCCCGACATCAAGCTGTGGCACGCGCCGCTGGTCGGGCGCCAGAAGCTGCCGAAGGGGGCCGCCACGCGGCTGGCCCATTTCCTGGCCGACAACATGCTCGACGCGTTGCAGGCGCGCGCCGACCTCGACGCCGATACGCTGAGCGCCGTCAAGGCGGTCGTCCAGCGGCGGATCGGCGACGACGGGATCGACAAGATACAGATCAAAGAGGTCGACGCGGCGCAGGATTTCCTCAGCGTGGAACCGCCGATCACCATGGTCAAGCGCATGTACGAGAACAACAAGCTGGACACCGGCGTCATCGTGAAGGCGCTGAATTCCGGCGACCATTCGTTCGTGTTCGCGGCGCTGGTGGTGCGCAGCGGCCTCGATCCGATGGTGGCGAAGCGCGTCTTCATCGAGAAGAGCGCCAAGGGCATCATGGCGCTGGCGTGGAAGGCGCAACTGCCCGGCAAGATGGCGACGCACCTGCAACAGCGGATGGGGCGGATCGCGCCTTCCGAAGTCATCAAGGCCACCGGCGACGCCTACCCGATAAAGAACGACGAGATGACCTGGCAGATCGAATTCTTCACCGACCTTTGCTCGAAGGGAGCGGTCTGAACGGGCCGGAGGAACTGAAATGGATGCCTGGTTCAGGAACCTGTTCAAAGGCGGGTCGGGAACCAAGTCCATTTCCTACCAAACGGCCCGGAAGCTGGCCCGCGATACGAACCCGGCAGTGCGCCGCGAGCTGGCCGGCCGCGACGACGTAGCGCCGGAAATCCTGGTCTTCCTTGCCGACGATCCGGAGCCCGAGGTGCGCCAAGCCATCGCCGCCAACCAGGCGTCGCCGGCGCACGCCGACCGGGTGCTGGCCGGCGACGCCGATCAGGAGGTGCGCGGCGCGCTGGCGGAGAAGATCGCGCGGCTGGCGCCGGGGCTTTCCGTCGACGTTCGGGACAAGGTCGGACAGCTGGCCCACGACACCCTGGAAGCGCTCGCCCGCGACCAGGTGACGCGGGTGCGCCGCATCCTTGCCGAGGCCCTGAAGGACGTCGC
The DNA here is from genome assembly GCA_036393575.1 of Rhodospirillales bacterium. GTDB lineage: Bacteria > Pseudomonadota > Alphaproteobacteria > Rhodospirillales > Casp-alpha2 > JACPJY01. The sequence goes on along the minus strand of DASWGT010000212.1, from coordinate 40,799 downwards.
CCACGCGCCGCCCGAGGTGATCCGGCGCCTGGCCCGGGACGCCGAGGCCGAGGTGTCGTCGCCGGTGCTGCAGTTCTCGCCGCTTCTCACCGACGCCGATCTGTTGGAGATCATCGCCAGCAACCCGGTCTCGGCCCGCCTGTGCGCAATCTCCAGGCGCGACGGCGTCAACGCGCCGGTGGCCGACGCCATCGCCGGCAGCAACGACACGGCGGCGATCGGGGCGCTGCTCGCCAACCCGACCGCGCAAATCCGCGAACAGGTGCTCGATCAATTGATCGACCGCGCGGAATCGGTGGAAATCTGGCACGTGCCACTGGTTCACCGGCCGCGGCTGCCGGCAGGGGCGGTGGCGAAGCTGGCCCGCTTCGTCGCCGACGGCCTGCTCAAGGCGTTGCAGGATCGCCGCGACCTGACGCCGAAGACGATGGACGAGGTCCGCCGCATCGTCGACCGGCGGCTGAGGCGAAAAGGCCGGCACTCGGCCGGCGCCGATGGCGCCAACCCGGAGGACGCGTTGAAGATGGCGATCGAGCTGCAGCGCGCCGGCAGGCTCGACGAGCCGATGATCGGGGAGGCGGTGCGGACCGGCGATCGCGAATTCGCCATTGCCGCGCTGGCGGTCCGCTCAGGCCTGCCGGCCGACCTCATCCGCAAGGTGGTCGGCGAGCGCAACGCCAAGGGCATGGTCGCCATCACCTGGAAGGCGGGGTTCAGTGCCAAGCTGGCCGAGACGCTGCAATTGCGGCTGGCGCAGGTCAATCGCCGCGACATCCTGGCCGCCGACGGCGCAAACTATCCGCTTGCCATCGCGACGCTGGAATTCCAGATCGACTTTCTCCGGAACGCCGGCTGACCGGCGACCGCGCGGCGCGAACGGACGGCGCTGGCGGGCGCTCCTCAATCGGGGCGAATCAGCGTGCCGGCGCCGCCGGCGGTGAACAGCTCGACCAAGACCGCGTGCGGCACCCGGCCGTCGATGATGACGGCGCCGTCGGCGTCGCCGGCCAGCGCCGCCAGGCAGGTCTCGATCTTCGGGATCATGCCGCCCGATATGGTGCCGTCCGCCATCAGCGCCTTGGCCTCCGTGGCGGTCATCTCGGAAATCAGCTGGCCTTTCTTGTCGAGGACGCCGACGACATCGGTCAGCACCAACAGGCGCTTGGCGCCGACGGCGCCGGCGATGGCGCCGGCAACGGTGTCGGCGTTGATGTTCAGCGTCTCGCCCTCGGGGCCGACGCCGATCGGCGCGATTACCGGGGTGATGTCGGATTCGTCGAACAGCGCCAGGATGTGCGGATTGATCGCCGTCGGCTCGCCGACCAGGCCGAGGTCGAGGACCTGCTCGATGTTGGAGTTCGGGTCGCGAACCGTGCGCTTCAGCTTGTCGGCCTTGATCAGGTTGCCGTCCTTGCCCGACAGCCCGATGGCGAAGCCGCCGGCGGCGTTGATGGCGGTGACGATCTGCTTGTTGATCGAGCCCGACAGCACCATCTCGACGACGTTGACGGCCTTCTCGTCGGTGATCCGGAGGCCGTCGACGAACTCGCTCTTGATCCTGAGCCGCTTCAGCATCTGCGCGATCTGCGGGCCGCCGCCGTGGACGACGATCGGGTTGATGCCGATCTGCCTGAGCAGCACGATGTCGCGGGCGAACAACTTCGATAGTTCGGGGTCGCCCATGGCGTGGCCGCCGTACTTGATGACGAACGTCTCGCCCGCGTGCCGGCGCATGTAGGGCAGCGCCTCGGACAGCACCTTGGCCTGGCCGAGCCAGTCCTGGGCGGCCGGCGTCGGCGCCGGGATCGGCACGGGGTTCGGATTCGGGTTCGGTTTGTTCGTCATGGCGGGGAACCTAGCTTAGTTTGGCCCGCGCCGCCAGCGTCGCCAGCGCCGCCCTGAGCTCCGGAATGCCCCGGCCGTCGCGGGCGGAGGTGGCAAGGATCTCGGGATGGGCCGCCGTATGCCGGGCGAGCTCGTGCTTCACCTCCTGGAGGCGGGTTTCGAGCGCCGGCGGCTTCACCTTGTCGCACTTGGTGAGCACCACCTGATAGGAAACCGCCGCGCCGTCGAGCACCGCCATCATGTCGCGGTCGGCGGACTTGATGCCGTGCCGGGCGTCGATGAGGAGGCAGGCGCGGCGCAGCCCGGCGCGCCCCCGGAGATAGGCGTCGATCAGCCAGGTCCAGCGCTTGACCCGGACCCTCGGCGCATGGGCGTATCCGTAGCCGGGAAGGTCGGCCAGAATCAGCCGCCCGCCGAGCTTGAAGAAATTGATCTCGCGGGTGCGACCGGGCGCATTCGACGTGCGGGCTAGCGTCGCGCGGCCGGTGAGCGCGTTCAACAGGGTCGACTTGCCGACGTTGGAGCGGCCGGCGAAGGCAACCTCGGGAAGCCCGGTTTCCGGGATGTGATCGACGGCGGCGGCGCCGGTGACGAACTCGCAAGCTTGCGCGAACAGTCGCCGCCCGTCCTCCAGGGCCTCGGCGTCGGCGGCGCCGGTCTCGCTTTTGCTTGGCGCGGGTCGAGGCACGAATCCACCCCCCTTATTTCAAGGCATCTCCCGGCTTGATGCCCATGCGCCGCATGATCACCCACTGCTGCAACATGCTGAGGACGTTGTTCCACGTCCAGTAGATCACGAGGCCGGCCGGGAACTGCGCCAAGAGGAAGGTGAACATCACCGGCAGGAACAGGAAGATCTTGGCCTGCATGGGATCGGTTGGCTGCGGGTTCAGCTTCTGTTGCAGCCACATGGTGACGCCCATGACCAGCGGCCACGCGCCGACCATCAGGAAGTCGGGCGGCACCCACGGGATCAGGCCGAACAGGTTGAAGATGCTGGTCGGGTCGGCCGCCGACAGGTCCTTGATCCAGCCGTAGAACGGCGCGTGCCGCATCTCGATGTTGACGAACAACACCTTATAGAGCGCGAAGAACACCGGAATCTGGATCAGGATCGGCAGGCAGCCGGAGGCCGGGTTGGCCTTCTCGCGCTTGTAGAGCGCCATCATCTCCTCGTTCATCTTCATCTTATCGCTCTCGAAGCGCTCGCGGATCTTCACGATCTCGGGCTGCAGCTTCTTCATCTTGCTCATCGCCACGTAGGATTTGTTGGCGAGCGGGAAGAACACCAGCTTGATGAACACGGTCAGCAGGATGATGGCGATGCCGAAGTTCTTGACGTGCTCGTTGAGGTAGAGCAGCGCATAGAAGATCGGCTTGGTCAGGAAGTAGAACCAGCCGAAGTCGATGGCCAGGTCGAAACGGTCGATCTTAAGCGCCGTTTCGTAGTCATCCATCAGCTGCACTTCCTTGGCGCCGGTAAACAGACGGTTCTGCGCCTGGCTGCTGCCGCCGGGCGGGACGGTCAGCTGCGGGCTCAGGTAGTCGACTTGGTAGACGTCGTCGCGGTTTTCCTTGCGGTGCACGTAACGGGTGTTGACCTCCGTCGCCTGATCGGGCACCAGGGCGGCCAGCCAATACTTGTCGGTGATGCCGACCCAACCGCCCTTGGCGGTGCCGGTGATCTGGCCTTTTTCCCGCAGGTCCTCATAGGTGATCTCGGTAAGCTTGCCGTTGCCGACGCCGTAGGGGCCTTCGTGCAGGATGTAGAAGCCGGTCGTCTTCGGCGTGCCACGCCGGGAGATCAGCCCGTAGGGGAAGAGCGCAGCCGGCTTGGTGCCGGCGTTCTCGACCTTATCGGTGACCGTGAACATGTAGTTCTTGTCGATGGCGTAGGTGCGGGTGAACTTCAGCCCGCGGCCGTTATCCCAGGTCAGCGTCACCGGGCGTTCCGGGGTCAGCCGATCGGCATCCGCCTGCCACCGGGTGTCGCCGCCGGGCACCGGTTGGCCGTCGCCGGACACCCAGCCGAACTCGGCGAAGTAGGCGTTATCGGCGCCGTGCGGGACCAAGAGCACGATTTCCGGGCTCTTGCGGTCGATCCCCTCGCGATAATCGGGGAGCGTCAGGTCGTCGATGCGGCCGCCGACCAGCGAGATCGAACCATGCAGCCGGGGCGCCGCGACCCGGACGCGCGGCTGGGTGGCCAACAGCGCGGCGCGGGACTTGGCGGCGTCGGCGGCGGTCGGCGCCGCCGGCTTCGGCACGCCGGGCGCCGGTGCCGGCGTCGGCTGGCCGGGCGTCGGCGCCGCCCCCGGCTTCGCGGCCGGCTTGCCATCGGGCGCCGCCTTCTCGGCCTGTTGCGGCGCCCCCGGCGGCGGCACCGGCTTCTTCGGGCCGAACACGTCGAAGGCGAGCAGGATGGCGATCGACAGCACTATCGCCAGGATCATGTTGCGATTGTCGATCATGCGTTGCGCTCGTGATTGTCCGAAAGGGATGCGATCGCCATCAGCCGCGCCGCCCGGCCGCGCAGCGGTGCGGATGGCGGGGCTCGTCGCCGGTAGCCGGCGGCACCGGGTCGACGCCGAAGCCGCCCCACGGGTGGCAGCGGAAAATGCGCTTCAGCGCCAGCCAGCCGCCGGGGAGCGGCCCGTGCTCGGCGATCGCCTGGCGGGCGTACTCCGAGCAGCTCGGGTAATAACGGCAGCTTCCCAGCAGCACCGGCGCCACCAGAAGCTGATAAGCGCGGATGGTCCAGCCCATGAATTCGGCCAGGAACGCCGCCGCCGCTCTCATCATCATCCCGCCCAACTGAGTGATTCCGTCAATCATGATAGGCGCCAAGCTTCCTCAACGCCGTCTCCAGGTCCCCGACCAGCGCCGTGAACGGCCGCTTCAGCGTCGCCACCCGGCCGATCAGCACGAAGTCCTGATCGTCGGCGGCATGCCGCGGCATCACCCGTTCGGCCGCCGCCCTGAGCCGCCGCCGAGCCCGGTTGCGCTGGACCGCGGAGCCGACCTTGCGGCTGACGGTGTATCCGACGCGAAGCCCGGCCTCCGGACCGCTGGCCGGCGCCGCGCGGTCGCGGCGCAGCGCCTGCAGGATCAAGCCGGGGGTCACCCACTTCCGGCCCTCCGCCGCGATCCGCAAAAACTCCCGCCGCCGCTTCAGCCGCAACACCGGGGCGGGCTCGACATGGAAGACAAGGGGCGGGGAAGACCACCGCGATCAGCGGGCGACGTCACGCCGAGAGACGCTTCCGCCCCTTGGCGCGGCGGCTGGCGAGAATCCTGCGGCCACCGACCGACGCCATGCGCTTGCGGAATCCATGCCGGCGCTTGCGGATGAGCTTGCTCGGCTGATAAGTGCGTTTCACGGGTGACCTCCGGCGAATAGAGAGCCCGCTGTATACGGTGTTGGCTTGGCGAAGTCAACGCCGGGGGAAGCCTCGCGGGGGCGGAAATCCGGCCCGTTCCGGGGGTGGGGAAACTCCGCTGGAGGGCGGCGGAAGATAGCCCCGCATCCGTTCACGCAATGTTTACCGCCGGCGCTGCCAACACGCGAAGATGCGGTTGCCGAAGCAGCGGCGATCACCTTATATGACCGGCGAAAACATCGCCGAAACCATCACCGGGCGCGACGCTTACTGTATCGCGGTTCCCGCCCACGGCCGGACCTCGGCGGCGATTACAGGAGTGCCGTCGCCATGACCGGAACCGACCAACCCTCGCGCGGCGACGCGCCGAAAAAATCCGGGCTGGCGCGCATGCTGCCGCTGGTCGCGGTCGGCATCGCCATTGCGCTCGTGTTCGCGCTCGACCTCGACCGCTACCTCAGCTTCGAGTCGCTGAAGTCGCACCGGCAGACGGCCCTCGACTGGTACGGGAAGAACCCGGTTCTCGCCGTGCTCGGCTTCATGGCCGTATACGCGCTGGTGGTGGCGTTGTCGGTGCCAGGCGCTGTCTGGCTGACGCTGATCGCCGGCTTCCTGTTCGGAACCGTCGCCGCCACCGTCTACGTGGTCGTCGCGGCGACCATCGGCGCGCTCGGCATATTCCTGATCGCCCGCTACGCGCTGGCCGACTTCTTCCACGAGAAGGCGGGCGAGGCCGGCCGAAAGATGGAGGAAGGATTCCGCAAGGACGCGCTGTCGTATCTGTTGTTCCTGCGGCTGGTGCCGCTGTTCCCATTTTGGCTGGTCAACCTGGTGCCGGCGCTGCTCGGTGTGCCGGCCAGGACATTCTTCATCGGCACGTTCCTCGGCGTCATCCCGGGCACGGTGGTGTTCTGCAGCGTCGGCAACGGCCTCGGCGTGATTTTCGACTCCGGCGGCCGGCCCGATCTCGGCATCATCTTCAAGCCCGAGATCCTGGGGCCGTTGCTGGCGCTGGCGGCGCTGTCGCTGGTGCCGATCGTTTACAGGCGGATCAAGGCATCGAAAGGCAAGGCAGGGTAAATGCCATGAGCAGGGATCTCACCGTCGACATCTGCGTCATCGGCGCCGGCTCTGGCGGGCTTTCAGTCGCCGCCGGCGCGTCGCAGATGGGCGCGCGCGTGGCGCTGATCGAGAGGGGCAAGATGGGCGGCGACTGTCTGAATTACGGCTGCGTGCCGTCGAAAGCGATGCTGGCCGCCGGCCACGCCGCCGAGGCGCACCGCCGGAGCGCGCGCTTCGGCATCGGCTCCGATGCGCCGGACATCGACGCCAAGGGCGTGTTCGGCCACATCCACGGCACCATCGCCGCCATCGCCCCCAACGATTCGGTCGAGCGGTTCGAAGGCCTCGGCGTCAAGGTGATCCAGGCGCAAGGCCGCTTCACCGGGCCGGCCGAGGTGACTGCGGGCGACACCCGCATTACGGCGCGCCGCTTCGTCGTCGCCACCGGCTCGTCGGCGTTCGTGCCGCCGATTCCCGGCCTTGAGGCCGCCGGCTACCACACCAACGAAACCGTCTTCTACGCCGATCGGTTGCCCAGTCACCTGATCGTCGTCGGCGGCGGACCGATCGGCATCGAGCTGGCGCAGGCGCACCGGCACCTCGGCGCCAAGGTGACGGTGCTGGAGCTGTTCACGGTGATGCCCAAGGACGATCCGGAGCTGGTCGACGTGGTGCGACGGCAGCTACACGAGGACGGCATCGAGATCGTGGAAGGCGTCACCATCACCCGCATCGAGAAGACGCGCGCCGGCGTCGCCGTCATGCTGAAGACGTCCGGCGACGCTGCCGAACGGCGGATCGAGGGCTCCGACATCCTGGTCGCCACCGGCCGGCGCGCCAACGTCGACGGACTCGATCTCGAGAAGGCCGGCATCAAGTACTCGCCAAAGGGGATCGAGGTCGACCAGCGGCTCCGCACATCCAACAAGCGCGTGTTCGCCATCGGCGACGTCGCCGGCGGTTTGCAGTTCACCCACGTGGCCGGTTACCACGCCGGCGTCGTCATCAAGAACGCGCTGTTTCGGCTGCCGGCCAAGGTCGACACCCGCGCCGTGCCGTGGGTGACCTTCACCACGCCGGAGCTGGCGCAGGTCGGCCTCACCGAAACCGAGGCGGCGAAGACGACAGACGCCATCCGCATCCTGCGCTGGCCCTATCACGAGAACGACCGCGCCCAGGCCGAGGGCGCGACCGAGGGCATGATCAAGGCGGTAGTGACGCCGAAGGGCAAAATCCTCGGCTGCGGCATCGTCGGCGCGCACGCCGGCGAGCTGATCCAGACCTGGGTGCTGGCGATCAGCCAGAACGTCAAGATCGGCGGCATCGCGCAGATGGTCGCGCCCTACCCGACGCTCGGCGAGGTGTCGAAGCGCGCCGCCGGCAGCTTCTACACGCCGCAGCTGTTCAGCGAGCGCACGCGCAAGATTGTCCGCTTCCTCGCCCGCTTCGGCTGACCGGCCGCCGCGTATGGGCGGGGCGGCCGATCTGGGTTAAGCTTCCGACCATGGCCGAAACGTCGCCGCATCGCCCCGGATTCCTGCGCAGCCTATCGTTCCGTCTGCTGCTGCTGACGGTCTTCTTCGTGATGCTGGCGGAGTTTCTGATCTGGGCGCCGTCGGTGGCGCGCTACCGCAAGGTCTATCTCGAGGAGAACATCGTCCGCGGGCATCTCTCCATGATCGCCCTCGAAACGATGCCGGAGAAGCCGGTAGCCAAGGCGCTGGAGCAGGCGCTGCTGTTCCACACCAGCGCCTATTCCATCGTCCTCGACCGGCCCGAGCGGCGGTCGCTGATGGTGTCGAAGGATATGCCGCCGAAAGTCGACTTGGTCGTCGATCTGCGCCAGGAAAGCTTCTTCGGCTTCATCGAGGACGCGTTTGTGGCGCTCAGCCAGACGCGCAATCGTGTCATCCGCGTCATCGGCATCTCGCCGAAGGATCCGAAGGTGACGGTCGAGGTGCTGCTCGACGAGGCGCCAATGCGCGCGGCAATGTGGGACTATTCACAGCGCATCTTTAATCTTTCGATCGTGATTTCGCTATTCACCGCCGGCCTCGTCTATCTCAGCCTGCAGCTGTTGCTGGTGGTGCCGATGCGCCGCATCACCGAAGGCATGGCCCGGTTCCGGCGGGCGCCCGAGGACAGCACACGCATGATCATCGCGAGCACGCGCATCGACGAGGTCGGCATCGCCGAGCGCGAGCTGGCGGTGATGCAGAAGGAATTGCGCGCGGCGCTGCAGCAGAAGACGCGGCTTGCCGCCCTCGGCGCCGCCGTCGCCAAGATCAATCACGACCTTCGCAACAGCCTGGCGACCGCGGTGCTGGCATCGGACAAGCTGGCCGACATCGACGACCCGGAGGTCAAGCGGGTGGTGCCGCGGCTCTTCAAGTCCATCGACCGGGCGGTGACCCTGTGCAGCCAGACCCTCAACTTCGTCGGCGACGCCGACGTCCATCTCGCGCTCAGCCGCTTTCCGCTGAAGGAGCTGGTCGAGGAAGCGGGGACGGCGGTGAAGGTGATCGACGACAAGGGCCGCGGGCTCGAATGGCGAACCGAGGTTGCCGAAGGGATCGCGCTCGAAGCCGACCGCAGCCAGCTTTTCCGGGTGCTCAGTAACCTCGGCCGCAACGCCCTCGAGGCCGGCGCCGGCGAGGTGCGCGTCGGCGCCCGTCGCGATGGCCACTGGATCGTCATCGAGGTCGCCGACGATGGTCCCGGCCTGGCGCCGGCGGCGCGGGCGAAGCTGTTCCAGCCGTTCGCCGCCTCGGCCAAGGACGGCGGCACCGGGTTGGGGCTGGCGATCGTCCGCGACATCGCCCGCGCCCATGGCGGCGACGTGGCGCTGGTGGAAACCGGGGGGCAGGGCAAGGGCGCGACCTTCCGCCTGACCCTGCCGGCCGATCGTGGAGAGGTCACGTGAGCCACCAGTGGAACCCCGGCCAATACCTGAAATTTGCCGGCCACCGACTGCGGCCGGCGCTCGATCTCCTGGCCCGCGTTGACGCCGATGATGCGAAGACCGTCTTCGACCTCGGCTGCGGCGCCGGCAACGTCACCCGGATGCTCGCCGAGCGGTGGCCGGCGGCGCGAGTCGTTGGCGTCGACGGCTCGCCGGAGATGCTCGAACGCGCCCGCGCCGAGAACCCGCACATCACGTGGACACACGCCGACTTGACCGCGTGGGCGCCTTCGATGCCGGCGGACGTGCTCTATTCCAACGCCGCCATGCACTGGCTTCCCGAACACGCCGCCTTGTTCCCGCGGCTGATGGAGGCGCTGAAGCCGGGCGGGACGCTGGCGGTGCAGATGCCGCGCAACTGGGGCGAGCCGTCGCACACCTGCATGCGCGAGGCTGCCGGGCCGTGGCTCAGGAAGCTGGCGCCCGTGCTGCCCGGCGTGCCGGTCGCAAAGCCGGAGGACTACTACGGCATCCTGGCGCCCGTCGCTGGCGCCATCGACATCTGGGAGACCGTCTATTTGCAGATCCTGGAAGGCGACAACGCAGTCCCCGAGTGGACCAAGGGTTCGGCTCTGAAACCGGTGCTCGACGCCCTCGATCCGAATGAGCGCAAGGCCTACTTCGAAGCCTATTCGGCGTTGCTGGCCAAGGCCTACCTGAAGCGCGCCGACGGCAGGACGCCGTTCCCGTTCCGACGGCTGTTCATCGTCGCCAAACGGTAACCACGTCGGACGTCAGTCGCCGAGCGCCGCGCCCTCGCGCCTCGGATCGGTGGCCCCCTCGAGACCGTCCTTGGCGACCAGGATGCCGTTGAGGCCGCTGACGCCGGAAATCGGCAGCACCTCGTGACCCATTGCCTTCAACGCCGGCGCCATCCGGGCCAGCGACGTGTCCTTCTCGATCTCCAAGGCGCCGTTGCGGTTGACGAAGTTCGGATAGGCGACCGCTCGGTGGATGTCGAGGCGCCAGTCGAGCGCGGCGATCAGGGCCTTGGTGACGTAGCCGATGATCCGCGGGCCGCCGGGCGAGCCGATCGCCATGACCACGCGACCCCGGCCGTCGAACACCAGCGTCGGCGCCATCGACGAGCGCGGCCTTTTTCCCGGGCCGGCGCGGTTGGCGACCGGCGCCCCGTCGGCGTTGGGCGTGAACGAGAAGTCGGTCAGCTCGTCGTTGAGCAGGAAGCCGCGAACCATCAGCCGTGAGCCGAACGGCCGGTTGATGCTGGCGGTCAGCGCGACCGCGTTGCCGTCGGCGTCGACGACGCTCAGGTGCGCGGTCGAGGTGCCGGCCTCGGCGGTCGCGTGCGGCGGGTGCAACGTCGCTCCGGCGCCCGGCATCCCCGGCTGGCGGCGGCCGCCGGCTTTGGCGCCGGTGATCTGCGACGCCCTGAGCGCCAGGTACTGCGGATCGAGCAGTCCGTCCGCCGGCACCGGCACGAAGTCCGGATCGGCGATATAGACGTCGCGATCGGCGAATGCCAATCCGCCGGCCTCGCCGATCAAGTGGACGGCGCGGCTGGACTCGGGGCCGAGCGCGGCGAGGTCGAAGCCTTGCAGGATGCCGAGGATTTGCAGGGTGGCGACGCCGCCAGACGACGGCGGGCCGAAGCCACACACCAGCCACGTCCGGTAGGGCAGGCACAATGGCGGGCGTTTCTTGGCCCGGTAAGCCTTCAGGTCGTCTGCGGTCATCGTGGCCGGATTGCGGGGCGCCGAGCCGACGGCGCGGGCGATCGCTTCGGCGATGGCGCCGTCATGGAACGCGTCGGCGCCGCCCTCGGCGATGGCGGCGAGCGTTTCGGCGAGGTCCGGGTTCCTGAGCACGGTTCCCGCCGGCTTCGGCGTGCCGTCGCTGTCGAAGAAATAGCTGCCGGCGACGGGGCTTTCGCGGAGCCCGTCGGCGCCGGCGATCTGCCGGGCCAGGCGCTTCGAGATCGGGAATCCGACGCGGGCGAGCTTGATAGCAGGCCCGAACAGCTCGCGCCACGGCAACCGGCCGTGATCCTTGTGCGCCAGTTCGAGCATACGCACCAGTCCTGGCACCCCGACCGGCAGCCCGCCGACGCCGGCATCGGCGGCCGCCAGCGGTTTGCCGGCGCCGTCGAGGAACATGTAGGGGTGCGCCGACTTCGGCGCCGTCTCGCGGCCGTCGTAGGCGTCGACGGCGCCGGTGTTGGCGGCAAAGTGCATCAGGAATCCGCCGCCGCCGATCCCCGACGACTGAGGTTCGACCAGGGTCAGCACCATCTGGGCCGCGATGGCTGCGTCGACGGCGGTGCCGCCCGAGCGCAGAATCTCCCGGCCGGCCCCGGCGGCCAGCGGGTGGTCGGCGACAATCATGTGGCGCTTGGCCTTGACCGGCCCGACGGCCGGCGGGCCGGCCAGCATCAGCGATGGGCCGGCGCCGCCTTCGTGCTGGCAGGCGGCGAGTGGGCCGAGCAGCGCCAGCGTGACGACGACGGTCGCTGCCTTGCGGCAAAAGAGCCACCGCCCCGGCGGAAATTCGCCTCGATTACGCTGGCTCGACTCGGTCATCGGCAAAATCCTGGCATGCCCTTGCGGTCGGGGGATGGCGCGGCCATGCTACTCCCGGCGCCGGACGAAGTGGACCGGATTTATGCGGCGATTTGATGGCAGGCCGGCGGCCGGCTCAGGCGCGGAAATATTCCGGGAAGGCGTGGGCGAGGTTGGCGCGGATGCGATCCCGGATCGGCGTCGTCATGTCCGGCTTATCGAATTTTTGCCCGGTCACCCGTTCGTAGAGGGCGACGTACTTGCCCGAGAACTCGATCAGAGTCTCCGGCGGGATCTCCGGGATCGGCTCCTTGTAGGGATCGCAGCGCGCGGTTATCCAGAGTCTCAGGAATTCTTTGTCCAGGCTTTCGGGCTCCTTGCCCTGCTTCATGCGCCTGGCATAACTCTTGGCGATCCAGTAGCGCGACGAATCCGGCGTGTGGATTTCGTCGGCAAGCGTGATGCGGCCTTGCGGATCGAGGCCGAACTCGTACTTGGTATCGACCAGCATCAGGCCGTTGCCGGCGGCGATCTCGCGGCCGCGGGCGAACAGCGCCGAGCTTTTCTCCGCCAACTCGTCCCACTGCGCCTTGGTGACGAGGCCGCGCCGCACGATCTCGTCGACGGTCACCGGCTCGTCGTGAGCGCCTTGGGCGGCCTTGGTGGTTGGCGTCAGGATGGTGGCGGGAAGTTTTTGATTCTTGATCATGCCGTCCGGGAAGCGGTGCCCGTAAAGTATCCGCCCACCGCGCTTGTACATCGGCCAGACGCTGGTGTCGGTGGAGCCGGTCAGGTAGTCGCGCACCACCATCTCGATCGGCAGCATGTCGAGGCGGCGGCCGACGACGACGTTGGGGTCAGGCGCATCGATGACGTGGTTGGCGCAGATGTCCTTGGTGCGCTCGAACCAGAACAGCGCCGTCTGGTTCAGCACCTGGCCCTTGAACGGCACCGCCGCCAGCACGAAGTCGAACGCCGACTGACGGTCGGTGGCGATCATGATCCGCCGGCCGTCGGGAAGGTCGTAGGACTCGCGGACCTTACCCCGCTGGTGGTTCGGCAGTTCGGGGAAATGCGCGTCGGTCAGGCAATTGGCGAGCAGCCGCTTGGTCGGGGTTGGGGTTTTGCTCACGGGATCGGACGGGGCTGTGGTTGGCGGGACGGACGAGGCCAGGCGATTGCCGCGGGACGAGGGCCAGTATAGAACAGGGTTCCACTCCAGTTCACCTGCCGATGCCGAAACCGGAGGCCGCTTGTCGAGCTTCGGCGGAACCGCTCCGCGCCGGCTTCCGGCAAGATCTCTTATCCACAGGACGTGTCATGATATCAGATAAAAGTTTCAACTGATTGCGGAAGTCATACATTTCATCCACAGACTGTGGAAAACCATCGTGCTGCAGTGCCGTTTCGGCAGCACGGGATGCATGAGAATCCGCAACCGATCTGCTACAGTCCCGGCGTTCCCCGGGAGGAGCGATTTGCCGAACAAGCCGGAACCAAAAAAATCGCAGGCGCGCCCGCGGATTTCCGTTGCCGACATCAGGGCGCGCAAAGGCGGCGTGCCGTTGGTCTGCCTCACCGCCTACACGACTCCAATGGCGCAGCGGCTGGATTCGCACGTCGATCTGCTGCTGGTCGGCGATTCGCTGGCGATGGTCGTCTACGGCATGAAGACGACGGTCGGCGTGACGCTGGAAACCATGATCAACCACGGCGCCGCCGTGATGCGCGGCGCCCAGCGTGCCTGTGTCATCGTCGATCTGCCCTACGGCTCGTACGAAGCGGGCGCCGAGCTCGCGTACGCGTCGGCGGCGCGGGTGATGAAGGAGACGGGCGCCCAGGGGGTGAAGCTCGAGGGTGGCGTCGAGATGGCCGGCACCGTCCGCCACCTGGTCGGGCATGGCATCCCGGTGCTTGGCCACGTCGGGCTGCTGCCGCAGAAGGTCACCGACAAGAGCGGCTATCGCATCCAGGGCAAGGACGACGTGGGATGGAAGCGCGTTCTCGCCGACGCCGAGGCGATCGCCGGCGCCGACGCTTTCGCCATCGTCATCGAGGGCACGGTCGAGCCTTTGGCCCGCCAGATCACCGAGACGGTGGCGGTGCCGACCATCGGCATCGGCGCGTCGCCGGCCTGCGATGGCCAGATCCTGGTCACCGACGACGTGCTCGGCGTGTTCTCCGACTTCACGCCGAGCTTCGTCAAGCGCTACGCGGAACTTGGGCCGGATATCGAGCGCGCCGCCCGCGCCTATGCCGAGGACGTGCGCAAGAGGCGGTTCCCGGGGCCCGAGCACTGTTTCCCGCTGCCCTCCCCGCGGCCAAAGAGCAAGGCCTGATCCGGCCCCCCGGGCGATGAAAATCGGGCGATGAAAACCGTCACCACGATCCGCGATCTGCGCGTCGCCGTCCGGGCTTGGCGGCAGGCCGGCGAGACCGTCGGACTGGTGCCAACCATGGGTGCTCTGCACGAAGGGCACCTGGCACTGGTCCGCCACGCGCGGGCCAAGACCATGCGCACCTGCGCGACGCTGTTCGTCAACCCGACGCAATTCGGACCGGGCGAGGACCTCGCCACCTATCCGCACAGCGAGGCCGAGGACGCGGCCAAGCTGACGAAGGAGAAAGTGGACTTGCTGTTCCAGCCCGGGACGGCGGAGATCTACCCGCCCGGCAACGTCACCAAGGTGCGGGTCGAGGGCCTGGGCGATATCCTTGAGGGCGAATGCCGGCCCGGATTTTTCACTGGCGTGGCGACGGTGGTGACCAAGCTGCTGTTGCAGTCGCAGCCGGACGTCGCCGTGTTCGGCGAGAAGGACTATCAGCAGCTACAGGTGGTCCGGCGGCTGGTGCGCGACCTCGACATCCCGGTCCGCGTCGAGGCGGTGGCGACGGTGCGCGACGCCGACGGCCTGGCGCTATCGTCGCGAAACGCGTACCTCAAGCCCGCGGAGCGCCGAATCGCGCCGGCGCTGTTCGGCACCATCAGTCAGGTCGCCGAGAACGTCGCTCGCGGCGCCAAGCCAGCCGCGCAAGCCGCATGGGGCTTAAGCCAGCTCGAGCGCGCCGGCTTCACGCGCGTCGACTACCTGACGGTCCGTGACGCGACGACACTGGCGCCGGTCGCCGACGCCTCCCTCCCGGCCAGGGTGCTGGCCGCCGTCTGGCTTGGGCAGACGCGGTTGATCGACAACGTGTCGGTGTAGGCCGTGGGCGGCGCCGGCGCGGTCAAGGAATTGGCGCCAAAATAAAACCGGCGCCGCGAAGGCGCCGGCCGAAACACTATCCCCGGGCGGGACGGCCTCAACGCAGGTACAAGTGGACCTCGCTGGTCTTGGCGCTGGCCAGCGTCTTCGCCGACACCGCGACCCGCGCCGCCGGCAGGCCCATCTCCGTCAGCGAGCGCAGCACTTCCTCGGCGTGCCGCCGCGCCTTGTTGGAGTTGAGCGCGACGCGCGCCGTGCCGCCTTCGGTCGGCGCCACCGCGACCAAGTCGAAGACGGCGTCGGGGCGCTGCTCGAGCACCCGGCTGACGGCGTGGTAGAGCGCCTGCTGATAGGGGACCTTGGCGCGGTCGAAGCGGATCACCACCAGCGGCCGCTTGCCGGCGGTGTCCATGGGCCGGGCGGCGATATTGCCGTTCTGGCCGGCGGTCGCCGTCACCAGCGCCTTCTGGACCAGGCTACCGCCGAAGATTTCGCCCGAGCGGATGGCGGCCGAGATCAGGTTCAGGTTCGAGCGCTCGGTGGCGACGTAGTTGGTTTGGCGACGGACGTCGTCGGATACTTCTTTCAGCAGCCGCGCGATCAGCACGTCGGTGCGGTTGACCTCATCCTCCAGGATGGCTAGCTGGCGATGGTCCTCGTCGACGGCGCCGGAGACGGAGAACGCGGCTTTAGCCGACTCCGCCAGATACGACGACATGGTCGAATTGTTGCTGACCCGGGCGCCGAGCGCGTTCATTTCCGTGATGTCGCCGGCGATGCGGTCGAGGTCGGCCTGGGCGCTGTTGAACTGCTGCACCAGGATCGGGTTGCCCGGCGTGGTGCCGACCTGCAACCGCGCGTTCACGGCGGCGATGGTGCCGTGGTAGCGCTGCGAATTGCCGACGATTTTGCCGCGCAGCTGCTGCAGTTGTCCGTTGTGGTCCGAGATCGAGGCCTGCAGGCGCTTCAGCTCCTCGCGCAGCTCGACCACCTTCTGGCCGACGAAGGTACCGGTCGGCTGGCCGGGGGTAACGCCCGAGGGCTCGAAGTTGGTGGTGCCGAGAGGCGGCGGTTGCTGCGCGACGATAACCGTCGGCGACGACGGCGCGGCGGCCGACGCCGACACGGGCTGTGCCGTGGCGGTTTGGGTCTGGACGCTCTGGGCTTTCTTGCCGGCCGCCGGGTCGCCCCCCGACAGCGACGGCCACAATGTGTCTTCGGTGAACGCGCAGGCGGGCAACAAAAGCACCGCGCCCGCCACAATCGTTCGTATTGCACGACCAGAAATCACGCGCGTTTGCCTTTGATTCTGAAGGGAATCGGCGTCGAAACTACAATAGCTCTTTCGCGCCATAAATAAAGACCCCCAGCCCCCGGATATTTGACGGCGATCTTACTCAATGGGGAATCCCGCGACAAGTTACTATTTTCAGGCACTATTTTCGGCCTCGCAGGGGTATTTCCGGATTCTTGCCACGGCCGGACGCCTGGGGTAGGGTCGCCACCCTTCGGGGCGGCCCGGCGTTGGGGCTTGGCGGCCGATTCTCAAGGCGAATGCGCCCGTAGCTCAATTGGATAGAGCATCTGACTACGGATCAGAAGGTTAGGGGTTCGAGTCCTCTCGGGCGCGCCAGCCGCTGCGGTTCAAAATCGTTCGAAAAAGCCCAACTTCCGGGGCGCCGGCCGCCCGTCGTCAGGAGCCGGACTTCTTGTCCTCGACCAGGTTCTGGTAGCGCTTGGAAAGGTTGGACGCGGCGTAATCGGAAATCTGGTAGGTCCAGCCGCCGGCGCGGGCGATGATCTCCTTGGCCTCGTCGGCGACGGGCTTGCCGTCCTTGGTCTTGGCTTCGGCGTCGGTGGCCGAGGCGTCGAGACGGATCCAGTGCTTGCCGTCGCGCTTGCTGACCAGCACCTGCACCGTCAGCCCGTCGAAGGTGGCGATGTCCGCCGTCACCGTCGCCTGGGCATCGAACGAATCCGCCGACTTCCTGACGTCGTCGAGCAAAAGGTTGCCGAGCACCTCGCCGACGTAGTTGACGCCGGGTTGGCTGATCAGCTTCTTGCCGGCCGGGATGTTCTCAAGGACGAAGTCCTTGGTTTCCGGCGTCGGCCTTGAGATCGTCACCGTTTCGCCGTCCGGGTGGCGGATGACCACCTTTTTCACGCGCGTCCCGTCGATGTCGATGATCTTGCGTTCCAGCCAGTCGCGGCGCTCGTCGGTGACGTCGGGACCGCCGGCCGCCAGCCACGTCTGGTCGTCGCCGGGCCGCCGCAGGTAGACGCCGCCGAGGGTGGTGCCCGGTAGGGTCTGGCGGCGACGGCCGAGTATGACGTCGGCCATCGGCTTGCCGGCGCCGTCGAACAGCTTCACTCGTTTTGACTGGGCGCCTTTGACGTCCGGGTCTTGCAGCTCGAGCTTGGAGAACTTGTCCTTGCTGCGGGTCTTCGGCTCCAAGAGCTTGAGCTGCGCCAGCGCCAGGATGACCTGGCGCACCTTCACGGCGCGCGCCGGGTAGTCGTCGTTCTCCTTCACCGTCCAGCCGTTCTTGCCGTGCTCGACGGTGACGCGCCCGCCGGGGAGATCGACGACCATCGACGCCACGTCGTTGACGCGATCGATCAGTCCCGGGAACACGATATCGCCGGCACCCGCCACCGGCGTGAAGCCGCGGTCGCGGGTCACCGCGAACGCCGCGGCGGCGACGGCGACGGCGGTGGCGACGGAAAGGGCGATGAACGTCTTCGGGCTCAACGGTCGTTTCTCCTTCGCTCGGGGTCGCTCAGGCCGGAACGGCGCGGACCTTGCGCCTGACCCGGTCGATTATCGTCACGACGATGGTGCCGAGCCCCAGCAGCAGCGGAATGGCCGCGATGTTGAGGAACTTCAGCCAGGCGTCCATGCGGTCGATGTCCTCGCGCAACGCGCGCTGAACGTCGCGGAGCTCCTTGCGGGTTGCGATCATCTCGCTGCGGAACTTGTCGATGGCGGCCCGGTCCTCGGCGCTGAGCACGACGTCGCCTTCGGCGCCGCGGCGCCGCTCCAGCGCCTCGAGCTTCTGGCGCACGTCGTCGAGTTTTGCCTGCAGGCTCTGCTCCTTGCTCCGGTACTGCTGTTCCGCCGCCTGGCGGATTTCCTGGACCAGGCGGAATGGCCGCGTCGACTGTGCCCGGCCGCGTAGCCCGATCATGGCATCGCTGCCGCTCAAGTTGTCGAGCGCGTTGACGACGAAGTCGGCGTTGTTGGCGAACGGCACCAGCAGCCGCTGTCCCATCAACTCGCGGGTATCGGTCCAGAAGCGGTCGTGCAGCATGTCGACGTCGGCGACCACAATCAGATTGGCCGGCTTCTCGGACTGCTTGAGGTGTGGCGCCTTGGGCGGCGCGGCGGCCGGTGCGTCGGCGGCACCGTCCGGCTTGGGCAGCGGCGGCGGGCCGTCGGGGAAGGCGCTGGCGACTGTGCCCTTGATGCGGGCGGCCAGCATCAGCGGCGCGCCGCCGGGCTTGAAATCCCGGAACATGCCGACCACGTCCGGCTGCCCGGCGACCTTGGCCGCGTCGATGGCCATCGAACGCGGGCCGGTGCGAACCAGCGGCGTCACTTCGATGCCCTCGGCGCCGGTTTTTTCCAGGATGCCGGCGGAGGCGACGTTAATGCGGCCGATGTCGCCAATCACCGCGTCGTTGGTGTCGAAGTTCTTTCCCGAGAGCGTCAGCCAGGCGACGTAGTCGGCGACCGTCGTCTTGCCGGCGACCCGCACGTTGACACGCCTGGCCGCGTCGAGATCGCCGGCGATCTTGTTCTCCACCAGCTTGACGCCCCAGGCGTTGAGGAGCTTGTCGAAATCGGACCGCGGCGAAGGGCCGGTCGGGCCGGCGCTCATCACGTCGACCTCGGCATTGGCGTCGACGAACGCCAGTACGCGGCCGCCCCTGAGCACGAACTGATCGATAGCGTAGAGAGTGGCGTCGCTCAATCCGTGCGGGTGCACCAGCATCAGGATGTCGACGTTGTCCGGAATCTCGGTGTACGACACCGGCACCGGCAGTACTTGGAAGAACTCGTTGACCTGATCCAGCACCGCCCAGCGCGGCGACTGCTGGAACGGCGGCCGCATCGGGTTGCCGCCTTCCAGCGGCAACGGGCTCATCACGCCGACCACCTGCCGGGCCGGGTTGGCCAGCGTGAACACCATCTTGGTCAGGTCGTATTCGAGGAATGCCTCGCGCTCAGTAGTGAAGAACGGGATCACCACTTGGTCGTCGGTGGTGTTGTTGCCGGTAAGGCCGAAGTAGCCTAGATCGCCGGCGCTGTTGATAGGCACGCCCTGCAGCCCGCCGGCGACGGCCCGATCCTCGGCGTCGGAGAACGGCTCAGGGTGCTGGAGCTCGAGCCGGATCCTGCCCCCGGACAAGTCCGCATAGCGCGACAGCAGCTCACGCACGCGCTCGAACAAATTGGCGTGCTGGGGGCTGCGCTCGCCGAGCAGCTTGGTGTAATAGAGCTTCAGCGTGATCGGCTCGTCGATGCCCTTGAGCACGTTGCGCGTGCCCTGCGAAAGCGTGAACAGCTTGCCCTGCGTGAGGTCGAGCTTGGCCGACTGGAAGCTGGCGTTGGAGAAGATGTTGACGGCGAACAACAGCATCACCGCCAGGCCGAGCCCGCCGAGCGCCAACTTGCCGCGATCAACCGATTGCAGGCGCTTCATCGGGTCCCCCTAGGCCGCTTTCCGGAAATCGACGGCGACGACGTTGGCGAACAACCAAAACACGATCAGGCTGGCGAAGAAGATCAGGTCGCGGAGCTCGATCACGCCTTTAGTGACGGCGGTGAAATGAGAGAGGAAGCTCATCGAGGCGATGGTCCGTATTAGCAGCTCCGGCGCCCAGGCGCGGAAAAAGTTCAGCACCAGCTCGAGCCCGCTCAGTGTAAACAGGAAGCACACGGTGGCGGTGACGATGAAAGCGATCACCTGGTTCTTGGTCAGCGACGAGATGCAGGACCCGATGGCCAGGAACGCGCCGGCCATCAGGAAGCTGCCGATGTAGCTGGCCATGATGACGCCGTTGTCGGGCGAGCCGAGGACGTTGACGGTGATCCACATGGGGAACGTGAGGGCCAGCGCGATCCCGCAAAAGCCCCACGCCGCCAAGTACTTGCCTAGCACCGCCTCGGTCGTGGTGACGGGCAGCGTCATCAGCACCTCGATGGTGCCGGTCTTGCGCTCCTCGGCCCACAGTCGCATGGCGACGGCCGGGATCAGCATCAGATACAGCCACGGGTGATAGACGAAGAACGGCTCCAGGTCGGCCTGCTCGCGGATGAAGAATCCGCCGACGTAGAACGCGAACGCGCCCGTCAGCGCCAGGAAGATGACAATGAAGATGTAGGCCAGCGGCGTCGCGAAATAGCTCGCGATCTCGCGCTTGGCGATGACGGCGATGTTACGCATCGGCGGTCCCCGCCCGACTTCCCGGGCTGCCGGTGGTGATGGCGCGGAACACCTCGTCCAGCGCGCCGCGCTCGACGAACATCTCGCGCACCGGGATGTTCCTGGCGCGCGCCAGCTCGCCGACGTCGGCGGCGATCAGTCCGGCGTTCCTGGGCAGGACGCGCAGACGCGCGACGCCGTCGGAAAGCCCGATGCTGTCAACGGCCTTGACCGACGAAAGGGCTTCGAGATGACGGCGCGCCGTCTCGGCGTGGGCGGCGTCGATGGCGATCACCACCGCGTTGTGATTGGGGGCACGCGCCACCAGCTCCTCGGGCGTGCCGTCGGCGAGCAGGCGGCCGCGGGCGATGATGACGGCGCGGCTGCATACCGCCTCCACCTCCTCGAGGATATGAGTGGAAACCACGATCGCCTTACTCGCCGCCATCTCGCGGATCAGCGAGCGAACCTGGTGCTTCTGGTTGGGATCCAACCCGTCGGTTGGCTCATCCATGATCAGGATGTCGGGATCGTGAATCATCGCCTGCGCCAATCCGACGCGACGCTTGAATCCCTTCGATAGCGTCTCGATTGGCTGGCGCATCACCTCGCCAAGCTCGACCTTGGCGACAACCTCATCGATTCGGTGGCGCTTGTCGCCGCCGTCGAAGCCGCGGATCTCGGCAATGAACCCCAGATAAGATTCCGGCGTCATGTCACCATAGGTCGGCGCGCCCTCCGGCAGGTAGCCGATGCGGCGCTTCACCGCCACAAGATCGCGGACGACGTCGTGGCCGCACACCTCGACGGTGCCCGAGGTCGGCTCGATGAAACCGGTGATCATGCGCATGGTCGTCGACTTGCCGGCGCCGTTGGGGCCGAGGAACCCCAACACCTCGCCGATGCCGACGGTCAGCGAAACGTTGTCGACCGCGACCAGCGGCCCGAACCTTTTTGTCAGGTTCTTGAGAACGATCATCTCCGGCATGACCAGACGTCCCGAGGGCTCCCTTCCCCAATGCCGGGGCGCTCGACCCCCCGGCGTAAAAATTCACGCGAAATTATGTCCAAAATATGATGGTCGGCGAGACTATAGTGACTAGGGTTCGGCGTCGCAACCGGCCGGACGGACGTTCAACTTTTGCGGTTGCGGTAGGGATTTTCGATCGCCTTGACGATCGATTCGAAGACCTGGCGCACCTGTTTTTCGTCGCAACCCATCAGCAACGCGTCCTCGAAGGCATCCTGGCAATACTGCCGGATCTCCTCCAGGTTCTCGTTGAGCACGGCGAGCTTCTCGACGCACGACACCGGCCTGCCGTCGGGCTGGCGCCAGGTGATTCCGTTTACCGGGGTTTTGCGACGGGCCATGACGGGGGTTCCGGAAGAGGCGCGATCCTGGGCCATCCCAATACACTTCCAGGCCGCGTTGAACAAGCCCTTGGCCGCCGCTGGGCCGCTTCCCTTGGCACCCGGCGGCGCCGTCTTAGCCGCCGCCCTCGGGCTCGTCGGGGCCGGCGCCTTCCCAGCGCATCGTCGGCACGCCCTTGGGCGCCGATTGGGCGAGAAGCTGGTTGACGTGGCCGAGGTTCTTATCGGTGACCGCCGCCATCTTGGCCATGCCGCGCGCCTTGTAGACGCCGCCGGCGAGATCGAAGGCCTCGGCCGCGCCCTGCAGATGCGCCACGTTGCGGGTCATCTTGCCGAGCAGAAACAGCGCCGAGCCGAGATTGTTCTGTGTCGCCGCCCACAGCAGCGGTGCCTTCGCCTTGGTCCTGAACTCGAGGGCGGCGCGGCAAGCCCCGGCCGCCTTCTCGAGCGCCTCGGGGTTCTTCAGTTGCCCGCCCAGCACCTGGGTGACCTGGGCTAGGTTGTTCATCACCTCTGCCCAGCGCATCGGTGCCTCGGCGCGGGTGTAGACCTGCAGCGCCGCCTGGTAGGCGCCAAGCGCGTGCTTCAGCATCTCGATGTCGCCGCTGTCGAAGTCGAGGCGGTAGAGAACCTGGCCGAGACGGTTCTGGGTTGCCGCCCATTCCTGTGCGTGGCGATCCTTGGTCAGCACTCGGAGCGCCGCGCGCAACGCGTCGGCGGCCTCGCCGAGCGCCGCCTTGCTGTTGGTGCGCTCGGCCACCGCCTGCAGCACCGCACCCAGGTTCTTCTGCGCCGCCGCCCATTCGGCGGGCGAATCCTTCTCTGTGATGGCGCTGAAAGTGTCCTTGTAGGCGGCCACCGCCCGCTGGTAGAGGCCGGTCTCGCCGCGCTGCAACGCCACCGTCGTCAGCGCGTGCGCGAAGCACAGGCGCGCCTCGCCGCGTTCGCGCCGGGTCAGATCTCCCGGCATCGCGTCGAGCGCGGCGCGCGCCGCGTCCAGCGCCAGCGGTAGATCGCGCGCCAGCGCCGCCGCCTTGGCCTCGGACTTCGGCACCGTCGCCGCCAGCACCACCGCATGGAAGAAGTCGGCATAAGCCTCGCCGAGATCGATCGGCACCGGGAACACGGTGGTCAGCGCGAAGCTGCCGGCGGCATCGTCGCTCCACGCGGCATGGGAGACAAACCGCAGATGCATGGCAAGCCCGGGCGCCGGCACCACGCCCCAAACCAGCAAGTCGGCTTCGGCGCTCGCCAGCTCGCGGCGCGCCGCCGCCGCCATCGTCGTCGCCAGTTCGTCGGCGGCAAGGCCGGCGTCGACCATCAGCGGCTTCTTTAGCGCCTTGACGGTCAGACCCTTGCGCTTCTCCAGCGCCTGCACCAGGCGGCGGGCGTGCTTGTCGCCGTCGGCGCCGATAAGCGGCGCCACCAGGACGTGGATTCGCTCCGGCTTCGGCATCCCTTTCCAGCCGAACAGCTTTGAGACCAGGCCCGCCGGTGCCGCCTTTTCTGCTTCGCCTTCGCGCGCCGGCTCGCCCGGCAATCGCTGCGGCTTGCCCGCCGCGGGCGGCGCTTTATGGCCGTGGGCCAGCATCTCGTCGGCGCCGCGCAGACGCTCCACCAACTTGCCCATGACGCTGAGCGCCAAGTCCGGCTTGTCGCGCACACCCGACAGGAAATCCTTGCGGGAAATGACGTTGACGATGACCGGGCCGACCGCCTTGGCGGTGGCGCTGCGCTTGCCTTGATCGAGGATTCCCATCTCGCCGAACATCTCGCCGGGGCCCAGCAGCGCCAAGCGCATATGGCCGCCGTCGCCGATCTTGGCGATCTCGACGTTGCCGGAGACGACCTCGAAGGCACGGTCGCTGGCGTCCCCCTCGCGAAAGATGATGTCGCCGTCGGCGAAGGTCTTGCTGGTTTTTTTCAAGCCGCGGGTCCCCCGAAATCGTTTTTTCGTGTTTTTTGCTTGCCCGGACGCCGCCCGGACGTTGCATCGGCGCCGCGTGGCGGTGGTCGGAGACCATGTTGCCGACCCCGGCGATGAGGGTCAACGCCGGCGGCATTGTTTGGGCGGCGCGGCCGACGGCCCCGAGCGGCGGTCGCGAGGTTCCCGGCGCGACCCTGGCGCGACTTAGGTGCGACCCCGGAGCGAACCACGCCGGACGGCCAAGAAAAGCGCGATTTCAAGGGGTTGACTGGACAATTCGGGGGCTAGCCGGTACAACATGGCACAACCCGGGTCATCGGCCGGTGGTGTTGGGCGACGGGCTCAAAAACCGTCGTCGGCCGCCGGCCATCGGACGGGAACAACCGTGAGCCAATCCCTTGGGGGTTCCATGAAGCCCGCTTCCGCCGGCCGCCTCGCCGTGCTTTACGCCTCGGCGCTTTTGACGAGTGTCACCTTGGGAGTCTCTTGGGGCACCGCGTCGGCGGCCAGCATCGATTCCGCCTACGACATGGAGCGGATGCTCAACGAGCCGCATCCGTTGGCCAACGAGTACGGCACCCGCTGGCGGCCGGCACCGGTGCAGCCGCGCGCGCCGTTGCCGCCGCGTCCCATTGCCGCGCCGCCCGTGATGGCGCCGGCGCTGACGCAGCCGGTCGCCATCCCGCCGCCAGCCATGCTGCCGACCGTGGCGCCGGCGGCTCCGCCGGCCGCGGCGCCCGCTGGCTCCCAGGCGATCACCCCCAACCTCACCCTCGACGAGACCGGCACCCCGAAAGCCACCGCGGCACCACGGTCGCCGGCATCGGCGCAGGCGAAACCGGCTCCGGCGCCAACAGCGCCGGCCCCGCCGCCGGGCCGCACCGCCCAACGCACGGCGGGCGCCGACAAATCCACGGTGCGGGTTGGCGCCCGATCGACGCCGGTTAGGGCGAAGGGCGACGGATGGCTGTCCGAGATCCGCATCGGCGCGCTCGCCCACGACGAGGGGCCGTTCAGCCATAAGAAGGAGGACGGCGTCGACGCTAACGTCGAGCTGTTGTTCGCTTCGCCGGATTTCCTGAAGATCATCTGGTCGCCCAGGCCGCACATCGGCGGCAACATCAACTCGTCGGGCGACACCAGCCAGGGCTATTTCGGTTTGAGCTGGGAATGGGAGTTCTGGCGCTACATGTTCGGCGGCTTCTCGCTGGGCGGCGCCGTGCACACCGGCGAGACCACCAACGCGCCCGTCGACCGCAAGGAACTCGGCTGCCGTGTGCTGTTCCGGGAATCGGTCGAGCTCGGCTTCCGCTTCGCCGAGCGCCACAGCGTCTCCGCCTTCCTCGACCACATCTCGAATGCCAAGCTGTGCTCGACCAACGAAGGGCTCGAGAACTTCGGCGTTCGTTACGGCTACAAGTTCTGAAGAGGGTTCGGAAGGCGGTCGCCCGCGCGCCGGCGTTTCGACCTACGCCTTCGGCTCGCGGCCGAGGATGTCGTCATGGAGCGCCTTGCGCGCACGCTCGAACACCGGGTCCCAGACGCCGGGGCGCTGCTGGCGGAACAGCCGCATGGTTGGATACCACGGGCTGTCGTCGCGCTCGAGCATCCACCGCCAGTCGCCGGGATAGGGCAGCATCACCCACACCGGCTTGCCGAGCGCACCGGCGAGATGGGCGACCGCGGTGTCGACGGAGATCACCAGATCGAGCTGTTCGATGACGGCGGCGGTGTCGGCGAAGTCGCGCATGCGCCGACCGATGTCGAGAACGAACGCCTGGCAGCCGCCGGCGGCGATATCGTCGGCGGCCGGCCCCTGTTGCAGGCTGTAGACGGTGGTCTGCGGCAGGCCCAACAGCTCGACGAAGTTGGTGAATGTGACCGAGCGGTTGGCGTCGTTCTGGTGCGTCGCCCGGCCGGCCCACACGATGCCGACCTTGCGCGCCCGGCTCATGGTCGCCGGCAGCTGCGGCCCATGCGCTTCGGGCGCCTTCAGGTAGGGCACGTTGGCGGGAATCGTTTCGAGCGTGGTTCCCAATATGCGGGCCAGCGACATCATCGGCGCATAGACGTCGAACCTCGGCAGTTGGGCACCCTGGTTGACCACCTGGCCGACGCCCGGGATGGTGGAGAATAGCCTAGCCAGCGGTTGCGCCACCTCGACCACCACGTTGCCGCCCTTCGCCTTCACCATCGGGATGTAGCGGGCGAAGTGGATCATGTCGCCGAAGCCTTGCTCGGCGTGGATCAGGATAGTCTTGCCCTTGAGCGCGCCGCCGTCCCACAACGGCTGCTTGAAGTTTCGCGGTTCGGCGCGCTTCAGCTTCCAGCGCCATTCGTATTCCTTGAATCCTTCCTTGAAGTCGCCCTTTTGCAGCAGCGTCAGTGCGCGGTCCCACCGGCAGTCGGCGTGATCGGGATCGAGCTTGAGGGCCTTCGCGAATTCCTCCAGCGCCGCATCGGAATCGCCGAGGTCGCGCAACGCCAGGCCCAAGTTGTAGTGGGCGTCGGCCGAGTCGGGGGCGAGCGCGACGGCGCGGCGGTGACTGGCGGCGGCGACCTCGAGGCGGCCGATCTCGCGCAGCACGTTGCCAAGGTTGGTATAGGCGCCGGCGTTGTCGGGCTTCAACACCAGCGAGCGGCGATAACACGCCACCGCCGCTTCGCCCTTGCCGAGCCGGCGCAGCACCACGCCGAAGTTGTTGTAAACGTCGGGAAGCTTGGCGTCGAGCAGCAGCGCCTGTCCGTATAAGCGCGCCGCCGCGTCGAGGTCGCCGGCGCGGTGGCGCTCCAGGCCTTGCGCGAACAACCGCACCGCCTCGCGCTCGCGCAGCGCCATCTTCTGTTCGGGCTTGAGCGAATTCCACAGCTTGACCTGTTGCGGCGACGCCTTCACCGGCCGCAGTTTGGCGCCGCCTCCGGGCCGCGGCCGCGGCGCCGGCCTCTTGGCCGGTTCCGGCGCAACCTTGGCGGCCGATCTCGGCGCCGGCGCGGGGTTCGCGGCCAAGCGAGCCGCCGGCCTCGGTGTCGCCTTGGCGTCCGGCCGCGGCGCGGCCTTGGGCACGGGCTTGGCCGCGGTCTTCACCGGGTCCAGCTTGGCGCGAGCGGCCTTGCGAGGCGCCGGTTTCTTCGGCTTCCTCTGTTCGGCGACACTAGTCTTGTCGGCGGCCATCGGGTCCCCCACGGGCTGGAGCGTCCGGGACGTTGTCGCCGGGCTCCCTTCCCGAGCCCGGATCTCCCAGTTTGTCCGCATCATACGAGATTATTCGGGGATAGTGAATTTTAACCTGGGCGGATGCAACCCCGGCGTTGGAGGCAGCGCACCGGGCCGCCGGAAGCCGCCTCAAGCGAAGGAAACCGCCACCTTGCCGAGGTCGGAATAGTCGGCAATGAAACGGTCGCCGGGGGCGGCGGCGAAGGCGTCGGCGATGCCGCCCGACAGCACCACCCAGTCCTTCTCAAGTTGCCGGTCGTGCTCGGCGAGCCAGTTGGCCAGCCACACCAGCACCGCCACCGGATCGCCGAGCGCGGCGGCGCCGCTGCCGAGGTTGGGCGCGCCGCCGTTCCTGGAGAACTTGACCGTCACCTTGGCAAGATCGAGGCCGGCGTCGAGCGGTCGCTCCGGCCCCAGCACGTAGCCGGCATTGACGCAGTTGTCGGCGATCAGCTCGGCGGCGCCGATCTTCCAGTCCTCGGTGTGGCAGTCGACAATCTCGAACGCGCCCATGACGCCGCCGACCGCGGCCAACGCATCGGCGCGGGTGATGCCGGGGCCGGAAAGCTGGCGGCCCATGCGGAACGCGATCTCGGGCTCGATCTTCGGCTGGATCAGCTTGGCCGTCGCGACCTTGCCGCCGTTCTTGGTCTGGCGCTCGCGGAACATGACGCTGCACACCGGACCGCCGGTGCCGAACTTCTCCTGCACTGGTTTCTTGGTGGCGCCGACCTTGATGCCGGTCGTCGTCCAGCCTTCGCCCATCATGATCAGCACCAGCGCCTCCTGGATCAGATAGGCATCGCGCAAGGTGATGTCGGGATGAGCGGCGGATATCGGCGGCAACGGCGTCCGTGTCACTTCGGCTTCGTAGTACTGGGCCGCCAGCGTGTGGATGGTGATCGGCAGCAGTGGCACGTCTGAACTCTCTCGCGCCTAGAGGATCGTGAGCACGCTTTCGGGCGGCCGTCCGAGCGCCGCTTTGGCGCCCTTGATAACGATCGGCCGCTCAATAACGATCGGGTTCGCGACCATCTTTTTGATCAGCGCCTCGTCGGTCAGCTTTGGGTCGTCGAGGCCCGCCTCGGCCGCCTCCTTCTTGCGCAGCAGCTGGCGCGGCGTCATCTTCAGCATCTTCAGGATGCGCTTGAGTTCGCTCGCGCTTGGCGGCGCGATCAGGTACTCGACCACGTTCGGCTTCAGCCCGAGTTCTTCCAGGAGCTTCAAGGTCTGGCGCGACGTGCCGCAGCGCGGATTGTGATAGATGGTGACGGTCATGGTTCCCCCTCGATCCCTCGGCGCCAGCACGGGCACGCGCCCGCCCTTGCCGTCCCTGACAGAAAACTGACATTAGCCGGATTTTCGTCCGAATCAACTACTTAGACGTCGCGGCGATGACTGCTACAGGCCGGCCGCTTGCTCCAACTCGTCGATGCTGCCGGCGTCGATGACGCGGCGCGCCACGTCGTAGGAGAATCCGGCCCTGGCCAGCGCCGCCAGCGCCTTCTCGCGCTCGCTCGCGACGGGCTTGCGGTTCGAGCGGTCGGCCTTGGCGTGGCCCTTCGCGTGGGTCTCCGGGCGATACGGGCCGAGCCGGCGGCGGCGGGCGAGATTGACGGCGGCGGCGAGTTCGACGTCGCCCGAGCTTTCTCCGAGCGTTTCGAGCGCGCGCTCGATCGTCGCCACGGCAACGCCCTTCTCGCGCAAACGCGCGGCGATCAACTTCGGCGCGGCGCCGCGGCGGTGCAGGCTCGCGGCCCGCGCCGCCGCGTATGCCTCGTCATCGATGAGTCCGGCGCGCGCGAATCGCGCCACCAACCGCTCGACCGTCGTCCGGCCTTCGTCGACGTCGGTGCCGTGGAAGCGGGCCGAGCGCTGTACCTTGCGCATCAGCACCCGCTTCAGGTTGGCGGCCGAGCTGGCGAACCGGCCGAGGTAGTGGAGCGCCGCGTTCTCCAGGTGCTTGGGCGTTGCCTTTCGGGGTCCGCGCCTTTTCCGCTTCGTTGTCATGGCGGCGGCGAGTGTCGCACGGGCCGGGCTGGCGCGCTACCGAAGGGCAGCGTATAACTCCCGCCCATGGACGGAAGCTTCCGGGCGCCGACCATGGGCCGGGTCAACTGGATCGGCCTGTGGACGCTTTATCTGCGCGAAGTGCGGCGTTTCATCAAGGTCTACACCCAGACCCTCGTCGCGCCGATGGTGACGACGCTGTTGTTCCTGGCGGTGTTCGCGCTCGCCTTGGGCGGCAGCACGCGCGTCGTCGGCGACCTGCCGTTCCTGGAATTCCTGGCGCCAGGGCTTGTCGTCATGGCGATTGCCCAAAACGCGTTCGCCAACACGTCGTCGTCGATCGTCATCGCCAAGGTCCAGGGCAACATCGTCGACACCCTGATGCCGCCGTTCACGGCTCACGAGCTGACTTTCGCCATCGCCATGGGCGGCGTCACGCGCGGCGTCATGGTCGGCGTCGTCGTCGCCGCGGCGATGCTGCCGTTCGTGCCGATGCAGATCCACGCCCTCTGGTTCATCGTCTACCACGCCTTCATGGCGTCGTTGATGCTGTCGCTGCTCGGCATCGCCGGCGGCATCTGGTCGGAGAAGTTCGACCACATCGCGGCGGTGACCAACTTCGTGGTCACGCCGCTGGCGTTCCTGTCGGGGACCTTCTATTCGATCCTGCAGCTGCCCGAGGCGGCGCAGATCGCGGCGCATTTGAATCCGTTCTTCTACATGATCGACGGGCTGCGTTACGGCGTCACCGGCCATGCCGACGGCTCGCTCGTCGCCGGCATCGCGACGATGGCCGGCGTAAACGCGGCGCTGTGGGCGCTCACCACCTGGATGTTCGCGTCGGGCTACAAGCTGAAGGCGTAAAGGCGCGTTGACAGGGCGGGGCCCAATCAAGATACTTGCCCGCTTTCCCCGGCCGGGGCTCGCGCTTGGGCCCGCCGCCGCCGTCGCAGGAGAGCGATTCGGATGATCTCACCCACCATGCCCACCTACGCGCGGGCCGACGTCGCGTTCACGCGCGGCGAGGGGGTGTATCTGTTTGCCGCCGACGGCCGCAAGTATCTCGACTTCGGCGCCGGCATCGCGGTCACCGGGCTCGGCCATTGCCACCCGCATCTGGTGAAGACGCTGACCGAACAGGCCCGCAAGCTGTGGCATTGCTCCAACCTCTACCAAATTCCGGAGCAGGAGCGGCTGGCGAAGCGGCTGGTCGACGCCAGCTTCGCCGACTCCGTATTCTTCGCCAACTCGGGCCTTGAGGCCGTAGAGGCGACGCTGAAGATGGCGCGCAAATACCACTCGGCCCAGGGGCGCGCCGGGCGCTACCGGGTGATTACGATCGAGGGCGCATTCCACGGCCGCTCGCTGGCGACTATCGCCGCCGGCCGCCAGAAGAAGCACATGGCCGGGTTCGAGCCGATGGTGGACGGCTTTGACCAGGTGGCGTTCGGCAACCTCAACGAGATGCGCGCCGCCATCGGGCCCGAGACCGCCGGCATCCTGGTCGAGCCGGTACAGGGCGAGGGCGGCATACGGCCGCTGCCGCACGATTACCTGCGGGGTCTGCGCAAGATCGCCGACGAGTTCGGGGTGCTGTTGATGTTGGACGAAGTACAATGCGGCATGGGCCGCACCGGCAAGCTGTTCGCCCACGAGTGGGCCGGCATCGAGCCCGACGTGCTGGCGACCGCCAAGGCCCTCGGCGGCGGTTTCCCGATCGGCGCCTGCCTGGCCAAGGAGCGCGTCGCGGAAGTCATGACCGCCGGCAGCCACGGCTCGACCTTCGGCGGCAACCCGCTGGCGATGGCGGTCGGCAACGCGGTCCTCGACGTGATTTTGGCGCCGGGATTCCTGAAGAGGGTCGACGCCATCGGCCGCGTGCTATGGCAGCGGGTCACGGCGCTGGTCCAACGGCACCCCAAGGTGTTCACCGGCGTCAGCGGCGCCGGGTTGATGGTGGGACTGAAATGCATTCCGGAGAATTCCGCCGTGGTCGCCAAGATGGCGGAAGGCGGCCTGCTGGTGGTGGCATGCGGCGACAACATGGTGCGCTTGGTGCCGCCGTTGATCATCGAGGAAGCTCACATCGATGAGGCGATGGCTATCATGAACGAGGCCTCGACAGCGCTGGCCAAGGAGGCCTGAGATGAGCGCGGCGCCGAAAAAAGCCGTCAGGCATTTCCTCGACATCGACCGGCTGCCGACGGCGACGCTGCGCAAGATCCTCGACCGAGCCGCGCACCTCAAACGCGAGCACGCCAAGGGCAGGTCGCGAGCGGTGCTCGCCGGCAAGACGCTGGTGATGATCTTCGAGAAACCATCCACGCGCACCCGGGTATCGTTTCAGGTCGCGATGCAGCAGATGGGCGGCCACGTAGTGGTGATGAGCGATTCGGAATCGCAGCTTGGCCGCGGCGAAACCATCGCCGATACCGCCCGCGTGCTCAGCCGGTACGCCGACGCGATCATGATCCGAACCGACGATCCCGGGAAGCTCGACGAGCTGGAGGCGTATTCGACGGTGCCGGTGATCAACGGCCTGACCGACTTCTCGCATCCGTGCCAGATCATGGCCGACGTGATGACGTTCGAAGAGCACCGTGGCCCGATCAAGGGCAAGGTGATCGCGTGGTCCGGTGACGGCAACAACGTCGCCCAGAGCTGGATCCACGCCGCCGTGCGTTTCGGCTTCACGCTTCGGCTGGCGTGCCCGAACAACCTGCGTCCGCAGGCCCGCGTGCTGAAGTGGGCGAAGGCCGAAGGCGGCGACGTCACCGTCACCGAGGATCCGCGGGCGGCGGTCGGGGGCGCCGACCTGGTGGTCGCCGACACCTGGATTTCCATGGGCACGTCGGCCAGTAAGCGCGACGCGGCAACGCGCCGCAAGCTGCTGGCGCCCTATCGGGTGGACGCGGCGCTGATGGCGCGGGCGAAGAACAAGGCGCTGTTCATGCATTGCCTGCCGGCGCACCGCGACGAGGAGGTCACCGGCGAGGTCATGGACGGCCCCCATTCGGTGATCTGGGACGAGGCCGAAAACCGGTTGCACGCCCAGAAGGGCATCCTCGCCTGGTGCCTGGAATGAGCGGATTCACGAGTCCACCGGGACGGGGCGGCGAAAACCGGGTAAAATAACCGTGATGGCCGGCCAATTGCTTCCGTTTGGAGACTTCATCCAGCCGTTTCAGGTCGAGAGCCTGGGAATCCGGGGACGGCTGGCGCGCCTCGGCCATGGGCTCGAGGCGGCGATCGCCCCGCACCATTATCCCGGCCCGGTCAATGCGCTCCTGGCCGAGACGGTGACGCTGGCGGCGACTCTCGCCAGCACCCTCAAATTCGACGGCGTGTTCACCCTGCAGACGCAAGGCGACGGCCCGGTCGGCGTGCTGTTGGCCGACGTCACCTCGAAGGGCGGCTTCCGCGCCTACGCTCGCGTCGATGCCGAGCGCCTCGCCGGTGTCGCCTTGGAGCCGGCCGGAGCGAGCGTGCCGCGTCTGCTCGGCGCCGGCCATCTCGCCTTCACCGTCGACCAGGGGCCGGATACGGACCGCTACCAGGGGATCACCGAACTCACCGGGGCGACGCTCGCCGAATGTGCGCAGGCCTACTTTCGCCAGTCGGAGCAGTTGGAGACCGCGATCGCGTCGGCGGCGGCGGAGGCCCATAACGGCGATGGCGCCCGCGCCGCCGCGCTGATGATCCAGCGCCTGCCGGCGGCGGGTGGATTACGCGACGTTGACGAAGACGACGAAGATGACGATTGGCGGCGCGGCGTCGCCTTGATGAGCAGCATTACCGTGGGCGAGCTCCTGGATCCGGCGTTGCAGCCGTCCGAGATTCTCTATCGGCTGTATCACCAGGAGGGCGTGCGCGTCTACCGCACCAAGCCGCTGTTCCACGCCTGTCGGTGCTCGCGCGAGAAGGTGATGGTGACGCTCGGCTCATTCGCCGAGGACGACATCCGCGACATGGTCGAGAACGGCCGCCTGACCATCACATGCGAGTTCTGCAAGACCGACTATCATTTCGACGAGGCCGAGCTCGCGGCACTTTTCGAGGGCCGGCCGCCGGCCCTTGATCGCGGCCGGACGAATCCCTAGTCTCAAACAACTGGTGCAGAGGTTTCCGCCATGAACCGAACCGTGACGCGTTTTCTCCTGGTCGGCCTCCCCGCGGTGCTGGCGCTGGCGCTCGCCGCGTGCGAGACGCCGGTGCAGGTGCAGAAGTTCCCCGAGATGACGTTCGCGCACCTGGCTCCGATCAGCCTCGACGTCGCCAGCGTCGAGGTCGTCGCCCGCTACCAGCCGCCGATGAAGGCGCCCAATGTCGATCACTTGGTGCCGGCGCCGCCGATCAAGGCGCTGCGGCGGTGGGCCGCCGACCGCCTGAAGCCGATCGGCCGTTCGGGCACGGCGCAACTAGTCATCCACGTCGCCAGCGTCGTCGAGACGCCGCTGGAACAGAAGACCGGCCTCAAGGCGACGTTCACCAAGCAGCAGGCGCAACGCTACGATTTCCTGGTCGAGGCATCGCTGGAGGTGGCCGACGCCCGTCGGCGCGGCCGCGCCGAGGCGCGCGTCACCCGCTTCACCACCATGCGCGAGGATGTTTCCCTGAACGAGCGCGACCGGATCTGGTTCAAGGAGGTCGAGGCGATGATGACCGACTTCAACGCCGAGATGGAAAAGAACGTCCGCCAGTACCTCGGCGCCTGGCTCAAATAAAGTTTCCTGAAAAAGTCCGTCAGCCGCGCCAGAACGAGCGACTGAACATCACCATCACCGTGAACAGCTCCAAGCGGCCGACCAGCATGCCGGCCGCCAGCAGCCACTTGGCGGCGTCGGGGAACGACGAAAAATTGCCCGCCGGCCCGGCGATCGGCCCCAACGCCGGGCCGACGTTGGCGATCGCGGTCGCCGCCGCCGACACGGCGGTGAGGAAATCCAGCCCGAGCAGGCCGAGCCCCAGCGACAGCACCGCGAAGATGAAGAACCACATGAAGAAGAAGCTGAGCACCGAAACGATGACGTCTTCCGAGATCGGCCGCCGGTTGTAGTGCGGGATGAAAACCCCATGCGGGTGCGCCAGGCGGCGGAGCTGCATGCGGGCGGCGGCGTAAAGCACCTGGATGCGGAAGATCTTGATGCCGCCGGCGGTGGAGCCGGAGCAGCCGCCGACGAAGGTGATGAAGAAGAATACCGGAATGACGAAACTGCCCCACAGGCCGTAGTCGGCGGTGGCGTAGCCGGTGGTGGTGATCACCGAGACGATGTTGAACGCGGCCTGCCGGAGCGCCGTCAACGGGTGGACGCCGCTCTGCAGCCACAACCATGCGGCGGTCGAAACGACCACCATGGCGATGATCGACAGATACCACTGCACTTGGCCGTCGCTGAGGACGGCCAACGGTTTACCCTGGATTGTCCTCAGATAAAGCACCAGCGGCAGGCTGCCCGCGAGCATGCCGACGATGGCGATCATCTCGATCTTGACGTTGTCGAAATGGCCGATCGAATTGTCGTGGGTGGAGTATCCGCCGGTGGCGATGGTGGTCATCGTGTGATTGATGGCATCGAAGCCGCTCATCCCGGCCAGCCAGTAGGCAATGGCGATGATGCCGGTCAGCACCACATAGATGATGCCGATGGCGCTGGCGATCTGGGCGGCGCGCGGCAACGCTTTTTCCGAGCGGTCGGAGCTCTCCATGCGGAACAGCTGCATGCCGCCGACCCGCAGCATCGGCAGCACGGCGATCGCGATGACGATGATGCCGAGCCCGCCGAGCCATTGCAGCAGCGACCGCCATACCAGGATCCCCGGCGGTGCCTTATCGAGCCCGACGATCACCGTCGAGCCGGTGGTGGTGAACCCCGACATCGCCTCGAAAAAGGCGTCCGTGAAACTAAGCCGGAGCTCGGAAAACACGAACGGGATGGTCGCGAATGTCGCCAGCAGCAACCAGCTCAGCGTCGTCATGGCGAAAGCCTGGTGGATGGAAAGCTGCATGTCGCCGGCGCGACAGGTTAGCGCCATGGCGACGCCGACGAACAACGTGACACCAGCCGACATGGCGAACACCTGCCAATCGGCATGGCCGGCGAACGCGTCCACCGCCGCCGGCACTAGCATCGTCAGCGCCAGCGTCGCCAGAAGCATGCCGACGATCAGGAAGATCGGCCGGAAGTCCATGATGGGACGATACCTCTTCCGCGTTCCTCGTTTGAGGTTCCCTGTTGAGTCTCCGGGGTCCGCCATCATACCCGGACAGGCCGTCGGCGCTCACTCAAACCCCTCCGGGTGGCCGAATCAAGGCCGAAAACGGCAATCGCGGCCCGCGGACTAGTCGGGAATCACGATCGGCTTGACCGCCTTTCCGAAGCGGGTCTCGAGCGTCTGGATGAGGCGATCGATACCGCCGTTCGCCAGCACGCCGGCGAAATCGCCACGTTGCGTCGTCACCAGGCTCAGGCCCTCGGTGACGGCATCGATGATCTTGTAGCCGAAAAAGCTCTCCGGCCGCCGCCGGATTCGGAAGCCGACCTTGAGAGGCGCCGCGTCGTGGCGCACGAACTTCACCGTCACCAGGATGTCGTTGCCGTACTCGCGAACGCTTTCCAGCTCGTACTTGCCGGTCCATGACTTGGCAGCAGAGAACTCGTAGCCAGACAGGAACAATTCCTTGTAGGTAAGGAAGAACCGCTCCCACTGTTCGGGCGTCGCGGTCTCGAAATGCTGGCCGAGGACGAACCGCGCCATCGGCTTGAAATCGACGACGGTGCCGAGCATGCCCCGGAACTTGTTCACCCGCTCGGTCGGGTCGGTATCCTTCGCGCCCATCAGCGACCCGGCGTTGGCGACCATGTCCTGGATCATCTTGCGGGCCCGGATCAGGGCTTCGGCGGCGAGCTGCTGGTCGGACTTATCGGGTGCGCCGCGGGTGACGCCGCCTTCGGCGCGCAGTGCGGCGACCCGGTTGGCGGCCAGCATCGAGAACACGCCGCGTTCGCCGTAGCGCGTCAGATAAGCCTCGAATTCCCTGACGTCCTTGCTCGACTGGATGGACTGCCAGAATGCCACCTCGACCTGTATCTCGCCGCCGGGGGCGGGACGCGGCGCTGCCGCCACCTGAGGCGCCGCCGACTCGCCGGGGACGAACGAGAACCGGCCGGTGAGCGAGGTAGCCTCCCACGGCACCTGGATGCCGCGCGTCCCCGCTTGCACATCCTTGCGGACCTCCTTGAACACCTCCTCGATGGCGAGCCCGGGCCGCCGCATGGCGATCGCGAGCGCGCCCGTGTAGGGACTGTTGGTGCCGTCGCCGTCCATCGCCACCTTGCCGGGGGCCGTGGCGTAGGCGATCAACGTGCCGGCCGGCGCATCCATGCGTACCAGGCCGCCACCGGCGGACCGGGCGGCCGAAGGGAACGGATTGTTGCGGCAAGCATCGAGGACGACAATGTTGATCCGCGCCGACGCCGCCTCCATCTGGCGCAAGACCCAATTGGCGTTGACCGCCTCGATGTCCAGATCGGCGTCGCTTTTCACCTTGGCGTCGGTCGGGATGAGGTGGTTTTCGCCATGCGCCTGGATGCCGTGGCCGGCGTAATAGAACAAGCCTACGCCTTCCTTGCCGGCGGCGCCGAGGCGCTCGCCGAATCGCTGGATAGCCCGCTTCATCTGTCGCTGGCCGGCGTCGAGGGCCAGCTCCACGTCGAAACCGAGTGCGCGCAGCGTGTCGGCCATCAGGGCGGCGTCATGGGCGGGATTGCGAAGCCGCGCCACGGCGGCGTAGTCGCTGTTGCCGATGATCAGCGCGACGCGGGTCTCCGCCGCCCAGCTGGCGGCGGCCCACGGCACCACGATCACCGAAAGGATATAGATCCAGCGTCGCATTGGCGCCCCGAAGGTGCCCGGAACGAACCGTTCCGGGCCACCGGATATTAGTCGATAAGGCGGGCGGTAGGAAAGGCGGTGGGACGCGCGGGCGGCGGGGTCGCCGGGATCAGGAGAACGGCGTCCCGCCGGACGACAGATTGCCGACAATCGCCAGGAACTCGCGCCGCGTCGAGGGGTCGTCGCGGAAGGCGCCGAGCATGCGGCTAGTGACCATGACCACGCCCGGCTTGTGGACGCCGCGGGTGGTCATGCATTGGTGCGCCGCCTCGACCACGACGGCGACGCCCTTCGGCTCCAGCACCCTGTCGATAGTGTTGGCGATCTGGGCGGTCATCTTCTCCTGGATTTGCAGCCGGCGGGCGAACACCTCGACCAGGCGCGCGAGCTTGCTGATGCCGATGATCCGACGGTGCGGCAGATACGCCACGTGGGCTTTGCCGATGATCGGTGCCATGTGGTGCTCGCAATGGGATTCGAAGCGAATGTCGCGCAGCAGCACGATCTCGTCGTAGCCGTCGGTTTCCTCGAACGTGCGCTCGAGGATGTCGCTCGGGCACGCCGCGTAACCCTCGAAGAATTCCTCGTAGGAGCGTACAACGCGGGCCGGCGTATCGATCAGCCCCTCGCGGGCCGGGTCGTCGCCCGCCCACTTGATCAAGGTGCGGACCGCCTCTTCGGCCTCGGCGCGGCTCGGCCTGTCGGCGACCGGCGCGATCGGGCCGTCGCCGTCGTCGGTCGCGCGGCCGGCGGCCTTTTCGCCGCCGACTACCTTCAGCGGTTTCGGCGCGGGAACGATCTTATCCATCGGTTTTCTCCGCTCAGCGGACTCGTTAGTGGAGCTGCCGCCGGTGATGGGGGCTGTCGAGCGAGAACGCGGGAATCTTGACGTCGAACCGTTCGCCGGTATCGGTCTCCATCTGGTAGCTGCCGTCCATGATGCCGGACGGCGTGCTCAACGGCGTGCCACTGGTATACTCGAACGCCCCTCCAGGGGTCAGCACCGGCTGCTCGCCGACCACGCCGTCGCCGCGCACCTCGTGCACCTTGCCTAGCGAATCGGTAATCCGCCAGTGGCGCGTCATCAACTGCACGGTCCGTTTCCCATGATTCTCGATGCGGACATGGTAGGCCCAGACAAAATGGTTGTCGTCAGGGTCCGACTGGTCCTCCAGATAGATCGGCTCGACGCTGACCGTGATCGCGCCGGTGGTCTCGGCGTAGCTCCTGGAGTCGGTCGCGCCCATCATCGCATGGCTTCCTTGTCGAGGGCTCGGCGCACGCGATACGCCCCGGGCCGTTGTCGCCAGGCCTTATTAGATAGGCCCGGCACCCGATATTTCCAGGCCGGACCGGCATTGCCAATTAAAATCTGGGATATTCCGCCGTTTCCCGGCAAATTCCCGGCAAACGGGAAGGCGGGGCAGGGGCCCCGCCTTCCTTAGGGTTTCGGCGTTTCGCCGGGCCGCGAAACCCGGTCCGGAACGTCGGCTACAACGACGGCCCGGTACCGACGACGATCTCGACGCGGCGGTTTAGGGGCTCGCGCATCCCGTTCGGCGTGGCGATACGAGGCCGCTGTTCGCCGTAGGCGATGAGGGTCACGTGGTCGCGATCCAGCCCGCGGCGGACGAGCCCTTGCTCGATGGCTTCGGCGCGCCGGCGCGACAGCGCCATGTTGTAGGGTTCGGGGCCGGCGCGGTCGGCGTGGCCGCCGATCATCAGCCGCACCGCGCGGCCGTCCTTAGCCGCCGTGACGATGGCGTCGAGGGCATCGGCGTGTTCGGGCGTCAACTCGGCGCTGTCGAAGTCGAAGAACAGCGTGAACGCACCCGATTGTCCTGATGCGATCGCCGGCACTGTCGCCATCGCCTTGGTCGCCATCGCGCCGTCGCCGGGCTTGTCGCCGGCCGCGGCGAGCGCGCGCTCGACAGTGACGAGCGCGGCGTAGAACCCGTCCCGGCACTCTTGGATGTGGTCGGGCTGCATGTCCTCTTCCTGCTGCTCGACCCAGCAGTCGAACCGCACCTGCGCCCGCGCCGCCGGCTCTGGCACGAAGCGGCCGCCGCCGCTGTCTAGCGTCTTGACCAAGCGCGCGCGGGCGGCGGTCAACTCGGGCAGATGGTCAAAGGGCAACGTCCGGTCGTCGAGATGTTCCGGCACCGGCGTGCGGCCGGCCGCGCTGGCCATCGCCTTGTTGCGGAAGTGATGGGCGTCGAGCAGGTCCCACATGTCGTCGCGCTCGAACAGGGCGAATGCCTTGTACTCGCGGGTCAGCGCCGCGTTGAAGTCCTGTCCCTTGGGTTCGGCGCGCCTGAGATCGTCGTAGTCGAATAGGGCGCCGCAGCCGGCCGTGGCAAAGACCAGCAACAGCGGCAGCTTGCGGATAATATTTTTCATGGCGTGATCCTCCGATGCGGGCGCGAAGGCGGCCCGGTGCCGATGGTGCGCCGCAGGCTAAGGGAGGAGTATGGCGAGGCTGCGGTGGTTTGCGGCGGGATTGCGGCAATCCCGGGGTCGTTTGGTGACCGGATCTTGGGCCGGGCGGGCGCCGTCACTCCGCGGCGGCGGCCGGAACGCCGGGCCACACCACCGGCCGCGGCCTCAATGGCCGGCCCGTGAGCCGGCGTTCGGCGGGCGGCATCACGTCCATGTTCGGCCACAGGCCGTCCTCGAGGGTCTTCGCGTAGGGCAGGCCGGGGCTGGCGGCGGCGAGGGCGCGAGCGGCGCCCAGGTGGTCGTAGGCGAGCTGGTGGATGGTCACGTGCACGCCGTCGGCGGCGGCTGCCAGGATCGAGAACCAGCCGCGCGGCGTGCCGTCGTTGGCCGGCATGCCGACGACGCCGGCGTTGTGCCACAGCCGGCCGCCGACCACTTGCGTGAACGGCACGCCGGCGTGGCCGGCGACGACGCCGTCGACGGCCAATCGGTCGAGGACGGCGGCCTTCTCCGGCCACGGCGTCGAGGCAAAGATGTAGCGGCTGATGTCGTCGTCGCCGCCGTGGATGACCGCGAGCCTTCGGCTGCCGAGGGTGAGCCGGATCGAGCGTGGCAGCGACGCCATCCAGCGCTTGGCGGCGTCGTCGAGGGCGGCCGCCGCAGCCGCGAACCAGTCCTTCGACCATTCGGCGCACGGGCTGCCTTCGACGAAGCCGCAGCCGCAGTCGGCGGCCTCGAAGGCCAGCGATTCCTCGCAGTTGCCCATCACCACGCGGATGCCGGCGTCGCGCACCCGCGCCACGGTCGCCGCCGGATCGGCGCAATAGGCGACCACGTCACCGGTGCACACGATGCGCTCGGGCGGGAAGCCCCGGCGTTTCGCCTCGGCCAGCACCGCCGCCGTCGCCTGCAAATTCGAATACGGGCCGCCGAAGCAAAACAGCGGCCCGTCGACTTGGCCGAGGTCGAGCACCGCTTCCGCCACCGGCGCGGTCGCGGCGGCGCTCATTGCGGGCTGCAACTGGCGCCGCCGAGCACGCAGAACCGGGCGCAGTGGGGGTGGTTGAGCTGCACCGTCTTCGCCGCCCGCGCTAGGCCCGCGCCGAGTTCGAACGCGGGATCGTAGGGCAACAGCGTGCACGGCACCACCACCGGCGAGGCCGCGCCCTGGCGCTTGACGATCATCCGCGAGGTCGCGCACATCATGGTCTCCGGCGCGACGCCGAGGATCTCCCAGCACTGCATGGTGATCTCCGGCACGTCGAGGGCGGCGTCCATCTCCGGGAACAGCACCAGCCTTGCCGGATCGGCGGCGTCGATCGGTATGCTCTCGCGCTCGAACAGTCGCGCGTAGCCGCGGCGAGCCTCTTCCATGCTCTCGCTCCAACAGGTGCGTCCGGCGACGGCCAGGCCAAAGTCATTGACGGCAAGCCAGCGCAGGCCCTCCAGCATCGGCGCCCACGAGCCCAAGCCGCGGATCGCCTCGTGCTTGGCCTGGGTGTGATGGTCGATGGAAACGCGCAGCGTCAACGCCCGGCCGTGGCG
>DASWGT010000211.1:0-25751 GCA_036393575.1 Rhodospirillales bacterium | reverse complement strand
CGTTTGCCAATAACAGTGCAAAAGCGATGCCAGAGCGGGAATCTTGCAAGATCAAACGGTTATAGGGGCTTGCCGGCCCGGTCCGACGGTTCCTTCGGCAAGAAATACCGCCGTCCGCCCCCCCTTGACATTGCCGCCGGGACGGCCTATGTTCTTGATACGTTCTTTAGCTCTTGGACATCGTGAAGAGGGATTACCGGCCCCCGGCCCCCGGCGCGGCACCGACGGCGATTCCTTGCCGATGCAAGGGATTGGGATTGCGGTCGAAATGACGATAAATGACGATAAATGACGAGATTCTGAGAAATTTCCGGGGCGGGAATCGAAGCGGATCAACGGATTAGGCCGAAATTGCGGGCGGAAAATGATGAGATTCGGACGAGTTTCCGACGAGTTTCCGACGATATTCGGACGAGTTTCCGACGATATCCGGACGAGTTTCGGACGATGTGCGGACGAATCGGCGCCGACGCAAGGACCGCGACGAGGGCGGTTACGGGTCCGGCGCCTAGAACACGTGGCCGCCGCGGGCGGCCTTGGTGCGCAGGTAGGATTCGTTGTGCTTGTTGGACGGGAAGGCGTGCGGCACCCGTTCCTCGACCGCGATGCCGCAGTCGCCGAGCGCCGTCACCTTGTCCGGGTTGTTGGTCATCAGCCGCACCCGCGTGAAGCCGAGCTGGCGCAGGATTTGGGCCGCCGGCAGGTACACCCGCTCGTCGGCGTCGAAGCCGAGCTGCTCGTTGGCGTCCATGGTGTCGAAGCCGCGGTCCTGCAGCTCGTAGGCGCGCAGCTTGTTGACGAGGCCGATGCCGCGGCCCTCCTGCGCCAGATAGATGAGGATGCCGCTGCCGGCGGCGGCGATTTCCTTGATCGCGCCTTGCAGTTGGCTGCCGCAATCGCACCGCAGGCTGCCGAGCAGATCGCCGGTGAAGCATTCCGAGTGCAGCCGCGTCAGCACCGGCCGATCCTTAGCGGGCTCGCCGATGACGATGGCCAGATGCTCGAGCCCGCCGTCGAGCGGCCGGAACGCGGTGATCCGCGTGTCGTGCCTGTCGACGAGCGGCACCCTGGCCGAGCCGACGGCGCGCAGCGTCCGCGCCGCGGTGCCGTCGTACTGGAAGATGTCGCCGCAGTCGACCAGCAGCAGATCGTGGCGCGACGCCCACGCCATCAGGTCTTCGGCGGTCGGGTCGGCGATCTTGGCCGCCACCGCGGCCGGCAGCAGCCGGGCCAGCTTCATCAGCGCGACGGCGGCGCTCTCGCAGTCGAAGGTCGGCGTTTTCCTGACCGTCACGGTCAGCGACGCCTTGGCGGCGTCGGGCAGCGGATCGTCGGACAGCGGATCGGCGAGGTCGCGGATCACGTCGGCGGACAATCCCGCGGCGCCGGCGAGGGTGACGATGTTGCTGACGGTCTCGGCCAAACCCAACACCGCGGCGCGGCGCGCGGTGACGGCGACCACCGGATCGGAACGGCTGATCCGCCTGAGTTCGATCAGGGCCTCCGGGGTGACCGCCTCGGCCGCCTGCACCAGCACCGCAATGCCGCCGGCGCCGGCGACGGCGACGAAGCGCCCGCGCCGGACTTCGGAAACGGCGCGATCGACCGCCAGCAGCGACGCCGGCTCGCGGGAGGCTGGCATCGGGATCAATTCGAAGGGCGGCTTGCTCATGGCTGCGATGATAGCGTTGATTACGGACCGACGGACGCCTTATCGCCCGTGAACGCGGGACGCTTTTATACTATCTTATGCCGATACGGCACGTCATTTTTGCGTCGGACCCGCGGAAAAAGGTCGGCAAACGGAAGACCATGACCACCGGCAAGAGGATCCTGATCGTCGACGACGACACGACGCTGCTCGAGATGCTGGGCGAGCAGCTCCAGCTGCACGAGGAGTTCGCGACTACCGGCGCCGAATCCGCCGCCAAGGCGCTGGAGATCGCGAAGGAGGACTATTTCGACGTCATCATCCTCGACGTCGGGTTGCCGGACATGGACGGGCGCGAGGTCTGCCGCCTGATGCG
The DNA here is from genome assembly GCA_036393575.1 of Rhodospirillales bacterium. Classification (GTDB taxonomy): domain Bacteria; phylum Pseudomonadota; class Alphaproteobacteria; order Rhodospirillales; family Casp-alpha2; genus JACPJY01. Next base: position 23,724 of record DASWGT010000211.1, on the reverse strand, counting down.
CCGCAACGGCGTCACCTCGCCGATCATCATGCTGACCGGCGCCGATACCGACGCCGACACCATCCTCGGGCTCGACGCCGGCGCCAACGATTACATCACCAAGCCGTTCCGGCTCGGCGTGTTGCTCGCGCGCTTGCGCGCCCACATCCGCCAGCACGAACGCAGCGACGACGCCGTGTTCTCGATCGGGCCCTACACCTTCCAGCCGGCGAATAAGCTGCTGCTCTTGAGCGCCGACGAAAGGAAAAAGGTGCGCCTGACGGACAAGGAAACGGCGATCCTGAAATATCTCTATCGCGCCGGCGACAAGGTGGTCGGCCGCGACGTGCTGCTGGACGAGGTGTGGGGATACAACGCCGGCGTCACCACCCACACGCTCGAAACGCACGTCTACCGGCTGCGCCAGAAGATCGAGGCCGACCCTTCCAACGCCCGCATCCTGATCACCGAGCCCGGCGGCTACCGGCTGGTGCCGTGAGCCGCGAAAAGAAAAGCGCCCGGCAAGGGGTGGCCGGGCGCTAATGGCTCCCTGGGGGAGCCCCGGGATGGTGGGGGAACCATCCTTGAGGGCCGGTTGCGCGGCTGACCGCGGCCGGTCCGTTGACTTATTAGATGGGATCGCGGGCCGGGATTTCCAACCCCCCGCAAAGCCGCGGCTCAATTGGCGTGGATGGCTTCCGGCGGCGGCTCGAAGGCGAACAGCTCCGGGTCCAGCGGCAGGTCGAACCGGGGTCCCAGCAGCGACACGTTGGTGACCACTCCTTGCGCGTCGGTGACCGTCCATTTCTTCAGATCGAGCGGCTTGTCGGAGAAGATCAGGGTCAGGTTGCCTTCGAGCGGGTCGGTGCCCTTGATCACCGTCAATCTGAGCACGCCGGCGCCGCGCTCGAACGCGGTGACCAGGACGTCGCCCGACGAAAACGAAATGTGTTCCCGGAGCAGAATCGCCGCCTGCGTCGATTCCAGGCTGAAGTAGCTGATCTGTTTCAGGAGCTTGTCGTAATAGGTGAGGTTGACGCCGTTGGAAACGATCAGGATCGGCTTCGGATCGTCGTATTCGAGGCGCATCTTGCCGGGCTTGGCGAAATACAGGTTGCCCTCGGAATAGTCGCCCCCCGACGACACCTGCAGGAAACGCGCCTTGATGGTCTTGATGCCGTTGAGATAGGTCTCGATGCGCTTGACCTCGACCCTGTCGGCGGCGCTGAGCTGCGGCGGGGCCGCGGCGACGGTGGCGGAGGTCAGGTGTGCGGCCGCTGCCACTGCCGCGATCAGCCGGAGGATGTCCGGCAATGCCGGGAAACGACGCGCGAGCTCGATCATGATGGCGTCGTTTTAAAGAACGCCGGGCGGCGGGTAAAGGGGCGAAGAGCGACGCGGCGGGCGGCGCCGGGAATCAGCTGTTGCGGCCGACCAGCACCTCGCGCCGGCCGACCCGGTTGGCGGGGCTGACCAGGCCTTCGGTCTCCATCTGCTCGATGATGCGGGCGGCCCGGTTGTAGCCGATCTGCAGGTGGCGCTGGATGAAGCTGGTCGATGCCTTGCCCTCGCGGGAGATCAACGCCACCGCCTCGTCGTAAAGGTCGTCGCCGCCGCGCCCGACGCCGTTCGCGAACGGATTGTCGGCGGCGTCTTCTTCGGTGATTTCGTCGATATAGACCGGCTGGCCCTGGCGCTTCATGAACTTGACCACGCGCTCGACCTCCTCGTCGGAGACGAACGGCCCGTGCACGCGGCTGATGCGGCCGCCGCCGACCATGTACAGCATGTCGCCCTGACCGAGAAGCTGCTCGGCGCCCTGCTCGCCGAGGATGGTGCGGCTGTCGATCTTGGACGTCACCTGGAAGCTGATGCGGGTCGGGAAGTTGGCCTTGATGGTGCCGGTGATGACGTCCACCGACGGCCGCTGTGTGGCCATGATCAGGTGGATGCCGGCGGCGCGCGCCATCTGCGCCAGGCGCTGGACCGAGGCCTCCAGGTCCTTGCCGGCGACCATCATCAGGTCCGCCATCTCGTCGACGACGACGACGATGAACGGCAACGGGTCCAAGTCAAGCGGCTGGTCCTCCATGATCGGCTTGCCGTCCTCGTCGAACCCGGTCTGCACGCGCCGCATCAGGGTCTCGCCCTTTTTGCGGGCCTCGACGAGGCGGACGTTGTAGCCGCGGATGTTGCGCACGCCGAGCTGCGACATGGCGCGATAGCGCTCCTCCATCTCGCGCACGGTCCACTTCAGCGCCACGATCGCCTTCGATGATTCGGTGACCACCGGCGTCAGCAGGTGCGGAATGCCTTCGTAGACGGAAAGCTCCAGCATCTTCGGATCGATCATGATGAACTTGCATTCCTCGGGCGGCATCCGATAGAGCAGCGACAGGATCATGGTGTTCATCGCTACCGACTTGCCCGAGCCGGTGGTGCCGGCGATGAGCAGATGCGGCATGCGGGCGAGATCGACGATCACCGGCGCGCCGCCGATGTCCTTGCCGAGCGCCAGCGGCAACTTCGCCAGCGCCTTCTCGAAGGCTTCCGACGCCAGGAGCTCGCGCAGATTCACCATCTCGCGGGTGATGTTGGGGAGCTCGATGCCGATGACGCTGCGGCCGGGCACCACGGCGATGCGCACCGATACGGCGCTCATCGAGCGCGCGATGTCGTCCGCAAGCCCGATCACCCGCGACGTTTTGGTGCCCGGCGCCGGCTCCAGCTCGTAGAGCGTGATCACCGGGCCCGGGCGGACCTTGACGATCTCGCCGCGCACCCCGAAGTCCTCGAGCACGCTGCCCAGGAACTTGGCGTTCTGCTGCAGCGAATCCTTGTTGAGGGCGGCGCCGCGGTCGGCCTCCGACACCTTGTCCAGAATATCCAGCGGCGGCGCCTGGTAATCCTTCTTCGATCCGAGATCGAGTTTGCCTTGGCGCTCCTTGTGCACGCGGCGGCCGAGCTTGAGGCGCGATTTCTTGGCCTCGACGAGGCCGGTGCGCGACGGTCGGAAAGCCACCGGCTTCGACCCGTCGGCGCCGACCGCGGCGGGCCCGATGTCGTCGTCGGCGTCGATGTCGCCGGAGGATTCATCCGCCGCCGGAGCGGCGGTCGGCCGCCACGCCGGCATGACGCCGAACGCATCGCGGCCGGCGCGGGCGCCGTGCCCGAGCGCCTGGACCAGGCGCGCGATGGCGCGGCCCCAGGCCCACCACTCGCGCCTGGAGAGCCCGAGCGCCGGGACGAACGCAGCGAGCGCCAGCACGGCGATGACGGCGGCGATGATCCGCGGATCCAGCTTCAACAGCTGCCCGGCATCCGAGATGTGGCCGAAAACCAAACTGCCGACGACACCGCCGAGGCGCGTCATCAACGGCCAGCCGGCGGGCAGCGGCAGCACGCCGGCGGCGGCGGCACCGAGCACCATGGCGGCGATCAGCAAACCCAGCCGCATCCCCCACAAGGAAACGCCGCGCTTGGTCATCATCCGCCAGCTCCAGGCGAGAAGCGCCAACGCCGGCGCCAGGCCGACGACGCCGAACGTCTGCAGCGCCAAGTCGGCGACAATCGCCCCGGCGACGCCGAAGATGTTTCCCGGCGCACCGTTGCCGGCGCTGTTGAGCGAGACGTCGCCGGGGGTGAAGGTGGCGACGGCGGCAATCAGGAACAACGCCAGCGCCAGCAGCGCCAAGCCCCAAATCTCGGCCAGGCGGCGTTTGAAGAATTGGACGAGCGCCAGCGGCAGCACGCCGCCGGTGGCCTGGAAGCCGATGACGACGCGACCCTTGGGACGGTCGAAAAAGCGCATGGTCTGAGCCATGCGCCGGTTCTACATGATGAATGTTTACAATACCTTAACGAGTCTTTCGAGGGCCTCGGCGGTGGTCTCCGGATCATCGACCAGGGCGAGCCGCAGGTAGCGTCCGCCCGGGTTGCGCCCGGAGGCGTCCGGCCGCCCGATGTAGGCGCCGGGCAACGTCCTGATCGCCGCCTCGGACCACAGGCGCTTCGCCGCGGTCTCGCCGTCGCCCACGTCGAGCCACAGGAAGAAGCCGCCGGCCGGACGATAGAACCCGAACCGGCCGCCGAGGACGTCCTCGGCGATCGCGAACTTGCGGCGATAAAGCGCGCGGTTGGCCTCGACGTGCGTCTCGTCCCGCCACAGCGCCGTCGACGCCGCGATCGCCGGCATCGGAACCTGCGGGCCGACGTAGTTGCGCAGCCGCTTGAACGGCTTGATCAGCTTGTCGTCGCCGGCGACGAAACCGGAGCGGAGCCCGGGCGCGCTCGAACGCTTGGACAGCGAGTGGAAGACCAGCACGTTGTCGAAGCCTTCTCCGAGCGCGGCGCAGGCCTGCAACGCGCCCGGCGGCGGGTCGCGGTCATAGATCTCGGCGTAGCATTCGTCGGCGACCAGCACGAAGTCGTGCTCGCGGGCGAGCCGGATGGCGGCCTTCAAAGTCTCGATCCCGGCCACCGCGCCCTGCGGGTTGGCCGGCGAGCAGAAATAGAACAGCGCCGTGCGCTTGAGGGTCTTCTCATCCAGCGCCGCGATGTCGGGAAGGAACCCGGTCTCGGGCGCTGCCGGCAGGTAGATGGGCTCGGCGCCACAAACCGCCGCCGCGCCGCCATAGACGTGATAGAACGGATTCGGCATCACCACTGCCGGTACGCCGCCGGCCTTCTTCTGCGGCACCACCAGGGCGCTGATCAGGTACAGCGCTTCGCGGGTGCCGGCGACCGGCAGCACGTGCCGATCGGGATCGACGGCGCCTTCACCCAAGCCGTAGCGGCGGATCAGCCAGTCGGCGACGGCGGCGCGGAATTCGGGCGTGCCGTCGCCCGGCGGATAGCGGCCCCACAGGCCGGCGTTTTCGGCGAGCGTCTCGGCGATCATCGCGGGCGGCGAATGCCGAGGCTCGCCGACCGACAGCACCAGCGGCTTCATGCCGGCCGGCGGCTCGACCCCGTCGAGCAGGGTCCTCAAGCGGTCAAACGGATAATCCGGGAGATCGGAGACGCGGGGATTGAGCATGACGGCGCGGGCGATCCAATGTTGGGAATCCGGCGATGGTAGCTTCCGCGAGCCGGCAAAAAAAGCCGGAAGGCGGGAGCCTTCCGGCACAAAGGGGGAGAAAAGGGAAGAGCAGGGGCGGACCGGCTGCGAGACGGCCCGCCCCTGGCGCTCGAGGTTATTGCACGGTTTCGCCGTGGAGGTTGTAGTCGAGGCCTCCGATCTCCGTCTCCTCGTCGACGCGCAAGCCCATCACGGCGCCGATGATCTTGAGGATGATGTAGGTGGCGACGGCACAGTAGACGATGGTGCCGACGATGCCCTCGAGCTGGATCAGCAACTGCATGGTGTTGCCCTCGAGCACGCCCTTGGTGCCGCCGATCGCCTCGGCCGCGAACACACCGGTCAACAGCGCGCCGACGATGCCGCCGATGGCGTGGACGCCGAACACGTCTAGGGAGTCGTCATAGCGGAACTTCGGCTTCAGTACCACCGCGCCCCAGTAGCAGGCGACGCCGGCGGCAATGCCGATAATCAGCGCGCCGACCGGGCCGACGAAGCCCGACGCCGGGGTAATCGCGACCAGGCCGGCGACGGCGCCCGACACGATGCCGAGTGCGCTCGGCTTGCCGCGGAACGCCCACTCGACGAACATCCACGACAGCGCGGCCGCCGCGGTGGCGATCTGGGTCACCGCCATCGCCATGCCGGCGGAGCCGTTGGCGGCGACCGCCGAGCCGGCGTTGAAGCCGAACCAGCCGACCCACAGCAGCGAGGCGCCGATGACGCTCAGCACCATGTTGTGCGGCGCCATGTTCTCGGTGCCGTAGCCGCGGCGTCGGCCGAGCACGATGGCGCAGACCAGGCCGGCGACGCCGGCGTTGATATGGACCACGGTGCCGCCGGCGAAATCGAGTACGCCGAGCTTTGCGAGGAATCCGCCGCCCCAGACCCAGTGCGCGATCGGGGCGTAGACGATGACCACCCAGGCGGCCATGAACACGATCATGGATGAGAACTTCATGCGGTCGGCGAAGGCGCCGCAGATCAGCGCCGGGGTAATGATGGCGAACGTCATCTGGAAGATGGCGAACACCGATTCCGGGATCGTGCCCTGGAGCGTATCCTTGCCGATGCCCTTGAACAGCACTTTCGAGAACCCGCCGAGATAGGCTTGCATCCCGCCGCCGTCGGAGAAGGCGAGCGAATAGGCGACCACCATCCACATGACGGTGACCACGCAACAGGTGGCGAAGCTCTGGATTACGGTCGCCAGCACGTTCTTCTTGCGGACCATGCCGCCGTAGAACAGCGCCAAGCCGGGAATGGTCATCAGCAGCACCAGAGCCGTCGACGCCAGCATCCAGGCGGTGTCGCCGCTATCCAGCTTCGGCGGTGGCGGGGGCGCGGCGGGCGCCGCCGCGGTCTGCGCCAAAACATCGCCAGCCGAGCCTAAATACGCCGTCAGGGCAAGGCCCAGTAAGATTGAAAACAGTTTCAACGTTCGCATTGCCATGCCCTCCTACAACGCTTCCGCGTCGGTTTCGCCGGTCCTGATGCGGACCGCTTTTTCCAATGGATAGACGAAAATCTTGCCGTCGCCGATCTTGCCGGTGGCGGCGGATTTGGTGATCGCATCGATCACCGCTTCGACCATGTCGTCCTTGACGGCGACCTCGATCTTGACCTTGGGCAGGAAATTGACCGTGTATTCGGCGCCACGGTAGATCTCGGCTTGGCCCTTTTGCCGGCCGAATCCCTTGACCTCGCTGATGGTCATTCCCTCGATGCCCTGTTGCGTCAAAGCCTGGCGCACGTCCTCCAGCTTGAACGGCTTGATGACAGCCATAACCAGCTTCATCGCGCGTGATCCTCTCATCCCTTGGCGGCGCTCCCCGATCTTTCCGTCTGCGGTTTCGGGCGGGGCGACCGCCGCCGGTTGGCAAGGCTTGCGGGCAGACGGTTGGCCCGTAACGGCAGTACCAACTCAAGAACCGTGCCGACTCTGCCGATTTCAAATAAATACCTATAAAATCAATGAGTTAAAGTGATCCCGCCGGCTCCGGCGACGGCCGTTGCCGAGGTCGGATAGCATAAAAACTATGCATATTTTCGATTCAGCCTAGAAATTAAGCAGCGGCCCCCGAAGCGGCGGCGCGGGCCGCCGCGACCCGCCCCTGGACAAGCGGCACCAAACTCGGACATTAAAGGCGATGACCCGTTCCACAGCCCGCCCCCGGCATGTGAAATCTCGGCCGCCGCGATCCCGGCTCGGCAAACCCGCGCCATCGCCGCTTGCCGTCGAGGCGGTGATCGCCGGCGGCGGCCTGGTCGGCGCGACGCTCGCCATCGCCCTCGGCCAGGCCGGGCTCACCGTCGCCGTCGTCGACACCCAGGACCCGCTGGCCGGTCTCGACGCTGCCTTCGACGGCCGGGCATCGGCGATCGCGCTCGGCACGCAGCGGCTGCTCGACCGGCTCGGCATCTGGGCGCTCCTCGCCGATGACGCGGCGCCGATCATGGATATCCGCGTCTCCGAGGGAACATCGCCGTTGTTCCTTCACTACGATCACCGCGAGGCCGGCGACCAGCCGTTCGGTTTCATGGTCGAGAACCGTAACCTGCGCAGGGCGCTCCATCACCGGGTGTGTGAGCTCGAAAACGTCACAGTGCGCGCGCCGGCGGCGATCGCGTCATTGCAGCGCGGCTCTGGTTGCGTCGATGCGATCCTCGCCGACGGACGCCGGATAAGGGCGCCGCTCGCCATTGCCGCCGAGGGCCGCAACTCGCCGAGCCGCGACGCCGCCGGCATCCGAGTCACCCGCTGGTCCTACGACCAGGCGGGCATCGTGTGCTCGATCCGTCATCAGCGTCATCACGACTTCATCGCCCACGAGCATTTCCTGCCGGCCGGGCCGTTCGCCATCCTGCCGCTGGTTGGCGACTGCCGCCGGCCGGGCCACTGCTCGTCGATCGTGTGGACCGAGAAGGCCGAGTTGGCGCCGGCGATGATGGCCCTCGACGACGGCGAAATCCTGGCCGAGCTCAAACAGCGGGTCGGCGACTTCTTAGGCGAAATCGAAGTGATCGGCCCGCGCTGGAGCCACTCGCTGTCACTGCAGTTCGCCGAGACGGTGCTGGCTCGCCGCTTGGCGCTGATCGGCGACGCGGCGCACGCCATGCACCCGATCGCCGGCCAGGGACTCAACATGGGACTTCGCGACGTGGCGGCGCTGGCGGAAGTCATTCTCGATGCCCGCCGCCTCGGCCTCGATATCGGCTCGTCGGCGGTGCTCGAGCGCTACCAGCGCTGGCGCCGCTTCGACAACGGCCTGATGATGGCCGCGACCGACGGGCTCAATCGCTTGTTCTCGAACCGCGTCCGCCCGCTCAGGCTGGCCCGCGACCTGGGCCTCGCCGCCGTCAACAAGCTGCCGCCCGTGAAGCGGCTGTTCATGCGCAACGCTATGGGGCTGGCAGGCGCCCTGCCGCGCCTGATGCGCGACCAGCCCCTCTAGAAAAAGAATCCGGGGATCAAACGGTTGCGGGCGGCTCTTGAATCGATACTTGAATGCGGCGGGGGGCCTCCGGCGGTCGCCGGCGAACGACGATCGGGCCGGCGGCGGCCGAAAAAATTTCCATTCCTCAATGCGTTATGGCCGCCGGTTGAATCGACACGCGAACCTGCCGCCGGAACTGCTTGCCGGGCTTACGGATCGCGGCTGAGGCCTCGCGTCTTTAGCGCCTCAAGGTAGTTCCGCCACAGCTCGTCCTGGCGCTCGCCGTAATCGTAGAGCGTATCCCAGGAGAAGATGCCGGTGTCGTGCAGGTCGTCGAACTTGATGCGGATGGCGTAGTTGCCGATCGGCTCGACCGCCATGATGCCGACGTGGCGGCGCCCGGCGACCAGGGTTCGCTGGCCGGGCCCATGTCCCTGCACCTCGGCCGATGGGCTCTCGACGCGCAGCAGCTCGGCTGGCAGGCGGAAGGTCTTGCCGTCGTCGAACTCGATCTCCAGGGCTTTCTCGGCACGTTTCAGCCGGATCTCCACCGGCTTGTGACGGCTGCCCCGGTTTTCGCTCATCGCCGGTCTCTCTCCGCCGCCGCGCTCACCGCCCGCCCGGCTTGCCGCCGTCGAGCGGCCGCGCCTCGTCGACGAGCATGATCGGGATGCCGTCGCGGATCGGGAACGCCAGCTTGGCCTGTTCGCTGATCAGCTCGTCGGCGTCGGCGTCGTAACGCAGTGGCCCCTTGGTCAGCGGGCAGACCAGGATCTCGAGGAGCTTTGGGTCGACCTTGCGCTTGGCCATCGGTGTCGTCCTTTCGGTTCTCCGCTTGCGTGGTCGGCGGCGCCGAAATCAGTGCCGCAACGCCGGCGGGGCGCGGTCTCCGGCAGAGGCGCGCTCGTGGATCGCCATTTCCATCAACTGTGTCAGCATGCGGGCGCGCTCGTCGGAGTCGCGGGCCTCCAGAAGCGCCTGCTTCTCCTGGGCGGCGAGCGGCACCATCATGGCGAGCGAGGTCACCAGCACCTCGCCCGGCATTCCCTTGACCGAGGCCCAGTCGCCCTCGAGCCCCTTGTTGGCGGCGTAGTCGACAAGCGCCTTCAACAGCCGCTCCTTGCCGGTGACCTCGCCGAAGGCGTTGTCGAGATCGCCGGCATACGGCGACCAATCCGGCCTGACCCGGCGATAGCCCTTGACCATCGGCAACTCGGCCGCGATGCGGAACCGGCAGACCCCGGAAAGCGCGATCAGGAACCGGCCGTCGTCGGTCTCGGAAAACTCGGTGATGCGCCCGGCGCATCCGGTCTCGAACACCTCTTCGCGGTCGCCGACTGAGCCAGCCTGCGACGCCGCCTCCGGCCGCTTCGGCTGCACGATACCGATTAGGCGGTCGCCGCCGAGGGCATCGGCGGTCATATTGCGATAGCGCGGCTCGAAGATATTGAGCGGCAGCCTGCCGCCCGGCAACAGCAGCACAGAGGCCAAGGGGAAGATCGGCAGCGCGTCGGGCAGCTCCGCGATGCTCCGTGGATAGGTGCCGCCGGTCATGGCCGGTTGCCTGTCAGGAGAACAGCAGCGACGACAGGCGCCGCCGGCCGGAGACAGTCAACGGATGCGTCGGGCCCAGGGCCTCGAAAATCTTGACCAGCTGCTTCCTCGCCGCCTCATCGTTCCACGCGCGCTTGCGGCGAAACAGTTCGAGGAGCTCGTCGATGGCGGCCTCGCTGTGCCCGCGTCCGTACTCGGCCATCGCCAAGTCGAAGCGTGTCTGATGATCGTTCGGATCGGCCGCCAGCTTCTCCCTGAGCGCCTCGGAGTCTCCGGTTTGTTCGCCGGCTTCCGCCAACTCGACTGCCGAAACGGCAGCGGCGACCTCGGATTTCTGCAGCACCTCGGCGGGAAGCGCCGAGATGATCTCTCTTGCGCGGGCATGCTCGCCGAGCGCCAGCGCCGCGCGCACCAGGCCGGCGATAGCCTCGCCGTTGGCCGGGTCGCGGGTCTGCACCTTGGCGTAGATCGCCTGCGCGGTGGCGACGTCGCCGGCCTCGAGTGCCGCCTTGGCTTCGACCAGCGCGACCTCGATCGGCGTCTTGGCGCCGCCGGTCAGCCGCTGGATGAACGACTTGAGCTGGGTCTCCGGCAGCGCGCCCATGAAGCCGTCGACCGGCTGACCGTTCTTGAACGCATAGACGGCGGGAATCGACTGGATGCGCATCTGCGCCGCCAGCTCCTGGTTCTCGTCGATGTTGATCTTGACCAGCCGCACCATGCCGGCGGCCTCGCGCACCAGCTTTTCGAGCACCGGGCCGAGCTGCTTGCACGGCCCGCACCACGGCGCCCAGAAGTCGACGATCACCGGTACCTGCATCGAGGCCTCGATGACGTCGGCCATGAAGTTGGCGGTGCTCGAATCCTTGATCACGTCCCTGGGCGCTGCGCGCCCGCCGGCGCCCGAACCGGCGCCGGTGGAGGCCCTGGCTGTGCCCTGGGCCGCGCCCGGGGCCGCGCCGCGGGCGGTCGCCTGGCCGGTGCTCTTGGATTGGTCGTCGGGCTTCAACGAGCCATCCGGGTCGAGGGTGTATTGCATGGTGCGGTCTTTCGTTCGGGCAGTTGCGGTTCGGGTTTTTGGTCCTCCCATACATGGCCTGTCCGGGCTGCCGGCGCAAGCCTCGGAGCCGTATCCGGGCGCCGGAAACGGCCAAAAGCGGCCTTGAAATGCGACCGTTAGAAGCTATGATCGGCGCTCCCAAACGGGAGCGGATGCGGGCGTAGCTCAGGGGTAGAGCGCAACCTTGCCAAGGTTGATGTCGAGGGTTCGAATCCCTTCGCCCGCTCCATTATTCCAATGACCAAATCATCGATGAGCCGTCGTGGATTGAATGCCTCCGCGGTCATTTGGCGTGCCCGGAATCTCGTCGCCGCGATATTTCTCGCCGGCTTGACGTCGCCGGCGGGCATCGGCGTGGCGGCCCAGGACTATGACGGGCCGATCATCGACGCCCACGGCCACATCGGCGGCTCTTTTGATACCGACGTTATGGACCGCGTCACCAAGGCGAATGGCGTTCGCGCGATGACGCTGATGGCCCGCTATTACCCAGGTCCCATGGGCGAGCTAGACATGCCCGGCGATGACGACATGGCTCTGGCGCTCGCCGCCAAGCACCCCGGCCGCTTCTTCGCCCTGGTTGGTATGCAACATCCGCTATTGACCGGATCCGAGAAATGGCGCGAGCCGGACTATGCGGTGAAGGAACTCTTGGAAAGCACGGAAAAGAAATTAGCCAGCGGCAAGTTTCACGGCATCGGTGAAGTGATCGTCCGCCACTTCGCCTATTCCAGCGGCCCTCACGCCGAACTCAACCAGCCCATCTATTCGGCGTTCATGAGGGAATTGAGTGACTTGGCCGCCAAGTTTGACGTGCCGATCGTTATCCACATGGAGGGTGCCCCGGACCTGGTTGCCAATTTCAGCCGGCTGATCGCCGACAACCCGAAGGTCGTCTACGTCTGGGCCCACAATTGCGGCCGAAGCCATGCGCGGGTCATCCGCGACATGCTGACCAGGCATCCTAATCTGATGTGCGACCTGGGTGGCATGGTGAACTTCGCGCCGCGGGGACACGGCTATGGCACCGGTTGGCCGCGCTCGGAAACTTACACAGCGCTGATGGAGGAGAACGGCCGATTCTTTCCCGAGATGCAGGCCGTTTACGAGGACTTTTCCGAGCGTTTCATGATCGGCACGGATATTGCCCACGCGCCCGTCATGAACGACAGGACCTACAGCCTGCGGATCAAACGCTTCCGAAAGCTTCTCGGCACACTTAAGCCAGAAACCGCGAAACGGCTGGCCGAGACCAACGCTGTCCGCATCTTCCGCCTCGACCGCTAGGGAAGGTTGAGAACGCCGCCGCCGAGTCTTCCGATCGGCGAAGGCTGGCGTTGCCATTACACGGGATATAGTTAAGGTTATCGTCATTGGGAGCCCCGGAAAGGCCCAATGAGAAGCGCCGAGGGGCAGGAAGGGACACCATGCCGAAATTCGCCGCCAATCTGACCATGATGTTCAACGAGGTGCCGTTCCTCGACCGCTTCGACGCCGCCGCCAAGGCCGGCTTCAAGGGCGTCGAATACCTGTTCCCCTACGAGTTTGACAAGGACGAACTCGTCGAGCGCCTGAAGAAGAACAAGCTCAAGCAGGTGTTGCACAACCTGCCGGCCGGCGACTGGCAGTCGGGCGAGCGCGGCATCGCCTGCCATCCCGACCGGACGGCCGAGTTCCGCGACGGCGTCGGCAAGGCTATCGAGTATGCGACCGCGCTCGGCTGCAAGCAGCTCAACTGCCTGGCCGGCATCGCGCCCAGGGGCGTGCCGACGGAAGCCATCCGCGATACCTTCGTCGGCAATCTGAAATTCGCGGCGAAAAAGCTGAAGGAAGCCAGCATCGCTCTCTTGATCGAACCGATCAACACTCACGACATCCCGCGTTTCTTCCTGCGCCGCACGAAGCAGGCGCTGGACATCATCGAGGACACCGGCTCCGACAATCTGTTCCTGCAGTACGACATTTATCACATGCAGATCATGGAGGGCGACCTCGCCCGCACCATCGAGAAGAACCTCGATCGAATCCGCCACATGCAGCTCGCCGACAATCCGGGGCGCCACGAGCCGGGCACCGGCGAAATCAATTATCGGTTCCTGTTCGGGCACATCGACCGCGTTGGTTACAAGGGCTGGATCGGCTGCGAGTACAAGCCGCTCAAGACCACCGCGGAGGGACTCGGCTGGCTGAAGCCCTATCTGTGACTCCGGAAGGGCGGCACTAGAACTCGATGATGGCGCTTTGTACCGCCAGCACCACCACCGCCGCCATGTAGAACACGGTGGCGATGCCGACGAAGAAAAACACGTTGGCGGCGGTGCGCAGCGGATACGAATGACGGTCGTCGCGGCGGCGCTCCGTGCTCCGCTTTTCCTCGCCGCTGACGACGGTGACGTAGAATTGCTTGTGGATGATCGGCACGGTGAAGCGGATGTTGACCGGCGGGCGTTTCCACGACGGATCCTCGATGACCTTGTGAATCGCCTCCTTCTGTTCGGCCGTGAGCGTGTCGACAACCCACGCCGGCAGGCGCTCGAAAAGCCAGTTGCCCTGCACCGTTTCCATAACTTTATTGGCCGTCGGCGCGCTGTTCGCGTCCGCCATGGGAACCTCCCGGGGACGACCCCAAGTCTAGCGCCTTCCCTGGCCTTTGCCCACGCGCCCCCGCGGCCGGCCCGCGCCGGCTGCAGCCGGCGCGCCGGCGGGTCCCCAACCGCAGTCTGGCGGTCGCCCCCGGAGGTTTTCACGAAACCATTGTAAAAACAGAATAAAAGTATAATTTTTTAAGTTCAAACCGAACTATCCGTCTGGGAGGAGGGAGGACATGCCGGGAGAAGTCGAACGGCAGGAAGCCGACATCATCAAGAGAGCAGAGACGGTCAGCCGCAGCAAGCTGGCGAAAGGCGACCACGATCGCTTCCAGCGCTTCCTCAACGCCTATTTCCACAACGTACCGTCGCAGGACCTGAAGCAGACCGGCGCCGACGCGCTCTACAGCATTGCGCACGGACACTTCGCATTCGGCGGACAGCGTCCGCCCGGCCACGTCCTGGTGCGTGCTTTCAATCCCGACGCCAAGAAGGACGGCTGGCGCTCTGGCCACACCATCATCGAGATCGTCAACGACGACATGCCGTTCCTGGTCGATTCGGTGACTTCCGAACTCAATCGCCAGAATCTGACGGTGCACCTGGTGATCCATCCGATCATCGGCGTAGCGCGCGACCGTGACGGCAAGTTCCTCGACATCGTCGACGGCGCCAAGGCGGCCGATGGGGCAATCGCCGAATCGTTCATGCACATTCAGATTACCCAGCAGTCGGAAAAACGGCTGAAGGCAATCGAAACCGAGATCAAGCGTGTGCTCGGCCAGGTACGCCTCGCGGTCGAGGACTGGAAAGCGATGCGCGCCCGCATGGAACAGGTGATCGAAGAGCTGGCGACCCCATCGGCCGGCGCCGATCCGGAAACGACGGCAGAAATCCGCGAGTTCCTGCGCTGGATCCACGGCAACCAGTTCACCTTCCTCGGCTACCGCGAATACGTCCACAGTCGCGGCGCCGACACGATCAAGATCGATCGCAAGAACGGACTCGGCATCCTGCGCGACCCGAAGGTGGTCGTCTTCGACGAGATGCGCAAGCTCGATACCGCGTCGGCGCGGGTCAAGGCGTTCGTCGAATCGCCGTCGCTACTGATGGTGGTCAAGACCAACCGCCGCTCGGCCATTCACCGGCCGGTGCACATGGACGCCATCGGCATCAAGCGTTTCGACGCCAAGGGCCGGGTCGTCGGCCAACACCTGTTCATCGGATTGTTCACCTCGGTCGCCTACAGCCGCAGCCCATGGGAGATTCCGCTGCTGAGCCAACGACTGAAGAACGTCGTGGCGCGCGCCGGATTCCCGGCCTCCAGCCACGACGGCAAGGCACTGACGCATATCCTCGAGACTTTTCCGCGCGACGAGCTGTTCCAGGTGTCGGACGATTATCTGTTCGAGACCGCGCTCGGCATCCTGCATCTGCAGGACCGCCAGCGGGTGGCGCTGTTCGTGCGCCGCGACAACTTCGAGCGCTTCATGTCGTGCCTGATCTTCGTGCCGCGCGACCGCTACACGACGGCGCTCAGGCTGAAGATGCAGAAAATCCTCGAGGACGCGTTCAAGGGCGAAGCCACCGCCCATCACGCCACGCTCGGCGATTCGGCGCTGGCGCGGCTGCATCTGATCCTACGCACCACGCCGGGGAAAATCCCCGTCTACGATGTCAAGAAGCTGGAGGCGCAGCTGGTCGAAACGTCGCGTTCGTGGTCGGACATCCTGAGCGAAGCGTTGATAGCCCGTTACGGCGAGGCACGTGGCCTTGATCTGATGCACCAATACGGCACCGCCTTCAGTCCCGGCTACCAGGACGCGTACACGGGCGAGGCGGCGCTCGACGATATCGAGCGGATCGAGGAGTTGCTTGTCGAGGGCGGCATCGGCATGAACCTCTACCGGGTCGACGGGCAACCGGAAAGCCGGGTGCGCTTCAAGGTCTACCATCCGGACCGGGCGCTGTCGCTGTCGGACGTGCTGCCGCTGTTCGAGCATATGGGATTCAAGGTGCTCGACGAATCGCCTTACAAGGTCGTCCTCCGGTCGGCAGGCGACAAGGTGGTGATGATCCACGACTTCGGGCTCGAATCGCGGAGCGGCGGCGCGGTCAACATCGCCGCCATCCGCGACAACTTCCAGGAAGCGTTCCGCCGCGTCTGGGCCGGCGACACCGAAAGCGACGGCTTCAACGCCCTGGTGCCGGGCGTCGGGCTCAACTGGCGCGAGGTGGTGATCGTGCGTGCCATCAGCAAGTTCCTGCGCCAGGCCAACATCCCGTTCTCGCAGGCCTACATGGAGCAAACCCTGGCCAAGAACGGCTCCATCGCCCGCCAGATCGTGGATCTGTTCCTGACCCTGTTCGATCCGGCCGCAAAGGGCCGCGACAAGAAGGCCGCCGAAATCCGCGCCAAGGTCAACGCCGATCTGGAGGCCGTGGTCAGCGCCGACGAGGACCGAATCTTGAGGCGTTTCGTCAACGTCGTCGATTCGATGCTGCGCACCAACTTCTTCCAGCCGGGCGCCGACGGCGGGCCGAAGCCATACTTGTCGTTCAAAATGAATTCCAAGAACCTCGACGAGTTGCCGCTGCCGCGGCCGTTGCGCGAGATATTCGTTTACAGCCCGCGCACGGAGGGCGTGCACTTGCGCTTCGGCTTGGTCGCCCGCGGCGGAATCCGTTGGTCGGACCGGCGCGAGGACTTCCGCACCGAGATTCTGGGCCTAGTCAAGGCACAGCAGGTGAAGAACGCAGTGATCGTGCCGGTCGGCTCGAAGGGCGGGTTCGTTCTCAAGCGACCGACCCCACCCGGCGACCGCGACGCTTTTTTGAAGGAAGGCATCGCGTGCTACAAGATCCTGATCTCGGGGCTGCTCGACATCACCGACAACATCAAGGGCGCCAAGGTAACACCGCCCAAGAACGTGATACGCCTCGACGACGACGATCCGTATCTGGTGGTCGCCGCCGACAAGGGCACGGCGACGTTCTCGGACATCGCCAACGGCGTCTCGCTCGCCTACGGCCACTGGCTCGGCGACGCCTTCGCGTCGGGCGGCAGCCAGGGCTATGACCACAAGAAGATGGGTATCACCGCCCGCGGCGCCTGGGAATCGGTTAAGCGCCACTTCCGCGAGGTCGGCAAGGACATCCAAAAACAGGACTTCACCGTCATCGGCGTCGGCGACATGTCGGGCGACGTGTTCGGCAACGGCATGCTGCTGAGCCCGCACATCAAGTTGTTCGGCGCCTTCAACCACATGCACATCTTCGTCGATCCGGATCCCGACCCGGCGAAGAGCCTGAAGGAGCGCCGGCGGATGTTCAATCTGCCGCGATCGTCGTGGACCGACTACGACAAGAGCGTGATGTCGAAGGGCGGCGCCATCTTCGAGCGCAGTGCCAAGTCGCTGACGCTGACGCCGGAAATCCGTCGGCGATTCGGCATCGCCAAGGACAAGGTGACCCCGAACGAGCTGATGCAGACGCTGCTCAAGGCCGAGGTCGACCTGTTGTGGTTCGGCGGTATCGGCACCTACATCAAGGCCGAGACCGAATCCAACGCCGACGTCGGCGACCGCGCCAACGATGCCATTCGCATAAACGGCGGCGATATCCGCGCCAAGGTGATGGGCGAGGGCGCGAACCTGGGCGCCACGCAGTTGGGGCGCATCGAATACGCGCTCAACGGCGGCCGGCTGAACACCGATTCCATCGACAACTCCGCCGGCGTCAACTGCTCGGACCACGAGGTCAACATCAAAATCTTGATCGATTCGGTGGTCGCCAAGGGCGGGCTTTCGGCAAAACAGCGCAACAAGCTGCTGGCGGCGATGACCGACGAGGTGGGGGGCCTGGTGCTGAACAGCAACTACGGCCAGTCGCAGGCCATCAGCGTGGTCGAAGCGCGGGCCGTGCAGGTGCTCGACAACCAGAGCCGGCTGATGCGCCGGCTGGAGCGCGCCGACCGGCTCAACCGGTCGGTCGAGTTCCTGCCCGACGACGAAACGCTGACCGAACGTCATTTGGCGAAGAAGGGTCTGACGCGGCCGGAAATTGCGATCCTGATGTCGTATGCGAAAATCTGGCTCTATGACGAACTGCTCGCCTCCGACGTTCCGGACGACCCGTACCTCGAAGTCGACCTGCTGCAGTACTTCCCGACACCGTTGCGCGGCAAGTACAGGAAGGACATCGATCAGCATCGACTGCGCCGCGAGATCATCGCCACGCGGTTGACAAACTCGCTGGTCAATCGGGTTGGCGACACGTTCGTCAGCGAATTCATGGAAAAGACAGGCAAGCCGGCGGCCGAGATCGTCCGCGCCTACGCCATCGCCCGCGAGGTCTATGGCCTCAAGGATTTGTGGGAAGCGGTCGAGGCGCTGGACAACAAGGCGCCGACGGCGACCCAGGCAGCGATGATCCTCGATACCAACCAGCTGATCGAGTGGGTGGCGCTCTGGTTCCTGCGCAACGGTAAGCCCGGCCTCGACATCAGCGCCCACGTCGGCGAGTTCCAGGACGGCATCACGGCGCTCGTCGACGGGCTCACCGGCGCGCTGCCGGCGCACTACCAGACCGACCTCAAGACCCGCGCCAAGCCCTACGTCGACGCGGGCGTTCCACAGGCGCTGGCGCTCAAGGTCTGCAACCTGGTCAACCTCTATTCCGGCTGCGATGTGGTGAGACTCGCCAACGCGCGCAAGATGAAGGTCTTGAACGTGGCCCGCATGTACTTCGCCGTCGGCAGCCGGTTCCACCTCGGCCGGCTGCGCGCCGCCGCCGAGACCATGGATTCCGACAGCCACTGGCAGCAGCTGGCGATCGCGGCGCTGATCGAGGAGATCTACAGCCATCAGCTGACGCTGGCCAATCGGGTGCTCGATTTCGGCAACGGAAAGTTGGCGCCCGAGAAGGCGATCGATGGTTGGGTCAACAAGAACCGGCCGG
This sequence comes from Rhodospirillales bacterium, assembly GCA_036393575.1. GTDB lineage: Bacteria > Pseudomonadota > Alphaproteobacteria > Rhodospirillales > Casp-alpha2 > JACPJY01. Next base: position 5,067 of record DASWGT010000211.1, on the reverse strand, counting down.
CGGTCGAGCCGACCGAGCAGCTGCTTTCGGAACTGTGGGCGACCCAAGTCAACGATCTGTCGATGATCGCGGTCGCCAGTCGGCAATTGAGGGCGATGACCGACGCCGGCCGCGCCAAGTGACGGAACCGAGTGGCGCCCGCCACCCGCAACCACGAGGGATCGAGGTCCGATGACCTTTCCGGACGAGAAATTCTCCTCCGTCGCCGGTTATGCGGACGCGTATTTTGCCGAGGTCGGCAAGGCGCAGGCCAGCGTCGACCGCAAGAAGCTGACGCAGGCTCTGAAGCTGCTCGACGCCGCCTACGAGCGCGGCGCCACGCTTTACGTGTGCGGCAACGGTGGCTCGGCGTCGATCTCCAACCATCTCGTCTGCGACCACTCGAAGGGCGGCCAGACCGACACCGATCTCCGGCCCAAGGTGGTGTCGCTGGCCACCAACATCGAGATGATCACGGCGATCGCCAACGACATCGATTTCGACGACGTCTTCGTCTACCAGTTGAGGACGTTGGCCGAGAAGGGTGACGTGCTGTTGACCATCAGCGCGTCCGGGGATTCGGAAAACGTGGTGCGCGCCGCCGAGTGGGCGAACAAGAACGGCATCGAAGTGATCGCCTTCACCGGCTTCAAGGGTGGGCGAACGGCAAAGCTCGCGAACGTCAATCTGCACGTCAAGGGCGACAACTACGGCGTCGTCGAGGACGCCCACCAATCGCTGATGCACATCCTGGCGCAATACGTGCGGCTCAGCCGCATGAAGGAAGACGTGATCAAGAAACGCAAGTTCTGAACGCCTGCAGCGCGGCGGCGCGCCGCGACCGGGGTTTGCCGCCGCACCGCCTCGGGTTACCATAGCCGGCGATGACCGTCCGCCACCTTGAAAATCTATTCAATCCCGGCTCGGTCGCCGTCATCGGCGCCACCAACCGCAAGGGCGCGGTCGGCCAGCTGGTGATGCGCAACCTGCTGGAGGGCGAATTCGCCGGTCCGATAATGCCGGTCAACCCGGGCCACAAGTCGATCGCCGGCGTGCTTGCCTACCCCGACGTCGCGAGCCTGCCCGACGCGCCGGACCTCGCCGTCATCTGCACCCCGCCGGACACGGTGCCGCCGCTGATCACGGCGCTCGGCGAGCGCGGCACGCGGGCGGCGGTGGTGGTGACGGCGTGCCCGAAGTTCGAGAAGGACGCCAAGGGGCGTACGCTGGCCGAATCGATGATCGAGGCGGCGAAACCGTTCGGGCTCCGCATCCTCGGCCCTAACTGCATCGGCGTCCTGGTGCCGGGAGCCGGGCTCAACGCCAGCTTCGCGCATCTCGCCGCCAAACAGGGGAAGATCGCGTTCCTGTCGCAGTCGGGCGCGCTGTGCACCGCCGTCCTCGACTGGGCCACCGCCCACGGCATCGGGTTCTCGCATTTCGTGTCGCTCGGCGACTGCGCCGATGTCGAGTTCGGCGACGTCATCGACTATCTCGGCAGCGTGCCCGGGACCAGCGCTATCCTGCTCTACATCGAATCGATCCGGCAGCGGCGCAACTTCATGTCGGCGGCCCGCGCTGCGGCGCGCAACAAGCCGGTGCTGGTGATCAAGGCCGGCCGCATGGCCGAGGGCGCCAAGGCCGCCACCTCCCACACCGGCGCGTTGGCCGGCACCGACGCGGTGTTCGACGCCGCCATCCGCCGCGCCGGCATGCTACGGGTCTACGAGGTCGAGGAGCTGTTCGAGGCGGCCGAAACAATCCACCGCGCGCGCCCCGTCACCGGCGAGCGGTTGGCGATCGTCACCAACGGCGGCGGCATCGGCGTCATGGCCGTCGACGACCTGATCGAGATGGGCGGGCGGCTGGCCGAGCTTTCGCCCGCGACCGTTGCTGCGCTCGACAAGGTGCTGCCGGCGACGTGGTCGAAGGCCAACCCGGTGGACATCATCGGCGACGCGCCCGGCGAGCGGTACTCGGCCGCGTTCGACGCGCTATTCGCCGCCGACGAGGTGGACGCGGTGCTGGTGATGCACGCGCCGACGGCGACGGCGTCGTCCCTCGACGCCGCCCGCGCGGTGATCGCCGCCGCCGGCACCCGCAAGACACTGCTCACCAACTGGGTCGGCGAGCAGGCGGTGGCCCCGGCGCGGCGGCTGCTCAACGACGCCGGCATCCCGACCTACGGCACGCCCCGCCAAGCCGTGCGCGCCTTCATGCACATGGTCAACTACCGCCGCAACCAGGCGACGCTGATGGAAACGCCGCCGACGGCGCCGATCGAGTTCACCCCCGACACGGTGGCGGCGCGGCAAGTGGTGATGGCGGCCCTGAAGGGCCGCAAACCGGCGACCATGAGCGAGCCGGACGCCAAGGCGGTGCTGCAGGCCTATGGCATCCCCGTCGTCGCCACCCGCGTCGCCAGGACGCCCGGCGAGGCCGCCGAGATCGCCAAGGGACTGGGCTTCCCGGCGGCGTTGAAGGTGCTGTCGCCGGACGTCACCCACAAGACCGACGTCGGCGGCGTGCACCTGTTCCTGGATTCGCCCGGCGCCGTCAGGGCGGCGGCCGAGGCTATCCTCAAGGAGGTCCCGGCAAAGCAGCCGGGGACGAGGATTGAAGGCTTCACCGTGCAGCCGATGGCCGACCGGCCGGGCGCCTTCGAGCTGATCCTCGGCGTCGCCACCGACCCGATCTTCGGGCCCGTCATCCTGTTCGGTCACGGCGGCACTGCGGTCGAAGTGATTGGCGACCGCGCCGTAGCGCTGCCGCCGCTCAACATGAAACTGGCCCGCGACCTGATCTCGCGCACCCGGGTGTCGCGGCTGTTGATGGGATATCGCGACCGCCCGCCGGTCGATTTCGACGCGCTGTCGATGGCGCTGATGCGGATCTCGAAGCTGATCGTGGATGTCCCCGAGATCGTCGAGCTCGACGTCAACCCGCTGCTGGCCGGCGCCAACGGCGTGTTGGCGGTGGATGCCCGCATCCGGGTGCAGCCGTATAAAGGAGACGGCGCCGAGCGGTTGGCGATCCGCCCCTACCCTGAAGGGCTGGAGGAGGCGTTCACGCTGCGCTCGGGGCGCCCGGTGCTGCTGCGGCCGATCCGGCCGGAAGACGAGCCCGAGCACTACGAATTCCTGTCCAGGCTGACGCCGGAAGACATCCAGTTCCGTTTCTTCGGGCTGATCGGGCAGCTTCCGCACACCCAGATGGCCCGCTACACCCAGATCGACTATGACCGCGAGATGGCCTTCATCGCCACGGCGAGGAGCGACGGCGGCAAACGCGAGACCCTCGGCGTGGTGCGCGCGATCACCGATCCCGACAACCAGGAGGCCGAGTTCGCCATCGTCGTCCGTTCGGACCTTAAGGGTCAGGGGCTGGGGTTCAAGCTAATGGAGAAGATCATCGGGTATCTGCGAGACCGCGGCACCCGGTCCTTGGTCGGCCAGGTGCTGCAGGGCAACGTCGCCATGCTGAAGTTGGCTGAGGACATCGGGTTCAAGAGCCGCTCCCTGGTCGGCGAAGGCGCCGTCGAGGTGACGTTGCCCCTGTAGCCGCCGCCCGGCCGATGGCCCATTGGCAGTGCCGGCCGCTTCCGGCTACCATCGAGCAGCACATGAGGGGCTTGCGGGGGATTCCATCGTTGAGTCGCGTTCGCCTGCCTATTGTCGTTGCCGCAGCGGCGCTGGCCGCCGCCTGCGCCGGGCCGCCGGCTGACGAGCGGGTCGGCGAGCGAGTGCTGCCCGATACCCGCGTCATCGACGAGCACTTCCGTCATGCCATCGCAGTGCACGGCCCCTATCGGTTCCAGACCTTGACACTGCCGCTGACGGAAACGCTGGCACCGGATACCGCATCGGCGCCGGCGGCGCCGTCATGGTGGGCACGCCTGTGGCCGGCCTCGACGTCGCGGCCGACGACGGCGGAACCAGCACCGGCAGCGTCCGCGCCGGCGCCTGCAGCCTCATCGTTCTTCGATCGATTCTGGCCGCCGCTGACATCGGCGTCGCCGGCGCGCACGGCCGCCGCCCGCCCGATGATCGCCGAAGCGCGAACGCGTCCGGCCTCCGCGCCCGCGGCCGCCGCGGCGCCGCGCCTGACGGAAGGCAACGGCTCCGGTCTCTCCGAGGTCCGCGTCGGCGCTCTCAAGCATGCGGTCGCCTTCGGCCACCGCGCCAAGGAACAGGGCATGGACGGCAACGTCGAAGCGCTGTTCCGGTCGCCCGGCTGGCTAGCGTGGGCGTGGTCGCCGCGCCCGCATCTCGGCATCGTCGCTAACGGCAGCAAGCGCGCCACGGATTTCCTCTACGGTGGGCTGACCTGGGAATGGACGTTTTGGGACGCGCTGTTTGTCGACCTCGGGCTCGGACTTTCCGTCCACGACGGCATGCTCGACAACTCGATGATCGCGGACAAGTCCCGCTTCGACCGGCGCGAGTTCGGCTGTCGGGCGCTGTTCCGCGAATCCCTGGAGTTCGGTTATCGGTTCCTGGAGCGCCATAGCATCTCGTTGATGTGGGAGCACCACTCGCACGGCTCATTGTGCAGCGAGGAGAACGAGGGCATCGACAACGCCGGGGTCCGCTACGGGCTCAGGATGTAATGCATGGGGGACGCCGACGTTTACGACCTCTATGCCGTCAAGTACGCCACCCACCAGCGCACCGCGGCCGCCAACTTCGTCAACCCGGTCGATCCGCACGAGGCGTGGCCCATCGACTACTTCGTGTGGGCGGCCGTGTCATCGAGCCGCACCTTCGTCATCGACACCGGCTTCAAGGCCGAGACGGCGAAGAAGCGCGGCCGCACCTTCCTGCGCTGCCCGACGGAAGCCCTGGCGCTGGTCGGCGTCGACGCCAAGACGGTCAAGGACGTGATCGTCACCCACTTCCACTACGACCACATCGGCAATTTCGATTTGTTCCCGGCGGCGACCTTCCACCTGCAGGACAGGGAAATGGCGTTCGCCACCGGTCGTCACATGCTGAACCCGAAGCACGGGTCGTCGATGAACGTCGACGACGTGGTCGGCATGGTCCGCCACGTCTATGGAAAACGCGTGCAGTTCCACGACGGCGACGC
>DASWGT010000210.1:0-16987 GCA_036393575.1 Rhodospirillales bacterium | reverse complement strand
TCGAGGTTGCCCAGGCCCAGGCCACCCAACTCCTCGGCGACGTTGACGCCGAGGAACCCCATCTCGGCGTAGCGGCGCACGTGGTCGCGGCCGAGCGGCTGGTCTTTCTCCTCCAGCTCGCGGGCGACTGCGGACATCTCGCGGGTGGCGAATTGGCGCGCCGTGTCGCGGAGCTGGCGCTGGTCAGCGGTCAACTGGAAGTCCACGTGCTCGATCCTCCCTCGCCTTATTCTTCACCTGTTTTCTCGCAGTCTAACCCGGCGTCCCCAATAGGCCAAAAGTACTGTGGCCAAAAAGGAAAGAGCCTCCCCTTGCGGGGAGGCTCCAAGCCGTCACCAGAACGGTGGGGGACCTAGGCCGACGTATTGACGGCGGTTCCGCGGAACGGGTTTTTGAACCCGCCCTCGTCGCCGTCGTTGTCGCCTTCGGCGTCTTTTTGGCCTAACCCTCCGTCCTGGGATGATTCCTGAGCCGTCCCGACTGGTTTGGTCTCCGGCCGGGCAACCGATTGCTCTTTTGGATCGCCTTCCTCAAGCAGCACCTTTTTGACGTTCTCGCGCACGTGCTCGAGCGTCTGGCTCGTCTGTTCGACGATCTGCCGGGTGACCGTGAGGGGAGAGGCGGCCAAGATCGGATCCGTGGCCATGGTACATCTCCTTTCTGGAAAAGTAGGCCTTTCTGGTAACCCTTTAGGATCGCACGAAGCGGCCGCGCTTGCAAGCCGGCGTGCGCCAACGGTTCCCGCCGGCGTCGTCGGTAACCGAGGGAACGCCTGGATTCCGGGCCTAACGGAAGGCGACGGTGTCCTTGGCGCGGTCGACCTTGGCGGTAGGCCAAGCGGCGGGCGGCGTCGGGGCCGAGTCGGCGGCACGGATCAGGGTGCCGTCGCCGACCTTGTCGATGACCACGCGCCCGGCCTTGTTCTCGACCACGATCTGGCGGCCGTCCAGCAGCGCCACCTCGAACACGCCGTCGAGCTTGCCGCCCCAGAACGTGGTGCCGCGGATGCCGATGGTGGCGGTCTCGGTCTCGACCGTGAACTTGGCGCTGGCGGTCTTCATCATCTCGCCCGATACCGCGCTGAACGCGCCTTCCAGAAGCCGCATCGCGGCGAAGGGTTGGGCGCCCTTGGGGACATAGTCGATGACCACGAACACGGTGCGCTCGCCGAGCGTCATCACCGCGTCGTCGAGCATCTTCATCTCCAGCCGCGACGCCTTGCCGGTGGAGATGACGTCGCCGCGCAACACCTTGGCGCCCTCCTTCAACGGTCGCGGCACCGCGTCCTGCATCGCCACCGCCGATCCTTGCAGGCGGAAGACGGTGCCGGCGACGTCGTCGTCGGTGGCGGCGGACGCGGGCACGGCCGCGATCAGCAGCAGAAAAAGGATCGCCGGTGCCAACCAACGCGGGATGAAAATTTTCATGGCGCGGTATCTCCTCCGGGGGCGCATACGAAAACAGGGGGCAATATGTCTGCCGGGGCCCCTGACTATGATAGTCCGCAAGGGCCGGCTGTGACAGCCGTCACAGGCCGGCGAAGGAAGGGGAAGAAAGGCCAAACTGATACACTTTTTCGGCGGTTTCTTCGACCGCCTCACGCAGTTGTGACGTGCCCGAACACGCGCTTCGCGAAATCCGGGTAGGTCTTGGCGATCTCGGCGGCGATCACCGTGCGCAGCAGCTTGAGCCCGTCCGCCCCCGGCGCCGGCGTCTCGGCGACGGCGTCGGGAATGTCGAAATCGAAGCCGGTCAGGTCCCGCACCTCCTCGACCGTGTGGCCGGGGTGCACTGATTGCAGCCGGAAGCGTTTGCTGCCGGCGTCGAACTCCATCAGGCACAGCCCGGTGACCAGCGCCTTCGGGCCGCCGGGGCGGCGCACCTCCGGCGGGCTTGTGCCCGGTGCGCTGATGAAGTCGACCTTTCGGACAAGCACCCGGCGCGAGTGTTCGGGCGCGAACAGGATCACCTTCGGCACCACGAAGTACATCAGCGCCGAGCCGAAGGAGCCGGGGAACCGCTTCGCCGGCTTCGGGTAGCCGCCGGCGCCGACCAGGTTGATGTCGGCGCCGCCGTCGATCTGGGCGCCGCCGAGGAAGAACACGTCGATGCGTCCCTGGCCGGCGCAGTCGAACAGCTCGCGCCCGCCGTCGGTGAACGGGTTGTTGGCGTCGCCGTGGATGATGGAGACCCGCGGCCGGCCGCCGCCGAGCTCGCGGGCGAGCAGCGCCGCGCACCCCGGGATCGGCGACAGCGCGCCGACGGCGACGTGGCCGGCGTCCTCCAGCAGCCGGGCGATCGTCACGATCAGGAACTCCTCCGGCGAATGGCGGGCGGCGTTCATGACGTTCATTTCGTTCACGACGCGGCGCGGGCGGGTTGGCCCAGCACCTCGCGGGCGAGGTAGCGCTTAAAGCCCTCGCGGGTCGCTGCCTCGCGTGCGTAGGCCCGGATGTGGGCAAGGTCGCGCTCGTAGCAACCGGCGAGTCCCAGCGGCCGGGCGCCACCCTCGGCTTTCGCGACCGCTGTCACGTACAGCGACGCCAGCGTGCCGGCCGCCGTAGCGTCGTCGGCAAGGAAGTCGCGATCCTCGATGGTCTCGACCGTGACCAGTGTCGATTTGGCCGCGTGGGCCATGGTCATCAGCTCGCGTCGGCGCCCGATCCAGACGTTGCCGTGGACGTCGGCGCGCGGGCTGTGGAACATCACCACGTCGGGGCGGATCGCCGGCAGCAGCACGATCGGCCCGCCGCCGCGTCCCAAGGGATCGTCGACCACCTTCCAATCGTCGCGGTGCGCGATCAGGTCGGAGCCGATCAGGCCGGCGAGCGGCATGAACGGCACGCCTTTTTCCGCCGCCTGCAGCGCCGTGTGGATGGCGGGACAGGTGGAATCGCGCATCTGGATGGCGCCGCTTTCGACGGCGTCGCTGAAGCGCGGCGCCGGGCCGGCCTCGCCGAGGCTGACGGCGGCGGCTTCCAGGGTGCCGACGCAGCCGGCGCCGATCAGCAGATCGGCGGCAAGCCCGCTGATCGGCACCGCCAGCAGGTGCAGGTCCTTGACGCGGCGGCGGATCAAGGCGCGCACCGCCGCCATCGGCACCCAGCTGTAGTCGGGCGCCAGTGCCAGCAGGGCGCCGTCGGGCACCCGGGCGGCCAGGGTTTGCAGGTCTTCGACGGTCGTCATGCGGACATGATAAGCCGCCCGCCCCCAGTCGTCATCGCCCGGCTTCGCCCGGGCGATCCAGGGGCCGCAAGGTTGGATGCCCCGTGCTTCGCCGGGGCATGACGGCCTATCTTGAGGAGGCGCGAGGCCGGACGGGATCGTTGCGTCAGCTGCCGAGGTCCTTGCGGCGCCAGTAGGTGTCGTTGATGCTTTCCAGCAACAGGTCGCGCCGGTAGCGCAGGCAGCCGCGGAATCCCTCGAAGCCGCGGTGCTCGTCGTAGAACTGGCAGGTGTCGATGATGTTGTCGATGCGGGCGATTCCGGCGGCGGTGGCGTCGGTGCCGCTGGCAGCGACGATATCGTGCCACATCGCCAGCCGCTCCTCTTGGGTCGTAGCCGGCGTGACCAGTAGCGCGTTGGCAAACCGGTTGGCGGCGCGGACGGCGGAGATGGTATCCCGCGCGCGCTTGGCGACGCGATGGGCGGCCATGCGCAACGGGCCGGTGACCGTGGCGATTTCCTCGGCAGACACCGGACTGGTGTCGCCGGGAATCGCTTCCGGGATCAGCGACGCCAGCGGCGCGATCTCGAGGGCTGCCCGCGTCGCGCCGAGTTGCCGGATCGCCGCCTCGGAAATCGTCGCCACTGCCGACAGATAGTTGTGCGGCACCACGAACCGCAGGCCCGGGGCGCCGACGACGCGAGTCGTGGTGCCGTCGGCGCGGGTAAGCACGAGAACGACGCTGTCCGGCGTCGCCGGCGCATAGGCGGTGCCGGGCTGCGGTATTTCCCGGTTCTTTTGCAGGCACATGGTGCTGAATTCGGCCTGGCAGACGCCGCCGGCGCACGCCAGCGGAGTCGGCTCGGGCGTCTCGAGGAGCGCCAGGATCTGCGGCGCCGCAAAGGCACCGGAAATACCCGTCGCTGTGGCGACGACAACCAGGGATAAAACTTGAAGCACGCGGTGCATGAAGGCCTCCTGACCCGGATGGCGCGCACGAAGCGGCGTCGGACAATCGGCAAGCGCGGCTGTTCGGCCGTTCGGTCGCCGCCTTCAAAGTGTCACAGGATCGAGGCGGCGGTCAACGATTCAAACCCGGACCGCCAGTTGCCGCCGCAGGCGCCGGCGGATTCGCCTACGCGTCGTCTCCGGAATCTTTGGCTAGGCCCTTGGCGCCGCGGGTGTCGGTTTTGTCGAGCTTGGTGCCGCGCAGGTCGGCGTCGGTAAAGTTGGCGTCGGTCAGCTTCGAGCCCGAGAGGTCGGCGTCGCGCAGGTCGGCGTCGCGGAAGTCGGCACCGGCCATGTCCATGTTCTTCATCACCGCGCCATTCAGCATGGCGCCGCGCAGCTTGGCGTTCTCCAGGTTTGCGCGCCACGCGGCGCCGCCGGTGCGGACCGCGATATTGACCTCGCTCAACACCGCACCCACCATGTTGGCGCCGGTGAGATTGGCGCGCGCCAGCTTCGCGCCGCGCAAATCCGCCCGCGCCAGCACGGCGCCGCGCAGATCGGCGAACGAAAAGTCGGCCATCAAGAACTCGGATTTCGAGAGGTTGGCGCCCTTCAGCACCGCGAACGACAAGTCGGCGGCCGACAGGTTGACGCCCGCAAGCGATTGGTTGGAGAGGTCCATCTTCGACAGATCGGCGCGCTTGCCTTCCTTGCCGTTGCTCTTCACCCATTTGCCGTGCTCGATGATGATCTGCTGCAGCGGCAATTTGAGGTCGGCGACGTTCCTGGCGATGTTGGCGAGATCGAGGTTGACCTTGGAGAAATCCATGCGGTCGAACATGGCGCCGATCAGGTCGGCGCCGGAAAGGTCGGCGTTGTCGAGCGTGGTCGCCGTGAACACCGCGCCGTGAAAGATGGCGCCCGACAGGTTGGCGTCGGTGAAATCCGCCCCCTCTAGGTCGCACCCGGTCAGGTTGGAATGCGACAGGTTCGCGCCCTTGAACTTCGCGTGCTTGAGGATGCAATCCGTGAGGTCGGTCTGCACGATCAGCGAGTCGGAGACCTTGGCGCGAGACAGGTCGGCGCCCTTGACGATGGCTTTCTCGAAACCGGCGGCCGCCTGCTGGTGGGTGATCGGCACTAGGTCGCCGCCCTTGGCCGCCGACTTCAACAACACGCCGTCGCGCATGTCGGCGTCGTTCAGCATCGCGCCCGAAAGGTTGGCCCCGGCGAGGCAGGCGCCCCTGAGGTCGACGCGATTGAGCTTGGCGTCGATAAGGTTGGTGAAGCGGAGATCGGTGGCGAACAGATTGGCGTCTTCGAGGATCGCCCCCTCGAGATTGCAGTGGCACAGCAAGGCGCCGGTGAAATCGGCCCGCGAAAGCTGCCGCCCGGCCATGTCCAGGTAGGTCAGATCGTGCATGCCGAGATTGGCGCGCGCGCCGTCGCGCATGCCGTTCACGAAGTTTTCGTGCTTTTCGAGGATCCCGTCCAATTCCTGCTGCGAGATCTTCGTCCACTGATGCTTGACGTCGAGCTCGTCCTGTAACGTCATGCGCCCCTCTTCGGCCCTGACCGCCGTGCCGTACCGCCGGATCGCGGCCTCGGCAGCGGTGATCAGCTTCCCCATTCATCGGCGGCAGATCAACCTTTTATATGGTATCGCCATCATAGGCGGGGGCATCCGTCCGTTGAACCAAATGGAAAATGTCAGACTAAATGCCCGGCGGCCTCGCCGGCTCCTTCGCCATCGCGGTTCCGCACACGGCGGCCGCCTTTTGGAGGGCATCGAGCCGGTTGCCCGCGCGGCAATCGGCCGGGATCGTCTTTAACACACCGATCCGCGCCAATATCTTTTCCACGTTCGGATGAAGGCCCGCCAGCAAGATGTGCACGCCCTGGGCGCGGGTCCGATGCACGATGTCCTCGATCGCGAGCGACGCGCTGGCGTCCACGAACGGCACGTCGGTGAAGTCGACGACGAGTACCTTGCAGGTGCCGTGGGCGACCAGGCGTCGGGTCATTCCCTGGGCGGCGCCGAAGCTCATCGGTCCGCTCATGTGGTAGAGCAGGATTTCGCGGGGATACCGGGAAAGCACAGCCTGCTCCTCCGCGGTCAAGGGGATTTCGCCCGCGACGCCGTCATGGGCGCGGATGCTCTGCAGCTGCAGATCCGCCATGCGCTTGACGAAGAGGAGGCTCGCCGCGATGGTCCCCGCAGCCACCGCTACGATCAAGTCGACAAACACCGTCAGCAGCAGGGTCATCCCCATCAGCACCACGGTCGGCCGCGGCGCGGTGAGGACGCGGCGCAGGAAGTTCCAGTCGATGATATCGACGCCGACCATGATCAGGATTCCCGCCAATACCGCGTGCGGGATGTGGCCGGCGAGCGGACCGAGGCCGAGCACCACGGCCAGAAGGAAGACCGCATGCAGCATGCCCGAGATCGGCGTCGAACCGCCGGTGCGTACGTTCATGACCGTTCGCATGGTGGCACCGGCGCCGGGAACGGTGCCGAACAGGCCAGCCACGGTGTTGCCGATCCCCTGGCCGATCAACTCGCGGTTCGGATCGTGATGGGTGCGCGTGATGTTGTCGGCGATCAGCGAGGTGAGCAAGCTGTCGATGGAGGCAAGAAGCGCGAGCACCATTGCCGAGCTGACCATATCCGGCAGGAACTCCCAGGTGAATTTCGGCATATGCGGCTCGGGAAAGCCGGTCGGGATGTCGCCGAGCACGGGAACGCCCGGCAAGGTGAGCCAGACCAGCAAGGTGCCGACAACGAGGGCGATCAGCGGCGAGGGCAGGATCAAGGTCACCCTCTTTGGTGTGAAGAGCACGATGGCGAGCGCGAGGGCACCAATGAGGGCCGCATCCCAATGGATCCCACTGAACAAATTGGGCAACGCGAGTAGCACGCCGATGGTGCCGCCTTCCGGGGTCGGCTGACCGAGAATGGGCCCGATCTGGAGCAAGATGATGATGCAGCCAATGCCGCTCATGAAGCCGGAGACGATGGTCATCGGCACCAGCGTGATGTAGCTGCCGAGCCTGAGCGCTCCGAACCCGATCTGCAGCAGGCCGCCCATGATAACCACGGTGAAGGCAATCACCGGGTCGGCGGCGTAACGGGTGATGACGAGAGCCATCACCACGGTCATCGGCCCGGTCGGCCCGGACACCTGCGCCGGCGTACCGCCGAACAGCGCGGCGAAGAAGCCGACGAAGATGGCGCCATAAATCCCCGCCATGGGCCCGGCGCCAGAGGCAACACCGAAGGCAAGCGCCAAGGGCAACGCCACCACGCCGGAGGTGATGCCGCCGTAGATGTCGCCCTTTAGGTTGTTGAAGTGAAGGCCGTGGACAAACTGCATGGGACCTCCCCAATACGGGGTGGGTCGGTCCCCATGGCTAATACGTTGTCGCCCGCGGGCGGAAATAGGGGATGCGAACTTACCTGACATTCCCCAGATGAACCCTAGATCCGAGCGTCAGAGTAGTCATTTGGTCTCCGCGTGGCAATCTGGAGTATGATCAGGAGCCGCCTATGTCGCCTCGGTGGGAAATGCGGGTTTAATGCTCTCCGGTATTGCCGTTTCGGCCGCCGTTCACTATGTCTAGGCGGTCCATGAGAGCGAGAAAATTCAGTCCGGTGCACGTCGTCGGCGGCGGCCTCGCCGGCAGCGAGGCGGCGTGGCAATTGGCGCGCGCCGGCGTGCCGGTGACGCTGCACGAAATGCGCCCGCGCCGCCGGACCGACGCGCACCGGACGGACCGTCTGGCCGAGTTGGTGTGCTCGAATTCGTTCCGCTCCGACGACGCCGAATTCAACGCCGTCGGCCTGCTGCACGAGGAGATGCGGCGCGCCGGTTCCCTGATCATGCGCGCCGCCGACGCACACCGGGTGCCGGCCGGCTCGGCGCTGGCGGTTGACCGCGACGGCTTCAGCGCCGCCGTCGGCGAGGCGCTGGCGGCGGAACCGCTGGTCGACATCCGGCGCGAGGAAGTGGCGGGCCTGCCGCCGGACGATTGGGATTCGGTGATCGTCGCCACCGGGCCGCTGACGTCGCCGGCCCTGGCCGGGGCGGTCGGAAAGCTGACCGGCGAGGACAGCCTCGCCTTTTTCGACGCCATCGCGCCGATCGTCCACAAGGACACCATCGATTTCGACACGGCCTGGTTCCAATCGCGCTACGACAAGGGCGAAGGCGCCGACTACATCAACTGCCCGATGACCCGAGCCGAGTATCACGCCTTCGTCGAGGCGCTGCTGGCCGGCGACAAGGTCGAATTCCACGACTGGGAAAAGTCGACGCCCTATTTCGACGGCTGCCTGCCGATCGAGGTGATGGCCGAGCGCGGCCGCGAGACGCTGGCGTTCGGGCCGATGAAGCCGGTGGGGCTGACCAATCCGCACGATCCCGGCCGGCGGCCCTATGCGGTGGTGCAGTTGCGCCAGGACAACGCGCTCGGCACACTCTACAACATGGTCGGGTTCCAGACCAAGCTGACCTATGGCGAGCAGCGGCGGATTTTCACCACCATTCCCGGACTAGAGAACGCCGAGTTCGCGCGCCTCGGCGGGCTGCATCGCAACACGTTCATGAATTCGCCGCAGCTTCTCGATGCGACGCTCCGGTTGATGCTGCGCCCGTCGATTCGGTTTGCGGGACAGATCACCGGTTGCGAGGGATACGTCGAAAGCGCCGCCGTCGGGCTGATGGCCGGGCGGTTCGCGGCCGCCGAGCGGCTCGGCAGGAAGCCCGCGCCGCCGCCGGCGACGACGGCGTTCGGCGCCATCCTCGGCCACATCACCGGCGGCGCGAGGCCGGAGACGTTCCAGCCGATGAACGTCAATTTCGGCCTGTTTCCGCCCATCGGCGGCAGCGACGACAAGGGCCGCCGGCTGCGCGGCCGCGAACGGAAGAAGGCGATCAGCGCCCGCGCCCTTCGCGACCTCGACCGCTGGCTCGTCGATCCGATGCTCGCCGAAGCCGTTTGATCGCCGTCCCGGGCGTCATCGCGAAGATGAATATCCTTCCCTCTCTGGTGATCACGGCCACGGCGGTCGGGCGCGGGATCGAGGCGCTTGCCGCCGGTCGCTAACGCGGGCATCCCGATTCGCCCATCGCATCGCCGCAAACGATGTTGTCGAGGTCGGCGCCGACGTGCCGCCACGGCTGCGATGGCGCGCTGAGCGGCGGATTGCCGCGCGCGGGCGCCCCTGCCCCTGTCGGGAAAGCGCGAAAAATGGCATTATTGGACGCGAATCGATTCTTTATTGGCGATCATCATCCGGAGTGAGTGAATCGCTGAGAGATCAGTGTGCGCATGGGGCCGGCTCGGGCAAGAAAACATGATCACGGGTCCCACGGATTCGACCTCTAGGACATCGGCAGTCGCCATCAAAGGTGGCTGGCGGTGGATGGTGCGTGTCGCCGCGCTCGTCCTGGCCTTGCTGTTGGCGCTCGAGGCCGCCGCCCAGTCGACCGCGACCACGGGCTTGAGCGGGCCGACCTTGCGGCTGTTCAAGGCCGTCGAGCTCAACGACATGGCGGCCGTCAAGGGCAGCCTCGACGACGGCGCCGACATCGCCAAGGAAAACGCGGACGGCATGACCGCCGCCGACCTGGCGGTCGACAAGGGCCATTTCATCATCGCCCATTACCTGTTGTCGCGGAAGCTGCTCGGTGAAACGGCGCCGGTCATGCTGGCACCGGCGCAGAAGCCGGACACGGCGATGGCTTCCCCGGCGGCCAAATCCAAGCCGGCATTCTCGAAACCGCCGGCCACGCCAGCGCCGCCGGCGCCAGTGGTGGCGGCAAAGCCGCAGGTGACGAAGCCGGATACCGCGGCGACGCCCGTCCAGCCGCCGACCGAGACCGCCGGCAAGCCGGCGGCGCCGGTTGCGGTTGCCGAAACGCCGGCGGCGCCCGCGGACAAGCCGCTCGGCGATATCGGCGTCGCCCAGTTCTTCAAGTCGCTGGTCGACATGATCACGCCCGGCGGCGAAAAGCCCGCCGACGTCGCGGCGGCGAAAGCCGCCAAGGACGCGCCGGCGCAGCCGCTGAAGCCCGGCGAAAAGGCGGCCGCCGCGGAACCGCCCGACATCGTCGTCGAGATCACCGGTGATCAGCCGCCGACCGGCGAGGTGATCAAGGAGATCAAGGAGGCGCCGCCGCCGAAGCTGGTCGACAAGGACGTCGAGACGCTCACCGCCGAGACGGTGACGACGGAGCCCGACAAGGACAAGTCGAAAGCCGCCGCCAAGCCGAAGGACGAGGCCAAGCCGAAACAAGAGGCGAAGCCGAAAGAACCGACGACGCCGGCGCCGGCCGCACCGAAGCCCGAAAAGCCGGCGGCGAGTGTGCTCGACCGCATGGCCGGCCTGTTGAAATCCGACCAGAAGAAGGCCGAGCCGCCGGCGGCGGCACCGAAACCGCCGGCCAAGACCGCCGCCGCTCCCGCCGCGCCTGCTAAGGCCCCGGCTGCGGCTGCGACTCCGCCGGCCGCCGCCAAGACCGCACCAACGCCGCCCGCGGCGGCGGGCGCGGTCGCCACCTACGAGCTGCCGGCGCCGGCGACGCCGCCGGTCGGTTCGACCAAGTTCTCGCCGCGCTTCCTCGACAAGCTGGCCGATTTTCTCGAAACCGGCGACGAGGCGGCCTTCAAGGCCTGGCTGCCGGAGATGCAGATCATGGGCGCCGACGCGGCCGGTCAGCGGAAGGCGCCGCCGGCGGCCGCCACGCCGGGGGACACGGCGATGCCGGCGGCGAAGACGGAAGTCCAGGCGGCGGTCGGAAAATCGGCTCCACCGGCGCCGGCCACCAAGGACGCAGGGACGACGGCGCCGGTCGCGCCCGAGATCTCCGCCAACGACGCCGTGGAGGCGGACCTTGCCGGGATTGCCGGCGAAGCGCCCGCCCGAGCGGTCGCCGCCGTCGCCGAGGGCGCGTCGGCGCGCAGCGCGCCGGCATCCGCCATCGGCAAGCCCGGCATGATCAAGGGCGCCGTCGACAAGCTGCTCGGCGTTCTCACCCCCGGCGGCAGCAGGGCGCAGCCGGAACGGCTGGTGCTGGAACCGGAAGAGAAACTGGCCGCCGCCGACAAGGCCGCGGGCCAGGCCGCGCCCGCGGCACCCGCCGATCCGTCGCAGAGGGTGTGGCCGGTGACCGAGGTCGAAACCGCCAAGACGCCGCCGATCGCGTCGATGCGTCCGATGTCGGACGTGTTTCTCAAGACGTCGCTGACCGGAGTGACGTTGAGCCTCGGCGAGTCCGTCAGCCTCGAGAACAGCTTCCCGCCGGCGCAGGACGGAATCGATCCGCAGAACCAGTGCGTCAAGAAGAATCGCGGCACGACGCTGTTCTGCCTCGAGCCGATCGACTGGCCTGACCGGGTGCAGGCGGATTTCCTGGTGCCGACGATTCTTTACACCGGCCACATGGCGATCGCCCGCTACGACCAGGGCATCGCCAGCCGATTCCACGCGCTGTTCCCGGCCGAGGCGTTCGAGCGGGTCGCCGGATATTTCCGCGAACGGTTCGGCGAGCCGACGGATGTCTGGAACCGCAGCATCGCGCCGTTCGCCCAGCCGCGTCAGGACAACCCGACTCTGGCGTGGCGTAGCGTCGACCCGAAGACCGGCGCGGTGTCGGTGCTGGAGATCCGGAAGTACGACGATACCCGCGGCGGCTTTCCCGACACCAACCGCGGCGCGGCGATGCTTTACCTCGCAAACTCGCCGCCGATCTTCCCGCAGGTGTCGTCGCACGAGCTGATGCGTCTCAGCCGTACCCGGATGGGGCCGCCGACCGGTGAATCGCCGAATGCCACCGGCGAGGGGCAGCCCGCGGCGGCGGCCGGCGAGCCGGGCGCCCAACCCGATCTGTCGTTGCCGGAGCCCGGATCGCTGCCGGAGCCCGGAGCGCAGTCGGAAACCCCGGCCGACGGGCAGGCCGGGGCGGCGGCCGAACCGGGCGCCGAAGGCAAGACGGAAAAACAACTCAAGGAAGAGGCCCGCACCAAGCGCCGCGCCGAACGCGAAGCCAAGCGCGCCGCCGGTGCCGCCAAGCAGGCCGCCGGCGCCGCCCAGCAGGAGATCGGCGCCAAGCGTGCGGCCGGCGCCGCCAAGCCGGCCACCGCGCCCACCGCCAAGCCACCGGCCGGAGCGGTCCCCGCGCCGCCCGATCAATCTCTCGACCTGCCGCCGGAGCCGGCGGCGCGCTGAACGCGACGACGCCCGTCGGTCAGAAGCGGCCGCTCATGGCGGCGATCGTCAGCCGGATCATGGCACCCGGCCCGGCGCTCGCGGTGTGCGGCCGGCCGGCGGCGCGGAACGGATCGAAGCCGGCGCGCTGCAAACGATCGAGATAGGTGCCGGCGAGCACCGCCGGCAGCAAGGCCGGCACGGCCGCCCGTGGACAATTCCGCCGGAGCGCCCGCGCCGCCGCGAGATGGCCGCGGGCGGCGGCGGCAACCTCGGCGACCGCCCGCGCCATGCCCGGCTGAGGCGCGCCGTTGAAAAGGGCGTCGACGTCGATGCCGGCGTCCCGGCACGCCGCGACCGGCAGGCAGATCCGGCGCCCGGCGACATGCATCGGCAGCGCCCGCAACAACCCGGTCAACGCCCAGGCGACGCCGACGTGGCGGCCCGCCTCCTCGGCAGCGCCGGCGGCGGCGCCGACGATCTGCAGCGCCAGATGCGTGATCGTCGCCGAGGTCGCCTCGGCATAGGTCTCCAGCGCCTGCATCGTTGGCGGCTGGACGCTCTCCAGGTCCCCGGCGCGCGCCGCCAGCAGCGTCTCGAAACGCCCGCGCTGCAGCCGGTGGCAGCGCACCGCTCGCGACAACGGCCCGGCGACGTGATGCGCCGGCGGATCGCCGTCGTAGATGCCGTCGAGTGCGTCGCGCCACCACTGGATGCGGATGTGGCCGAGCAACGGCTCGCTGACCGTCTCGCGCACGCCGGCAATCTCGATGTTGAAGGCGTAGAGCGCCAGCAGGTCGGCGCGCCTGTCGGAGGGGCAAAACAGTGCCGTCAGGAACCGGTCGCGGTCGAAGCGGCGCACCCGGTTGGCGCAGTAGTCGTCCGGCGTTTGCCCGGTCATGGCCGAATCCGCTCCCTATAAACCGCCGTTTTGCCCGTCACGCCGGCGCGGACGACGGCGTCAAACCGCCCGCCCCGCCTGGGTTTCAGGATTAACGTTGAAGCCGGCTTCATCGGTCGTATATATCAAATCAGCTTCGTTAGAGGGCCTCTAAAGTGTGGCCCGGCGCTATGGACGACAAGGAGGGGACGTGTCATGGCAGGTATCCTCAGCAATCTGCGCTCGACGGTGATCGCCGGATTCGTGCTGACGGTGGTGATGGTCGTCATCGTCG
The DNA here is from genome assembly GCA_036393575.1 of Rhodospirillales bacterium. Lineage (GTDB taxonomy): Bacteria > Pseudomonadota > Alphaproteobacteria > Rhodospirillales > Casp-alpha2 > JACPJY01. Next base: position 3,483 of record DASWGT010000210.1, on the reverse strand, counting down.
TCGCCGCCACCGGCGAGGGCAAACCGGTCGGTTACGCGTGGTGGACGTTCCTGTTCCGCTGGCTGCACGTGCTCAGCGGCGTGATGTGGATCGGTCTGCTGTGGTATTTCAACTTCGTCCAGATTCCCAGCATGCCGAAGATTCCGGACGATCAGAAACCGGCGATCGGCAAGGTGATCGCGCCGGAGGCGCTGTTCTGGTTCCGCTGGGCCGCCATGGCGACCATCGTCACCGGCCTTATCCTCGCCTACATGAACGGCTACATCGTGGGCGCGCTGACGCTCGGCGCCATGGGCGGCGGCACCAAGGCGACCGCGATCGGCATCGGCATGTGGCTCGGCATCATCATGTGGTTCAACGTCTGGTTCGTGATCTGGCCGAACCAGCAGAAGGCGCTCGGCATGGTCGAGGTCGGTAAGGACGCCAAGGCCGCGGCGGCGCGCACGGCGATGCTGTTCTCCCGCACCAATACCGTGCTTTCGGTCCCCATGCTCTACGCCATGGTTTCGGCGCAGAACATTTATTAGCTTCTATTAGCTAAGGGGAGCGGACCCTGGGGAAGATGGGGCCTGTCGGCCCCGTTTTCTTTTCGGAAGATCGCGAGAAGTTTCAACGGCAACTCCCTCTCTGCCCCCCATTGGCCATTTGGGGGGCGGAGCGACTGTCTTGGGGGTCAAGCGTTTTGCCATGGTCTGCGGTCTCTGAGGATGGCGTTGAGGATGACGAGCAGCTTTCGCATGCAGGCGGTGAGGGCGACCTTGGCCGGTTTGCCGGCCTGGCGGAGGCGGGCATAGAAGCGGGCGATCACCGGGTTGTGACGGCTGGCGACGAGGGCGGCCATGGAGAGGGCGGCGCGGACCGTTGCCCGACCGCCCCAGGTGGTGCGTCGGCCGCGCATCTTTCCGCTGTCGCGGTTCAACGGCGCGACGCCGACGAGGGCGGCGATCCGCTTGCGGTCGAGGGTGCCGAGTTCGGGCAATTCGGCGAGCAGGGTGCGGGCGGTGGCGTCGCCGATGCCGGGGACGCTCTTGAGCAGGTCGTCGCTCTCGCGCCAGGCCGGGGTGCCGCGGATCGAGTCGTCGAGCTCGCGTTCGATCTCGGTCAGCTCCTGTTGCAACACCGTCAGGTGGCGATCGAGGCGGCGAAGCAACCGCCGCTGCGTCAGCTGCCGGCGGCGATGATTTTCGGCGACGATCATCTCCACCACCTGCCGGCGCCGGGCGACGAGCTCGCCCAGTGCCCGCGCCTGTTGGTCGGCAACCGGCCGCGGCTCGGGTCGGACCGCTTCGGCGAAGTGGGCGATCGCCGCCGCGTCCAAAGCATCGGTCTTGGCCAGCTTGCCGGTGGCGCGGGCAAAGTCGCGGATCTGGCGGGGATTGACCACCGCCAGGGGCAGCCGTGCCGCGGCCAGCGCCGCCGCCACCGTCACCTCGAAGCCGCCGGTCGCTTCCAGCACCACCAACCTCGGTGCCAGGGCATCGAGCCGTGCGGTCAACTGCGCCAGGCCTTCGCCGTCGCGCGCGACGGCGAAGGCCTCTCCCGACGGCCGCACATGGACGTCCAGCCGGTCCTTCGCCACGTCGATTCCCACGTACATCGGTTCCATCTCCCGTTCTTGCAAATACGGTCTCGCCAAGCGGACCAAGCGACTGTTCGGGTTGCGTGGAACAACGGACGGGGAGCCAAGCTCCGCCACGGCCTTCGAGACCAAGAGGGGGTCGGTCTCCCGTCCGCTTCCAGCACCGGTCATCTTACCCAACCGGCGCCGACGGGAGATACAAGAGGGAAAAAAGTGGATCAACCTAAGCGAATATTGATCCAGGTTCCTACTTCATCTCCGGCACCATCTCGATGGCGCCGCATGGGCACTCGGCGGCGCACATGCCGCAGCCCTTGCAGTAGTCGTAGTTGAAGCGGAACCGGTTGCCCGGGCCGAGCTTGATGACCGCGTTATCGGGGCAGATGCCGTAGCAGTTGTCGCACTCGAAGCAGTTGCCGCAGGAGAGGCACCGCCGCGCCTCATAGAGCGCGTTGTCCTCGTCGAGGCCCCTGACCACTTCGTCGAAGCTGGTCTGGCGGCGGATCAGATCGAGCTGCGGCAGCATTCTCTTCGGCGCGTCGTCGTAGTACCAGGTATTGAGGTTGGCGAACTCGGCGAGCGGGTGCTTGGCCGGCCTGTCGTAGCGGACGCCGCGCAGCCAGGCGTCGATGTTGCGCGCCGCCTTCTTGCCGTGGCCGATGGCGACCGTCACCGTGCGCTCAGCCGGCACCATGTCGCCGCCGGCGAACAGTCCCTCGCGGCCGGTCATCATCTGCGGGCTCACCTGCACGACGCCGTCCTTGGCGATGTCGATTCCGGGCACCCGCTCCAGAAACGTGGTGTCCACGTCCTGGCCGAGCGCCAGAATCAGGGTGTCGGCTTCCAGGGTCTCGAATTCGCCGGTCGGCTGCGGGCGGCCGTGGTCGTCGATGGTCATCTTCTCGACCATGAATTTCGTGTCCTCGATCTGTTTGATGGTGCGCAGCCAGTGGATCAGCACGCCCTCCTCCTCGGCCTCCTGGGCCTCGAAGTCGTGTGCTGGCATCTCCTTGCGCGACCGGCGGTAGACGATCATCGCCTCGTCGGCGCCGAGGCGCTTGGCGGTCCGCGCCACGTCCATGGCGGTGTTGCCGCCGCCGTAGACGATGACTCGGCGGCCGAGCTTCGGCGGCTCGGCGCCGGTCTCCATCTCGCGCAGCAGGCTGACGGCGTCGAGGATCTTGGCGGCGGCGTGGGCCGGGATGTCGACGCGCTTCGCCAGGTGCGCGCCGACGGCGGTGAACACGGCGTCGAAGCCGGAGGCGAAGCAGGCTTCGATGTCGTCCACCTTGCTGTCGAGCTCGATCTCGACGCCCATGCCGAGGATGCGCTGGATTTCCGCGTCCAGCACGTCGCGCGGCAGGCGGTATTTCGGAATCCCGAAGCGCATCATGCCGCCGGGCATCGGCCCGGCCTCGCGGATGGTGACGGCGTGGCCGAGGCGCTTCAAGTGATAGGCGGCCGACAGCCCGCTCGGACCGGCGCCGATCACCAGCACCCGCTTACCCGACGGCTCGGCGTCGAAGCGCGGCGTCCAGCCTTTTTCGATCGCCTGGTCGCCGAGGAAGCGCTCGACCGAATTGATGCCGACCGCGGAGTCGATATTGGCCCGGTTACAGGCGTTCTCGCACGGGTGATAACAGACCCGGCCCATCACCGCCGGCATCGGGTTATCCTCCATCAGCGCCTGCCAGGCGGTCTCGTAGTCGCCCTCCTCGGCGTGGAACAGCCAGCGCTGGATGTTCTCGCCGGCCGGGCAGGCGTTGTTGCACGGCGGCAGCCGGTCGACGTAGACCGGCCGCTCGCTCCGCCACGAGCCGGTCAGGTTGGCGAGGCTGGTGCCGGCGCCGAGGGTGGTCGCGAACGGCAGGAGCTCCTTATCGTTCATAACGCGTCCCCGTCCG
>DASWGT010000209.1:0-3472 GCA_036393575.1 Rhodospirillales bacterium | reverse complement strand
GGCGTTGACCGAAACCAGCGGCGACGTTGAGGCGGCGATCGACTGGCTGCGCGCCAAGGGCCTGTCCAAGGCGGCCAAGAAGGCCGGCCGGGTCGCGGCCGAAGGCCTGATTGCGATTGCTTCGGCGGGCAAGCGCGCCGTTATGGTCGAGGTCAATTCCGAGACCGACTTCGTCGCCCGCAACGCCGAGTTCCAGGGCCTTGCATCGGGCATTGCCCAGGCGGCGCTCGCGACGGACGGCAAGGTCGCCTCGATCCTGGCGGCGAAGATGGCTGACGGCGCGGTCGTCGAGCATGCCATCAAGTCCGCGATCGCCACCATCGGCGAGAACATCTCGCTCCGCCGTTCGGCGTCGATCTCGGTCAGCGAGGGCGCCGTCGGGAGCTACGTACACAGCGCCGTCGCTCCGGGCCTTGGCAAGATCGGCGTGATCGTCGGCCTCGACTCGGCCGGCAACGCCGGAAAACTTGCCCAGATCGGCAGGCAGGTGGCGATGCATGTCGCCGCCGCCGGACCGCTGGCCGTACGCGCCGACGAAGTCGATCCGGCGGTCGTCGAGCGCGAGCGCGGAATCTTCGCCGAGCAGGCGCGCGAATCCGGCAAGCCTGACGCAATCGTCGAAAAGATGGTCGAGGGGCGCGTGCGCAAGTTCTTCGAGGAAGTCGTGCTGCTGTCGCAAGCGTTCGTCGTCGACACCGAGAAGACCGTCGAGGCCGCTCTCAAAGCGGCGGAAGGCGACGTTGGGGCGCCGATTCGGGTGACCGAGTTCGTCTGCTTCCGCCTTGGCGAGGGTGTCGAAAAGGCGGAGACCGACTTTGCCGCCGAAGTCGCCGCCGCCGCGGGCATCGACAAGGACGACAAGAAAAACTGACGATCCTGCCGGTTTGACTCCCGCGCCTCGAAGGCGGCTTAATGCCGACTTCGGGGCAGCGGCTCGCCGGTCGCAACGCGCCCGGCGGGTTTGGGGGCGAAAACCATGCGATCGGAGAAACCGGCCGGCACGGCGGCTGTGGCCTTGCGTGGCTTGGCCTTCGGCGCGGCCGTGCTGATCCCGGCAATCGCCGCTCACGCCGGCGGCTACGACACGGGCGAGCGCGACTGGGATTTCCTGTTTCAGCAGGACGCGGTCGCGTTCGAAGGCGCTACCCGGTACATCGACCCGCAGCGTACCCTGAAGAACGTGATGCCGGCACCGGGCAGCATCCTCTTCGGATCGACCGCCAGCGTCAGGGAAGCAGCGCCGTTCTCCGTCGAGCGCGCAAGCCTCGCCGTACGCCTTGGCGACACCACGCGCTGCATGGGAAGCTATCGCCAACCGTGGGAAGGCCGTGCCGACTACGGCTCCGCCTGGATCGGCGCGCCGGCGGCCACCGCGCAGAATTTTACGTCGAACGACCTCGGCGTCACCTGCGCGCACGCGACGCCCTTCGGCATGGGCAACCTGCTCTTCATCGGCGGCGCTTCCTATCAGGACATCAACTACGAGCTGATGCAGAACGTGTTTGGAACGCCGGCGACGACGCGGGTTAGCGACAGCGGTGTCGGCTGGCGCGGTGGCATCGGCTACGAGATCCCGCAATACGCCCTGCGCGCAACGCTGATCTACAATTCGGCGATCGGCTATGACATGACGGGCACCTTCACGATGGGCGGGCCGCCGACTCCGATCTACGGCGCCATAACCATGCCGCAGTCGATCGAACTCAAGGCGCAATCGGGGGTCGCGCCAGGCTGGCTGGCATTTGGCGCGATCAAGTGGACCGACTGGAGCGTGGCGCAGAGCATGCCGCTCTGCGTCGTCGGAACGTCGTGCGTTCAGGTCAGCGGCCTGACGCTCTTGTGGAAGGATTCCTGGACGATAACGCTCGGCGCGGCCCACCAGTTCAACGACGCCCTCTCGGTTGCCTCCAGTTTCACCTGGGATCAAGGCGCGACCCAGGGGTTCACCTCCCAGACCGACACGGTCACGGCGAACCTGACCGCCATCCTGACGCCCCACAAGAACATGGAACTGAAGTTCGGCGGCACCATCGGCATTCTGACCGCGGGGTCCCTCGACACCGGACTCGGCGGCACGAATCCGTTCGGCTACACCGCCTCGTTCGGCAACGATATCGTCTACGCCCTCAGCGCCTCGGCCGCCGTCCACTATTGACGCCGGAAGTCACGTCGGCCCCTTGGCGCCGAGCCGTGACAGGCGTCCGTCCATCGTGTATCGGGAGCCACCACCCGCCCGGAAAACACGAGTCGAACCGATGACATCGCCGCTTCGCTACAGACGGGTCCTTCTCAAGGTTTCCGGCGAGGCCCTTCTCGGCAATCAGTCTTTCGGAATCGACGACGCGGTGCTTGGCCGGATTGCGGGCGAGATCGCCGAGGCGGTGCGGCTTGGCGCAAAGGTCGGCGTGGTTACCGGCGGCGGCAACATATTCCGCGGCATGCACATCCAGAAGGCGGGTGGCAACCGTGTTGCCGGCGACCAGATGGGCATGCTGGCGACCGTCATGAACGCCATCGCGCTGCGTGCGAAACTCATCGAGACGGGCGTTCCGGCGCGGGTCTTCTCCGCCGTCGCCATGCCGGAAATTTGCGAAACCTACAGCCAGTATGCGGCGGAAGCCGCGTTTGAAGCGGGCGAGGTGCTCCTGTTTGCCGCCGGCGCCGGCATCCCGTTCGTCACCACCGATTCGGGGGCAGCGCTACGCGCGGCGGAACTCGGCTGCGACGCACTATTCAAGGCGACACAGGTCGACGGCGTCTATTCCGCCGATCCCAAGAAGGACCGGACGGCCGAGCGCTACGATCGCCTCACTTACGACGACGTTCTGGCCAAGGGACTGCAGGTGATGGATGTCGGCGCAATCGCCCTTGCCCGGGACAACGGTATTCCGGTAATCGTCTTCTCGATCCTTGAGCCCGGCGCTTTCGTCGATATCTTGAAGGGCGGCGGCCGGGCAACCGTGGTCGCCGGCGCCGGCTGAGCGGAGAATCCGGCCCTGCGGCTGCTGACAGCGGCAAGGCCGACCAATCGCCTGAGGCGTGTGAGGCAATGGATAGCGACGAAATCAAACGGCGAATGCACGGTGCGGTTGCAGCGCTTCGAACCGAGCTCGGCGGCCTGAGGACGGGCCGCGCCTCCACAAGCCTGCTGGAGCCGATCCATGTCGACGCGTACGGCTCGTCGATGGCGCTTAACCAGGTCGGGTCGGTCAGCGTGCCGGAACCGCGCATGCTTTCGGTTCAGGTCTGGGACAAGGCGCTGGTCAGCGCCGTCGACCGCGCCATCCGCGAAGCCAACCTCGGCCTGAACCCGATCGTCGACGGGACGCTACTGCGCATACCCATTCCGGCATTGACCGCGGAGCGGCGTCAGGAGCTCGTCAAGATCGCGCACAAATATGCCGAACAGGCCCGCGTGGCGGTCCGTCATGTCCGGCGCGACGGCCTCGATACGATCAAGAAGACGGAGAAG
>DASWGT010000208.1:0-5122 GCA_036393575.1 Rhodospirillales bacterium | reverse complement strand
GGTGGGGCGGACCGGAATCCAGAATGACGCGGTTATGGGTACAGAACCTAGCGGGCAGTTATATGCCATTGACTTATATAAGCCAATGGCTTAATAGCATCCGATGTTCGAGTGGGACGAGGCGAAGAGCGAGGCCAATCTTCGCCATCGCGGCTTCGATTTCGCCCATGCGGCCGGGATATTCGACGGTCCGGTCCTCGAGATCGACGACACCCGCGCCGATTACGGCGAGCGGCGGGTTCAGGTCATCGGCAAGGCCGGCCCCGATATTCTGTTTGTCGTCTACACTTGGCGCGGGGACGTGCGAAGAATCATCTCGGCGCGTTTGGCCAACCGGAAGGAGCGCACAATCTATGGCAAGGTATTCGGCGGAACGGGCGCGCCGTAAGGCGCGGGTTCGCCGCAAGTTCGTGGCGGCAACCGGCGAGGCGGACATCGCGCGGCACGCGGCCGAGGATGGCACGGAAACGGCGGCGGCAAGCTTCGAAATCGCCCTCAAGAAGGGGCGGCTGCGCGTGGTGAAGCCGCTCGACGTGGCTTCGATCCGAGCCAAGACCGGGCTGTCGCAGGACCGTTTTGCCCGTGCCTTCCGGATCAGCCCGCACACGCTTCGCAACTGGGAGCAGGGCCGCCGCCTCCCCGAAGGCCCGGCGCGGGCGCTGCTGCTTGCCATCGACCGCGACCCCAAAGCGCTGATGCGGGCGCTGGGGGCGTAGAGAGCGTCAGAGGTGAGCGCTCCGATTGGATTGCCGTCGCCCGCTCGGTAATGAGTCCACGACCTAAACGTCGATGTCGTCGACGAACTGGGCGTGTTCCTGGATGTACTGGAAACGCAGCTCGGGCCGCTTGCCCATCAGCTTCTCGACCAGCCTTTCGGTCGATTTGAACTCCACCGGTTTCTTCTTCTTGTCGGGAATCACCACCCGCAGCAACGTCCGCGTCGCCGGGTTCATGGTCGTTTCCTTCAATTGCGCCGGCGGCATCTCGCCCAGGCCCTTGAAGCGGCTGATCTCGACCTTGGCGGCGCCGGCGAACGCCTTCTTCAGCAATTGATCCTTGTGGGCGTCGTCGCGGGCGTAGACCGTCCGGGCCCCTTGGATGAGCCGGTAGAGGGGCGGCATTGCAAGATAAAGATGTTTCGTTTCAATTAGCTGTCGCATTTCCTTAAAGAAGAAAGTCATCAACAGCGAAGCGATGTGGGCGCCATCCACGTCGGCGTCGGTCATGATGATCACCTTCTCGTAACGCAGGTCGTCCTCGATGAAGGCGTCGCCGGTGCCGCAGCCGAGGGCCTCGATCAGGTCCTTCAGCTCCTGGTTGGCGTTGAGCTTGTCGGCGGTGGCGCTGGCGACGTTGAGGATCTTGCCGCGCAGCGGCAGCACCGCCTGGGTCTCGCGGTTGCGGCCCTGCTTGGCCGAGCCGCCGGCGGAATCGCCCTCGACCAGGAACAGCTCGGTGCCGTCGGCGCGGCCGCGGGTGCAGTCGGTGAGCTTGCCCGGCAACCGTAGCTTGCGGGTCGCCGATTGCCGCTTCAGGTCCTTGTCCTGGCGCTTCTTGAGCCGCAGCTCGGCCCGTTCGATGGCGTACTCGAGCACGGTCTTGGCGGTCTCCGGCGCCGCCGACAGCCAGTGCTCGAAGTGGTCGCGCAAGCTGGTTTCGACCAGCTTCTGGGCCTCCGGGTTGGACAGCCGCTCCTTGGTCTGGCCCTGGAACTGCGGGTTGTTGATGAACAACGACAGCATCACCGAGGCGTCGCCGATCACGTCCTCGGGCGTGATCTTGGCGGCGCCCTTGGCGCCGACCAGCTCGCCGTGGCCGCGGAGCCCCTTGGAAACCGCCGAGCGCAAGCCGAGCTCGTGGGTACCGCCCTGCGGCGTCGGGATGGTGTTGCAGTAGGAGCTGAAGAAGCCTTCCTCGTCGAGCGGCCAGGCGATCGCCCATTCCAGCTTGCCGCCGCCGCCGTTGAGGTCGGCGCGGCCGGAAAACGGCTCGGCGGTCAGCGTCTTGCGTCCCGCGAGCGTTGAGGCCAGGAAGTCCTCGAGCCCGCCGGGGAAATGCAGCGTCGCCTTGGCCGGGGTGTCGTCCTTGGCCTTCAGCAGCTTGGCGTCGCACGACCAGCGGATTTCCACGCCCTTGAACAGATAGGCCTTGGAGCGCGCCATCCGGTAAAGGGTGGCCGGCCGGAACCGCGCCTCGGTTCCGAACACCTTCGGATCGGCGTGAAACGCGACGGTGGTGCCGCGGCGGTTGTTGACGGCGCCCATGTTCTTCAGCGGCGACTTCGGCTCGCCGCGCGCGTAAGTCTGCCGCCACAGCGTCTTCTCGCGCGCCACCTCGACCGTCAGCCGGTCGGAAAGGGCGTTGACGACGCTTAAGCCCACGCCGTGCAGCCCGCCCGCCGTCTCGTAGACCTTGTCCGAGAACTTGCCGCCGGAATGCAGCGTCGTCAGGATCACCTCGAGCGCCGGCTTCTTCTTGAACTTCGGGTGCGGGTCGACCGGGATGCCGCGGCCGTTGTCGGTGACGGTGACGGTGTCGTCGGCGGCGAGGTGGACGTCGATGCGGCCGGCGTGGCCGGCCACCGCCTCGTCCATGGCGTTGTCGAGGACCTCGGCCGCCAGGTGGTGCATGGCGTTCTCGTCGGTGCCGCCGATGTACATGCCGGGCCGGCGGCGCACCGGATCCAAACCTTCCAGCACCTCGATGTCCTTGGCCGAATAGGCGCTGCCCTTGAGCTTGAGCGCGGCTTTCGCCGCCCCCGGCGCCGCCTTGCGACCGTTGCTGCGCGCCGGTTTCGGCTTGGCCCCGGACTTGCGCGCCGGCTTTTTGCCGCGCGACTTCGCCTTGGCGCCAACCTTGCCGCGCGACCCGCCGGCCCTGCCGGCGGCCATCTGGATGCCCGCCCGCTCGAAAAGATCGCCTGTCATGGTCGTCATGGCCGGGGTAAAAAATCGCCCAAGGTGATGTCGCGTGATGCCGTTGCGGGCGCCATCCTAATAAGGCCTGTCGCCCCGCGGCAAGCATGATACAGTATTGGTTAACAAAATTCTTACAAGATGTAGTAGGTCTGGAGAATCTCGTGATGCCGAGGAAACCCGCCGCCAAGGCTAAGCCAAGGGCGGCCATGCCGGCGGCCGGCGAACCGAAGGGCGAGATGGCGATCCGCACCCTCGCCATGCCGGCCGACACCAACCAGCACGGCGACATCTTCGGCGGCTGGGTGATGTCGCAGATGGACATCGCCGGCGGCATCACCGCCGGCGCCCGCGCCAAGGGCCGGGTGGCGACGGTGGCGGTGACCGGATTCACCTTCCACTGGCCGGTGCTGGTCGGCGACGTGGTGTGCTGCTACGCCGACATCACGCGCGTCGGCACCACCTCGATCACCGTTCATGTCGAGGCGTGGGTGGCGCGGCGGCGGGAATCGCAGGCGCGGTTCAAGGTCACGGAAGGGGTGTTCACGTTCGTCGCCCTCGACGCCAAGGGCAAAAAGCGCAAGGTGCCGCCGGCGTAGGCGCGGCGCGCCAGGCTGGATGGATGCCCCGCGCAAAGGCGGGGCATGACGGCCTGTTTTGAGGCGCGCGGCTTCGGAGCCGTTGCCTTGCGCCGCCCAGGCCGGCGCGGTATCCCTGCTCCGCAAGGGCAGGGCCAACGGGCGAAGATCGTCTCACGGGAGGACCACCATGCATTATAAGCCGCTTGGCCGCACCGGCGTGCGGGTTTCCGAGTTGTGCTTCGGCACCATGTCGTTCGGCAACGAGGCCGACGAGCAGGGCTCGGCCGCCCTGTACAAGCGTTGCCGCGACCTCGGCATCAACTTCTTCGATTGCGCCGACGCGTACTCGAAGGGCCGCGCCGAGGAGATTCTGGGCAAGCTGATCAAGGGCGCGCGCGACGAGCTGGTGATCACCTCCAAGTGCTTCAACCAGATGGGCAACGACGTCAATTCCGCCGGCGGCAGCCGCCGCTGGGTCAGCCGCGCCGTCGAGGCCAGCCTGAAGCGGCTCGGCACCGACCGCCTGGACGTGCTGTTCATGCACCGCTGGGAGCCGCTGGCGCCGCTCGAAGAAGTGCTGCGCGGGCTCGAAGACCTGGTGCGCGCCGGCAAGGTGCTCTACCTCGGCGCCAGCAACTACGCCGCCTGGCAGATCGCCAAAGGGCTCGGCATCTCCGAGCGCCGCGGCTGGTCGCGCTTCGACGTCATCCAGCCGATGTACAACCTGGTCAAGCGCCAGGTCGAGGTCGAGATCCTGCCGCTGGCCGAGGCCGAAGGGCTGGGCGTCATCACCTACAGCCCGCTCGGCGGCGGCCTGCTCACCGGCAAGTATGGGCCGGGGAAACGGCCCAACGTCGGCCGCGTCGTCGAACGGCAGGAATACCAACTGCGCTACGGCGAAGACTGGATGATCGAGACTGTCGGTGCCTTCACCACGTTGGCGGCCAAGATGAAGGTTCACCCGGTGAGTCTGGCGGTGGCCTGGGTCAAGGCGCATCCGGCGGTCACCGCGCCGATCGTCGGCGCCCGCAGCGTCGAGCAGCTGGAGCCGGCCCTGAAGGCGCTCGACATCGCGATGACGCCGAAGCTCCGCGACGAGATCACCGCCCTCAGCCGCACCCCGCCGCCGGCCACCGACCGGCTGGAAGAGCAGATCCGCGCCAAGGCGCAGGCGAAATAACGATAAAAAAGGGCCGCTCCCGGCAGGGGAGCGGCCCGAGGTTTTAAGCGCGTTGAAGCGCTTAAGGTTCCAAGCGTGCCCTTCGCTAAGGGCGGACGCTTAGGAGGAGTAATACATCATGAACTCGACCGGGTGCGGGGTGTGCTCGAAGTTGTACACCTCATCCCAGCGGAGTTTCATATAGGCGTCGATGGCGTCGTTGGTGAACACGTCGCCCTTCAGCAGGTAGTCGCGGTCGCCGTCCAGGGTCTCCAGCGCCTCGCGCAGCGAGCCGCAGACCGTCGGCACGTTGGCGAGTTCCTCCGGCGGCAGGTCGTAGAGGTCCTTGTCCATGGCCTGGCCGGGATGAATCTTGTTCTTGATGCCGTCGATGCCGGCCATCAGCATCGCCGCGAACGCCAGATAGGGATTGGCGGTCGGATCGGGGAACCGCACCTCGACGCGCT
>DASWGT010000207.1:0-25251 GCA_036393575.1 Rhodospirillales bacterium | reverse complement strand
AGGCCGAGGTGCTGTGGGCGAGCCCGCGCGAGCTCTTGAACATCCTCCAGGCCGACGCGGCGGGATGTCACATCATCACCGCCACCAACGATATCCTGAGGAAACTCGCCCACGTCGGCAAGGACCTGGAAACGTTCTCGCGCGAGACGGTGCGGATGTTCCACGACGACGCCCGCGCGGCGGGGTATATCATTCCCACGGGAGAATTGGATGCTGCGGAATAGACCCTGCGGCCACGGGTTTCCTGTCGCGGAGCAAGCATGGTGAAGTTCCGTAAAATTCTCGTTACCGGCGGCGCTGGCTATTGCGGAAGCATACTGGTGCCTCAGTTGCTTGACCGGGGACACGATATCACCGTTTACGACATCATGTATTACGGGGACAGCCACCTGCCAAAGAACAATCCGCATCTGAAACTGGTGCGGGGCGACATCCGAGACGCGGCGCACCTGGCGGGATGCCTGGATGGCATCGAGGCGGTGCTGCATCTCGCCTGCATCTCGAATGACGCCAGTTTCGTGCTGGACGAGGCCTTGTCTACGTCCGTCAACCTCGACGCCTTCGAGCCGATGGTGGTGGCGGCCAAGAAGGCGGGCGTCCGGCGCTTTGTCTACGCCTCTACGAGTTCCGTCTACGGCGTCTCCGACAAGCAGAATGTCACTGAGGACCACCCTCTCGTCCCCTTGACGCTTTACAACAAGTACAAGGGGATGTGCGAGCCGCTGCTGTTCAAGCACACGGACGAAACCTTCGTCGGTGTCGTGTTCCGCCCGGCCACCGTGTGCGGATACGGCCCGCGTCAGAGGCTCGACGTGTCCGTGAATATTCTCACCAACCACGCGGTGAACAAGAACATGATCACCGTCTTCGGCGGCTCGCAACTGCGCCCGAACCTGCACATCCAGGATTACGCCGATGTCTGCAAGCTGCTGCTTGATGCGCCAGACGAGAAGATTGCCGACCAGGTCTTTAACGTCGGCGTCCAGAACATGAGCATCATGGAGATCGCCCTCATCGTGCAGAAGGTCGTCGCGGAAGAATTCCCGGAAAAGGGCAAAATCTCAATCGACACCACGCCGACCGACGACATCCGCTCCTACCACATCAACTCGGAAAAGATCCGGCGCGTGCTGGGATTCCTGCCGAAGCACACCATCGAGGAAGCCGTGCGCGACCTCTGCCGGGCATTCCGCGACGGCCGGCTGCCGAACAGCTTCGACGACGACCGCTATTACAACGTGCGTACTATGCAGGCGATCGATGCCAGGTGATCGCGTGGCGGACTGGGCCCGACGAGGAAAATCGGAGACTCCGACGTGCCCGAACTAGGTCAGGAAGCCGGCACGGCGACCTTTCCCGTGTTGGTGATCGGCGACAGCGGCGGTCCGCACGTGCGGAGTCGTGCGCTGGCGATGGCGTGGCTGGGCTACGAGATCCACACCGTGACGCCGCGTCCCTCGGGCGTCGTCGAACTAAATGAAATCGGGCCTGTGGCCTCGCGCTTCGGGAACACGCCCTTTCTCAGCCTGTTCAATCCTGCGGCCGCCTTGCTCGACCTTTGGCGACGGATCAGGAAATCCGCGGGCGAAATCGTCCATATTCACTATGCGAGCAGCCTGGGGGCATGGCTATTCGTCGCCTCGGGCGACCGGCGGCCACTGATCGTTTCCGTCATGGGCGGGGACATTCTGTTCGACGAGCAGGGCGACCTGTCTGCCCCAGCGCGATGGCTGACGCGACAAGTCCTCCGCCGGGCGGACTTCGTGACCGCCAAATCCGAATATCTGGTTGATCGGTTGGTTGCACTGGGCGTCCGGAGGGAACGCATAGGGAAAATACTGTGGGGCGTGGATACGGATCTGTTCAGGCCTGCTTCCGACGGCGGCGGGCGCAAGGCGGCGCCAGGGGCCACCGGCGATGGACCGATGATCTTCAGTCCCCGCATCCTGAAGCGTTTCTATCGCACGGACGTCATCCTCTCGGCGTTGCCGGCGGTCTTGGCGCGATATCCGAATGCGAGACTGATCATCGCCGAGTACGAGAGCGATCCGGTGTACAAACGGGAGATCGAATCGCTGGCGCATGCCTTGGAGGTGGCCGGCTCGGTCGCCTTCGCCGGAGTGATTCCTCATGAGAGAATGCCGAAATTTTACAACGCTGCGGATGTCGTGGTCGGGATTCCGCCTTCCGACGCCTTTCCGCAGACGGTTCTCGAGGCGATGGCGTGCGGCCGGCCGAACATCGTTTCCCGGCTATCGCGTTACAGCGAATTCCTCGTCGACCGGGAATCGGCGTTGTTCGTCGATCCGACCGCCGAAGGGGTCGCGGCTGGGATCATCGAGCTCACGCAGGATCGGGAACTGGCGGCCCGCATCAGCCGGAACGGCGTCGCAATCGCGCGCGAAAAAGCTGAACTCGCCCGCGAGGCGGCGAAAGTTTCAAGCATTTACCAACGCCTGCGCCGATCACAATCTCGTGGACCGCTGCCTTGGGCTGCGCGCGCGGCGGCAAAGGCCATTCTCTGCGGCCTGGCGGCGCGCGACGCGCTGCGGGCGGCGTGTTGCGGTTGGCGGACCGACGGAATGGCACTAAACGACGCCAATACCCCCCTCGTCAGCCGATCCCTCAAGGAGGGAGGAGCAGAATGACGGCGATGTCCCTCGCCGTAGTGACCGGCGGCGCCGGTTTCATCGGCAGCCATATGGTCGACCTGCTGGTGGAGCGGGGATACCGCATCCACATTATTGACAATCTTGCTGGCGGACGCGAAGACAACATCGCGCACCACGCGGGCAATCCGAACGTCGTTCTCGAAAAGGCCGACATCCGGTCATTCGCATCGGATGATCCTTTATTTACGGGCGCACGATACGTCTTTCACTTCGCCGGCATCGGTGACATCGTGCCGTCTATCGAGCGGCCGACGGAATACATGTCCATCAACATCCAAGGCACGGTCCATATGCTGGAGTGCGCGCGCCATGCCGGCGCTGTCGAGAAGTTCGTCTATGCCGCGTCGTCGTCTTGCTACGGATTGGCGGAGACGCCGACCCGAGAGGACCATCCCATCCGTCCTCAGTATCCCTATGCACTCAGTAAATACCTCGGCGAGCAGACGGCGTTCCACTGGCACAGGGTTTATGGCCTACCCGTCAACTCAATTCGTATTTTCAATGCTTATGGCACACGATCACGGACATCCGGTGCCTACGGCGCTGTGTTCGGCGTGTTCCTTCGCCAGAAGCTCGCGGGGAAGCCCTTCACCGTTGTCGGCGACGGCACCCAGAGGCGGGATTTCCTCTATGTCACCGATGTCGCGCGGGCGTTTCTGATGGCGGCGAAGATACCGATGACCGGCGAAACCTGGAATTTGGGTGCCGGCAACCCGCAGACCGTGAACCGACTGGTCGAGTTGCTGGGCGCCGCGGGGCGTGTCGAGATTCCGAAGCGACCGGGCGAGCCCAACGTAACCTGGGCCGATATCGGCAAAATCACCCGTGACCTCGGCTGGATGCCGACGGTCAGCTTCGAGAACGGCGTTGCCGAAATTTTGGCAAACATTGATTATTGGCGTAACGCCCCGCTGTGGGACGCCAAGTCGATTGCCGAAGCAACGCAGACTTGGTTTAAATATCTTTCTCCTAAGGATGCAGACGCTAAACCATGCTGACGTCGCTGATCGAGCGTTACCGGCACAAGATCAAGACCGCTGAGGAGTTGCGCAAAATCCTCGGAGACCCGCCGCGCAAGAAGAAGGTGATCATGTGCCACGGCGTGTTCGACGTGGTCCACCCCGGTCACATCCGTCATCTGCTTTACGCGAAAAGCAAGGCGGAAACCTTGATAGCCTCGCTGACCGCGGACCGTTACATCGACAAGGGCAAATATCGTCCGCACGTGCCGCAGGAGTTGCGCGCCGCAAACCTGGCCGCGTTCGAACTCGTCAATTACGTGGTCATCGATCCCAATCCGACCCCTATCGAGAACCTCAGGATCATCCGGCCGGACTTCTTCGCCAAGGGCTACGAATACACTGCCGCGGGACTGCCGCCGAAAACGAACGCGGAAAAGGAAGTCGTGGAGTCTTACGGCGGCGAGATCATCTTCACGCCGGGCGATGTCGTCTATTCGTCATCGAGCTTGATCGAGCTCTCGCCGCCGACCATCCACTACGAGAAACTCCTGACGGTTCTTGAGAACGAGGGACTCGTCTTCGATGACCTGCGTCGAGCCCTCGATCGCTTCGGCGGGGCCCGGGTCCACGTGGTCGGGGATACCATTATCGATTCCTACACCCACTGCACCATGATCGGGGGACAGACCAAGACGCCGACCATCAGCGTCCGTTACGAAAGGCGCCGGGACTACGTGGGCGGGGCGGGCGTCGTCGCCAAGCACCTGAAGGCGGCTGGCGCCGATGTGGTCCTTTCGACGGTGCTCGGCGACGACGCGCTCAAAAAATTCGCGCTCGACGATCTCGGCCGATCCGGCGTCGATTGCCGGCCGGTGATCGACCCGACGCGGCCGACGGTCAACAAGAATGCGATCATCGCCGAGGGCTACCGGCTGCTGAAGGTCGATACCCTGGACAACAGAACCATTTCCGACTCGGTCCTGGTGGACCTGTGCGAGGCAATCGGCAACAAACCCGCGGATGCCGTGGTTTTCAGCGATTTCCGTCACGGCATCTTCAACCGGCGCACTATTCCGTCGCTGATTGCCGCCATCCCCGACGGATGCTACCGGATCGCCGACAGTCAGGTTGCAAGCCGCTGGGGCAACATCACCGACTTCAAGGGCTTTGACTTGATCACGCCGAACGAACGCGAAGCCCGGTTTGCCCTTGCCGACCAGGATTCGGGCGTGCGACCGTTGGCTTCGGCCTTGTATGACAAAGCCGAGTGCCGGTTGTTGATCCTGAAATTGGGTGAGCGCGGCGTCCTGACCTGCCGAAGCGCCAATCATGACGCCCTCGACAGTTTCTTCGTCGTCGACAGCTTCGCCGATCAGATCGTCGACGCCGTCGGCGCCGGGGATGCGCTCCTCGCCTATGCCACCCTGGCCATGCTAACGACCAAAAACGGCGTCATCGCGACGGTGCTCGGCTCCTTCGCCGCCGCTTGCGAATGCGAGCGGGATGGCAACCTTCCGGTAACGCCGGACGACCTGCTTGAAAAGCTCGACGTCGTCGAGCGGCGGGCCAGCTTCGCGGGCTGAGAGAGCCAGTGCGAATCATTGTCGTCGGATTAGGCGTGCAGGGCCACAGACGCCGACGGCACGCCGGCGACGACTGCGTCGCGACGATCGATCCAGAGGCAGAGGGAGCCGACTATCGTTCCCTCGAAGAGGTGCCGCTCGCCGATTATGATGCGGCGCTGGTGTGCGTACCCGACGAGTTGAAAGCCGTGCTGCTCCGCCACCTGCTTTCCAACGGCAAACATGTGCTGGTCGAGAAGCCGCTATGGGCGGTGGATGACGACACAATCGTCGCCCTGGAAAAACTGGCGCGCGCCAACGATGCCGTTTGCTACACGGCCTACAACCACCGTTTCGAGCCGCATTTCGCGCGCATGAAACGGCTCCTCGAGTCTGACGTGCTCGGGCGGATTTACCATTGCCGCATGTTCTACGGCAACGGCACCGCCCGCCTGGTCCGGGAGTCCGCGTGGCGGGACAAGGGCGCGGGCGTGCTGCCGGATCTCGGCTCGCACCTTTTGGACACGGTCGATTTCTGGTTCGGGAACCGCGACCGTGACTGGTCCGTCCGGTCGGCCAATTGTTTCGAGAACCGGGCGCCGGACCACGTCGTCCTCCAGGGCGGCGGGACGCCGGAAATCGAGTTGGAGATTACGCTCCTGAGCTGGCGCAACCATTTCGCCGCCGATGTTCTGGCGGAGAAGGGCAGCGCCCACATTTTGTCGCTTTGCAAATGGGGACCGAGCACGTTCGTTCACCGGACCCGCGTACTGCCCAGCGGCCGCCCGCCAGAGGATGGCGAAACCCTCGAGCAGGAAGATCCTACCTGGGCCCTCGAATACGAGCATTTCAAGGCGCTGTGCCGGGCGGGCAAGCCGGCCGATCTGAAGCGCGACGTCAGGCTCAACCGTCTGCTCCGCGCGCTCGGGGAGCAGGCGCTGGACAAAGTCGCGCCATGAAGCCGGTCATCGGCTACGCCGGGATGACGCATCTCGGCCTCAACTCGGCGGCGGCCGCTGCGGCGCGCTGGTTCGACGTCGTCTGCTTCGACCCTGACCCGGAACAGCTTGCGAAAATAAAAGCCGGCGATCTGCCGGTCGTCGAGCCCGTGCTCGCGGAGGCCCTGGCGAAACATCGAAATCGCCTGGCATTTACCGCCAAGGCCGACGACCTCGGTCGTTGCGACGTGATCTATGTGGCACCCGACGTCGCCACGGATGACGACGGGGTGAGCGATCTCTCTGCCGTCAAGGCGCTGTTGGCCACGGTTGCCACGCGTGCCCGCAACGACGTCGTCACCGTTATCCTGAGCCAGGTGCCGCCCGGCTTCACCCGCGACCATGCGCAAGCGGGAAGGATGCTGTTCTATCAGGTGGAAACTCTGATTTTTGGGCAGGCGGTGGCGCGTGCGCTCGACCCGGAACGCATCATCGTCGGCTGCGCTGACCCGGCGCGACCGCTGCCGCCGCCATATCGGGCGTTCCTTGACGCCTTCGGCTGTCCCATTCTCGCCATGCGCTACGAAAGCGCGGAATTGGCGAAGATCGCCGTCAACTGTTTCCTGGCGGCGCAAATCAGCACGGCCAACACGCTGGCGGAACTATGCGAACGTGTCGGCGCCGATTGGCGCGAGATCGTTCCCGCCCTCAGGCTGGACCGCCGGATCGGCGCCCACGCGTACCTCAAGCCCGGGCTCGGCATCGCTGGCGGCAATCTCGAGCGCGACCTGGCGACCATGATCGACATTGCCGATTCATTCGGCGCGCCGTCAGGCGTCGTCAAGGCATGGGTGGAAAACAGCAATCACCGCAAACTGGCCGCGGCCCGGATTTTGAAAGAGCGCGTGCTGCCCGGACTGGCGGACCCAATAATCGCCGTCTGGGGGTTGGCCTACAAGGAAAACACAAATTCGCTCAAGAACGCGCCGTCGCTGGCGACGATTGCGGCACTGCCGGATGTCGCCTTCCAGGTCCATGACCCGGTCGTTGCGGCGGACTCATTGGCGTTGGCCAACGCCGTCGGCAAGACCGACCCGCTGGCCGCGGCCAAGGGCGCCGACGCCCTGCTGATCCTGACCCCGTGGCCGATCTACGCCAGCATCGCGCCGGCGGCGGTGGCGAAGGCGATGCGCGGAAGGGCGGTGATCGATCCTTTCGGCGTTCTCGATGCCGTGGCGGCGTCTGAAGCCGGCCTCGACTATTATACGCTGGGCGCTTCCGGCGACGGATAAAGGACGCGGAAGTGCTCGAACACCTGAACGAGCGACCGACGCCACCGAAGCGGGTGGTGGTCATGGGCGCCGGCGGTTTCGTCGGCGGCGCCGTGGCCGAGCGCCTCGGTGGCGACGGCATCGCCGTGCTGGCGCTCGGCAGGACCGACGTCGACCTGCTGGCGCCCCGTGCCGACGAGCGGCTCGCCGGTTTGATCGAGCCCGGCGACACCTTCGTCGCCGTCTCGGCCAGGGCCCCGGCCAAGGATGCCGAGATGCTGATCGAGAACATGACCATGGCGCGGGCCATGGTCCGGGCCTTGAAGGCGCGTGACGGCGACCTTGCCCATGTCGTCAACATTTCCTCCGACGCCGTCTACGCGGACGCGCCGCTGCCGTTGACCGAGGATTCTCCGACGTCGCCGGCAAGCTATCATGGCGTCATGCACCTGGCGCGCGAGATCATGTTCAGGAGCGAGCTCGCGACGCCGCTGGCCATTCTGCGCCCGACGCTCGTCTACGGCGCCCGCGATCCGCATAACGGGTATGGCCCGAACCGATTCCGGAGGCTGGCCGCGGTGGGGCAAGAGATCGTGCTGTTCGGCGAGGGCGAGGAACGGCGTGACCACGTGCTGATCGACGATGTGGCGGAAGTCATCCTGCGGGTCGTGACATATCGTAGCCGTGGCGTTCTCAACGTCGCCAGCGGGCGAGTGGCGTCGTTCCGCGGCATTGCCGAGATGATAGCGGCGCATTTCAAGCCGCCGGTGGCGGTCAAGGGATCGCCGCGCACGTGCCCGATGCCGCACGGCGGCTATCGCCCGTTCGACGTCTCGGCGTGCCGGAAGGCGTTTCCGGATTTCCTCTTTACGCCGCTGGCCGAGGGGCTGGCGAAGGTCCGGGCCGAAACCGCCGGGGGAGGGCGCTGATGGCCGAGATCAATATCCTCGGCGCGCTGCCCAAAACCAAGCGCAACATCCAGAAGCGGGCCGCGGCCAAGGATCTGGAGGTGATCCGCATTTCCCGGGAATACGGCGAGATGTATTTCGACGGACCCCGCGACTTCGGCTACGGCGGCTACCGCTACGACGGCCGCTGGGTGCCGGTGGCCAGGGACATCATCCGTCACTTTCGACTCAAGCCCGGCGACCGTGTGCTCGACGTCGGCTGCGCCAAGGGGTTCCTGATCAAGGATCTGGTTGACCAGGGCATCGACGCCTACGGCCTCGACGTTTCGGCCTACGCGCTTGCCCACGCGCCGCCCGAGACGACGGGCCGCCTGCTCCTCGGCAGCGCCGACCGGCTGCCATTCGCCGACAAAAGCTTCTCCTGCGTGCTGTCGCTGGACACCGTCCACAACCTCGACCGCGACGGGGCCCGTCGGTCGCTTGCCGAAATCCAACGGGTCTCGGGCGGATGCGCCTTCGTCAGGGTCGACAGCTACCGCACCCCGGAACAAAAGGAAATCTTCGAAAGCTGGGTGCTGACAGCCAAGTTCCACGACTACCCGGAAGGTTGGATAAAGCTTTTCGAGGAAGCCGGTTATACTGGCGACTACTACTGGACGATCATCGAATAGATCAAAGAGTCGGATAATGGCAAAAGCCTATGCAATCCTCGGTGGCGGCGGCTCGTTCGGCATCCACACGGCATTCTATCTTCTCGACCATGCCAACCCGAGAAAGGTCCTCGGCATCGGGCGCAACCCGCTGCGGCCGGAGCCGTTCTCGCTCAACATCGACAAGCGCGACGGTTTCGAGTACCACGCCCGCCACGTCACCTACGAGGTGGACCTGTTGCTGGAGCTGCTCGACCGGGAACGACCCGAGATCATCGTCAATTACGCCGCCCAGGGCGAGGGGGCGATATCGTGGAAGCATTCATGGCGCTTCTTCGAAACCAACTGCGTCGGATTGTCGCGGCTGGCCGAGGAGTTGTCGAAGCGCGACTGGCTGGAGCGCTTCATCCAAATCGGCACCTCGGAGATGTACGGCGCCGTCGACCACGCCGCCGCCGAGGACGAGCCGATCAAGCCGACCAGTCCCTATGCCGCCTCGAAGGTGGCCTTCGACATGTACCTGGTCTCGGCGCACAAGTTCCTGAAGTTCCCGATGAACATCATCCGGCCGTCGAACGCCTATTGCCCGGGCCAGCTGTTGCATCGGGTGGTTCCGAAGGCGATCTGGGCCGGGTTGACCGGCCGCAAGCTGCCGCTGCACGGCGGCGGCAAGGCCGAGAAGTCCTACATCCACGCCCGCGACTTGGCGCGCGCCATCCATCTGGTGGCGGAGAAGGCCCCGTTGGGCACCATCTACAACGCCGGCCCGGCGACGCCGACCTCGATCCGCGAGGTGGTCGAGCGTTGCGCCAAGGCGCTCGGAATGCCATTCGAAAAACTTTGCCAGGTGACCGAGGACCGGCTCGGCCAGGATTCCCGCTACTGGCTCAATTCCAGCGCCATCAGGAAAGATATAGGCTGGCAGCCTGAGATCGGCTGGGACGAGGGCCTGGCCGAGATGGTGGCGTGGGGGAAGAAGTATCTTGAGCAGATCCGCGACTGGCCGACGGACTACGTCCTCAGGGGCTGAAAGGCCGTCGTCGTGAACGCTCGCGGCCACAACCGCTTCGACGTCGCTGCCGCGCGCCGGCGTTGCAAGGCCTATCGCCGGCGTATCCTCGACATCTCGCAGACGGTGGGCGCGCTTCACATCGCGCCGGCGTTCTCGTGCCTCGAGATCGTCGACGTCGTCTATCACGGCCTGATGCGAAAGGGCGACGACGGCGCCGACGTCGACCGCTTCCTGATGTCGAAGGGGCACGGCTGCATGGCGCAGTACGCGATCCTGGAGGACTTGGAGGTGCTCGACGAACGCGAGCTCGAGCTCTACTGCAAGCCTGGCGGCCGACTCGGCGCGCACCCGGATTACGGCGTTCCCGGCATCGAGGCGTCCACCGGCTCGCTCGGCCACGGGCTGGGGATGGCCGCCGGCATGGCCTATGCCGACAAGCTGCAAAACATCGAATCGGTGATCTACTGCCTGGTCGGCGACGGCGAGATGCAGGAAGGCTCCATCTGGGAGGCGGTGATGATGGCGCCCAACCTGGGCCTCGGCGGCCTGGTCGCCATTCTCGACTTCAACGACTACCAGGGCCTGGGCCGGACCACGGAAACGCATCCCCACTTCCTGCCGATGACGGACAAGGTCCGCTCCTTCGGCTGGGAAACGGCGAACGTCAACGGCCACGACGCCGCCGCCGTCCACGCCGCGATCGCCGGGCGCGCCGGCGACCGGCCGTTCTTCCTGGTCTGCAATACCGTGAAGGGAAAAGGCGTATCCTTCATGGAACATGCGCCGATCTGGCATTACCGGGCGCCGAGCCCGGAGGAATACCGCCAAGCCATCGGGAAACTGACGGAGGTTTCCGCATGAGGAACACCTTCGCCGACACGTTCTACGAGCTCGGCAAGGCGGACCCGCGGCTGGCCGTGGTGGTGGCCGACATCTCGCCGGCGGGCTCGATCGCCAAGTTCCGCCAGGACTTCCCGGACCGCTTCATCAACACCGGCGTCGCCGAGCAGGTGATGATCGGCCTGTGCGCCGGCATGGCGCTCCGCGGCATGCGGCCGTTCGCCTATACCATCGCCACGTTCGCGCTTTACCGAACGTTCGAGTTCGTGCGCGACGACTTATGCTATCAGGACCTGCCGGTGACGGTGGTCGGCATCGGCGGCGGGGTGACGTATTCGACCCTCGGCGGCACCCACCACGCCATGGAGGACGTCGCCATCGCCGCGGCGATGCCGAACATGCAGGTCGTCGCCCCCTGCGACCCGGCCGAGACCGCCGCGGCGACGCGCTTTCTCGCCGTCGAAAGCGCGCACCCGACGTACCTCCGCCTCGGCAAGGCCGGCGAGCCGGATTTGACCGGCAAGGCCGTCGACGGGTTCGAATTTGGCAAGGTGCGGTACCTGAAAAAGGGCCGGGATACCTGTATTCTGTCTTACGGGCCGATGGCCAAAATGGCGTTCGACGTCGCCGCCCGGCTGGAGGCGGAACGGCAGGAGACGGTGTCGGTGGTGTCTTGCCATACGCTGAAGCCGCTCGACCGGGACGGCATCGCGGCGGCGCTCGGGAGCCACCGCCGCGTGGTTGTCATCGAGGAGTTGGTGCCACACGGCGGCCTCGGGGCACGCGTCAAGGAAATTGCCTGGGAAGTGCGGGCCGATTGCGACGTCAGGACGTTCTCGTTGCGGGACGAATTCATCCATGCCTACGGCAGCCACAACGACCTGTTGGCGGCGCACGGCTTGACGACGGAAACGGTTCTCGCGGGCCTTCGCTAGGCCGCGGGCCCGCCAGCGCTTTCCGTAGACTTATTTTTGGTCGCGGTGATCGAAATCGACAATTAGAGGCATCGTCGATCAGGACTCATCTTGGTCGCGGATTTTCCTGATGTCCTCGATCAGGGGGTCGAGGGAGACCATTTCCTTCCTGACCAAATCGACGGTTTCAAGAATCCGGTCGCGCGTGTTGTCGGACTTCTCGAAGTCGCCGCGCAATTTGGAAAGCATATCGTGAAGGTGTTTCTGGCGGGCCATCACCGCATCCAGTTTTCGCAGGATGGCCTTCATCTGAAACCGGGAATACGATTTTATCGTCTTTCCCACCAGGACTTCTGATGCGGTTGAGGCCATCGCCCGTGGCCGGTCTCGTCCCATGTGCCGCAGCAGCATGAAAACGATGATGACGAGGCACGCGACGATCACGATGATTCCCGCGACCTCGACACGCATCAACTCCACTGTTCGCGAGTTGAGCGCTTTGACGCGCTCGTATAATCGGCGTTCGTAATCCGGGATCGATTTGCGCTATCTGACGATATCCTCAGGCAACTCCACCTTTTCAGGCGTTGCGGTTGCCGTTTGGGCGGCCATCGACGGGGAGGGCGTAGACGCGGCGAGGGCGATCAGGATGGTGGCGCCGAGGCAGGCCGCAATCAGTAAGGCGGGGGCTCGACGCTTGGCGGGAACGCTTGCAGTGAACGAGGTCATGAGGGTACCTCGATGCTTGGAAAGGCGGCGGGTCGGTATCCGCGCCCGATGGGGTCGAATCCAAATGAAGCTGTCGGGTATTCAAATAGGCTAAAATCGCGGGACTCCAATAGAGTTAGGCGAATGGCAACAGGCCGAACGGATCGACTCGAGAATTCCACGCGGAATCTCACGGTTGGGGTGACCTGCTACAACGAGCGCCATAGCATCGCCTTGACGCTGGATTCGCTGCTCTCGGCGCTCGACGGGCGCGGCTTGTCGTGGGAAGCGATCGTCGTCGACGACGTCTCGGCCGACGATTCGGTTGCCGTCGTGGAACGCTTTATCGCCGAGGAAGGCAGCGGCAGAATCCGCCTGCATCGCAACCAACGAAACCAGGGTCTGGTGCGGAACGTCTACATGATCGCCGAGATGGGAACGGGAACACGTTTCTGGTACGTGTCCGGCGACAACACCGTGCCCGTCGAGGCCGCCGGGAAAATCCTGGACTCCATCGACCGCGCCGACATCGTCATCCCCAAGGTCCTGACCTACGTCGGCCGCCCGCTTCACCGCAAGTTCATTTCCCGGGCGTACACGCTGCTCGTCAATCTCCTGAGCGGGCTCGACATCTATTACTACAACGGGTCTTCCGTCTATCTGCGCGCCGACGTCGTGCACTACGGAAAACAGCTCGGCGGATACGGCTATTCGGCGGAAATGATCATCCGGCTTGTCGACGATGGCCGTTCCTACGTCGAGGTGCCGGTCGTGTATGTCGATCGCAAGGAAGGCAAGGCTTCGGCATTGAGATTGCCACATTTTGTTCAGGTATGCGGCTTCTTCGGCCGGCTGGTGGCGCGACGACTGAGGCGGGTCTTCGGCGTTCACCACCGCGAGACGGCCGGTCGTGGGACGAGTCCGCGGCAACCCTCGCTCGGTGGTCCCGCCGACGAAAGGTGACCATGCCTCGTCAACGACATGCTCATCGAAGAAACGAATGAAACCGCCGGCAATTGAGGCGATGGAGTCAGCCGTCTTGGCGCGGGTGCACGCCGTCGCCGACCGTTTCGGATGGCAGGGGTGTACGAATTTTCGATGAAACCAACAGGAATTACCTGTTAGACCATTACAGACCGTATCTCGCTTCCGACTCCGGGATTCGAAAAAGAGGCTTTGTTCATTCCTCATTGCGGAAAATGCTACGTACCGCGGTGAAGTATGGGACGACGCTGTTTCTATTCAATCCCCCGATGTCGACGTCGCAGTTGGAAGTAATTCACCTTCTCGGGCTCTGGCATGCATACGAAATTTGGCAGGCCGAGATCGCGTGCGTCATCAGTGAAGAGACATCGGGCGCCAGCGCGGTTAAAAATGCAATTCTATTACGATCCGGTGCATTACCGGCCGAGCGCCGGCAACGCCATGTTGAACCGGATGCTCGGGCTCGGCGCCGACGGCTACCGCGCGTTCGCCGATTTCGGCACCAGGATTACGGCCGGCAACGTTCTCGACCACCTGCGGTCGGTCCGGGCGCAACGAAAGCGATATATTTCCCGCGACCCGGAACTGCCGGACCGCATCAAGTCCTACCACCCCGCCGACAGGCCGGTTCCCGATGGGCGTTTCGAGTACCCACCGCGGCCTTCCTGCCCGGCGGTCGAATGGCTGCGGCGGAATCAACCGGATTGATGAGACAGATTGGCCGATCATGTGGCCGCGAGGAAGCTCCTGGATCGCGTACGGTGACGCGCCGCGCCGGGCATGCCCGCGCCGCGATTCGGGCCCGGAAATTTTTTAAATATCGGCTTTTGTCGGCTTTTGTCGACATTCTTTTCGGCGACAACCTTTGATACGGCTACCCATCGCCGCCGGTGCCGGGCCGACCGGGGATGCGACGCTTCCAGCCCGGTAGAACGGCGCCAAGCCGTTGATCCAAAACGCTCAGTCGGCCTGAAACCGGCGCGGATTCCGGCCGGAAATGTAAACATTCGTCATCATTTGTCATCATCCGTAACCGTCTCCCGCCCGTCTCTGTCCGCCGCCACGCCGGCGCCGGCGCGCCGCCGGCCCGGCGGCCGGGGCGCCGTTAATACATATTCACGATGTCCAAGAGCGATAGAACGTAACATGAACATATGCCTTGCCGCGGCGGTTGTCAAGGAGGGGACCGGCTGGAAACGTGGCGGGCACGCAATCCGGGTCAGGGTCTCCGGCGTTGCCGTAGAATTCACCAACGGTCGGATCGATGGAGAGCTTTTCCGAAGGTCGACAGTCGCGGCGGAACCCAGCAGAGTGACGCCAGGGCGGCGGTTAGGACGTCGGGTTACGAGCGGGCCGTCGCCATTAAAGAATCTTCTCTCGTCGTCAACTTGCGGCCGAGGTCAATGAACGGCCTTTCAACATATTTAACCTAGGAAAACCGCATCCGTGAAAAAATCGAAGGCATCGAACCGCGACACCCTCGCCATCCACGGCGGCGCGCCCGTGCGCGCGACGCCGATGCCGCCGCGCTTCGCCCTCGGCCCGGCGGAGGAAAAGGCGATCGCCGAGGCCATCGCCTATTACCGCGCGCGCGGCCTCGACCCCGGCTACCAGGGGCACTTCGAGGACCTCTATTGCCGGGCGTTCGCCGACTTCCACGGCGGCGGCCACGCCGACGCGGTGGCGTCGGGAACGGCGGCGCTGTACGTCGCCGTCGCCGCGCTCGAGCTGCCGAAAGGCGCCGAGGTCGTCGTGTCGCCGATCACCGACCCCGGCACCTTGTCGGCGATCATCCTCAACGGGCTGACGCCGAGGCTCGCCGACAGTGCGCCGGGCGGCTTCAACATCGACGCCGAGCGGTTCCGAGCCCGCGTCACCGCCGGCACCCGCGCCGTCGTTGTCGTCCATGCGTTCGGGCAGGCGACGGACATCGAGGCGATCGCGGTGGAAGCCAAGCGGCGCGACATCCGCGTCGTCGAGGATTGCTCGCAGTCCCACGGCGCGCGCCGGCGCGGCCGCCTCATCGGCACCTTCGGCGAGGTGGCGGCGTTCTCGACCATGTACCGCAAGGCGCACATCACCGGCGCCTGCGGCGGCGTCGTCTATAGCCGGGACGAGGAGATTTTCCACCGCGCGCTGGCTTATGCCGATCGCGGCAAGCCGCGCTGGCGGGACGATTTCGACGACCGCGACCCGAACCAGTTCCTG
This sequence comes from Rhodospirillales bacterium, assembly GCA_036393575.1. Classification (GTDB taxonomy): domain Bacteria; phylum Pseudomonadota; class Alphaproteobacteria; order Rhodospirillales; family Casp-alpha2; genus JACPJY01. The sequence goes on along the minus strand of DASWGT010000207.1, from coordinate 9,622 downwards.
ATGCCGGCGCTCAACCTGCATAGCGACGAGATTTCGTGCGCCATCGGCATCCGCTCGCTGGCCCGCATGGCCGACACCATCGAACGACGCCGCCGCTACGTGGCGGGCGTCGTCGACGGGCTGGCGAAAGCCGACTGCGGCTGCACCGCGCACCGGCCGTCGGCGGAGGATTCGCCGTTCGTGCTGCCGGCGTTCGTCGATCCGGCGCGCGTCTCGTGCGACGCCGAAACCTTCGCCGGCGCCGTGGCGGCGGAGGGCATCGGCCTCAATCCCCATTATCAGTACCTGGTCGCCGACTGGCCGTGGCTGAAGCCCCATCTCGCCGACGGGTTCGAGACCGCCAACGCGCGTGCCGCCCGCGACCGCTCGTTCAACCTGTATCTCAACGAGAATTACGGCGCGGCGGAAGTCCGCGACACCGTGGCGGCGATCGCGAAAGTCGCCCGGCATTTCCGGGCGTGACGGCGCCGGCATCGCGAAATGTTGTATTTTCCGAAAAAATTCAATAGGTTCCTTTCGTCCTTCCCATTCCCGACGCGGTTGGTCCCGAACGCCCCGACCGGAGGGCCGCCATGAACGACACGTCCAAGGCCACCACGCCGCCGGCCCGCGCCCGGACCAAGGTGCGCGACCTGACGCCGACCGAATGGCGGGTGCCGGAGATGCCGGAGCGGCTGCTGCTCGACCTCAGGACCGATTGCAACCTGAAGTGCCCGAAATGCCTGCTGCACGGCGACGGCGTCGACGGCGAGCGCAAGCACCAGATGATCGGCACCATGGACGCCGACAACGCCCGCAGGATCCTCGACGAGGTGATGGCGGCGAAGCCGCTGATCCAGCCGAGCTGGTGGGGCGAGCCGCTGCTGGCGCGCAACCTCGAGGGCCACATCCGCGACATGAAGGAACGCAGCATCGCGGTGTGCATGAACACCAACGGCCTGACGCTGACCGAAAAGCTGGCGCGGTTCTTCGTCGACGTGCGGCTCGACGCCATCTTCTTCAGCCTCGATGCGACCAAGCCGGAGACGCTGTTGAAGACCCGCGGCATCGACAAGCTCGACAAGATCGTCAAGAACCTCAGGATGATGCTGCGGATTCGCGGCGACGGCATCTACCCGCGCATCGGCGCCACCTTGACCGTGGAGCCGGCCAACCAGGACGAGGTCGAGGAATTCGTGGCCCGCTGGACGCCGGTGGTCGACGTGGTGCGGATCGGACTGGTCTACGCCAACGGCTCGTTGAAGGGCTTGCCGCCGGAGCAGGGTCCACGCAAGCCATGCGCGCTGCTCTACCAAACGATGCCGATCCACTACAACGGCGACGTCTCCATCTGCTGCTTCGACAGCCTCGGCGACCACCTGGTCGGCAACGTGTTCAAGGACGGCGGCGTGCGCGCGGTGTGGCACGGCAAGGAATTGACGCGGCTCCGCCGTCTTCACGAAAGCGGGCGGTTCGACGAGATCCCGTTCTGCAAGAATTGCAACGCCTGGGCGGGATACATGTTCGAGGAGGAGGTCCGCGACGGGCTGTTGATCCGGCGTTCGCCGCAGTTCGTCTACTACAACCGCATCGACCGGCTCGGCAGCTGGCACGACAACCTGCGGGGCCATCGGCCGCCACCGCGCGAGCTGTTGGAAAAGGTCGAGTGACTTCCAGCCGGATCGAACGCCCGCCGGCCGCCCGCTGGCGCGACGCCGTTCGCCGGCCTTGTTCGCGACATCATAATCAATCCGGTCATTGCGAATGAACGTCCTCGGCATCCACGGCGGCGTCACCATCAACCAGCACGAACCGAGCGCCGCCATCGCGGTCGACGGCAAGATCGTCGCCGCCTGCGAGGAGGAACGCTATCTGCGTGTAAAGTCCGCCTACGGGCACCTGCCGGAGCGGGCGATCGCCGCCTGTCTCAAGCAGGCGGCGATGACGTGGGACGACATCGACATGGTGGTGTCGCCCGGCGCCACCTACGCTGACCACGCGGGCCGGGTTCGCGACTTCCTGCGCCATACCTTCGGCTCGTGCCCGAAGTTCGAGCTCGTCCATCACCAGGCCGCCCATCTGGCGGCGGCCTTTTACGGCTCGGGGTACGACACGGCGCTGGTGCTGTCGCTCGACGCCACCGGCGACGGCTCGTGCGGGTTCCTGGCCCACGCCTCGCGTCGGGACGGCATCAGCGTGCTGGAGGAGATTCCGACCAAGCGGTCGATCGGGTTCTTCTACACCATGATGACCCACTACCTGGGTTTCACCGACGGCGACGAGTACAAGGTGATGGGGCTGGCGCCCTACGGCCGCCCGAGCGTCGACCTGCGCCGGGTGATCCGGCCGGCCGCCGGGGGATGGCAGTTCGACTTCGACTTCATCCGCTCCGACCCGCGCCCGCGCTCGCCGTTCGAGCCCCTCTACGCGGCGCGCCTGATCGAGGTGCTCGGCCGGCCGAACCGCCGTCCCGGGGAGCCGGTCGACGATTTCCACCGCGACGTCGCGTGCAGCGCGCAGCGAGTGTTCGAGGAGTGCCTCCTCAACCTGGTGGACGACCTGATCTCCCGCCGGCCCGGGGTGCGCAACCTGTGCTTCGCCGGCGGGGTGGCGTTGAACTGTTCCGCCAACCGGCGTCTCCTGTATTCCGGCAAGTTCGACAACATCTACGTGCCGCCGGCGGCCTCGGACCGCGGCCTCGCCATCGGCTGCGCCTACATGGGCGCGGTCGGCGCCGGGCAGGGGACGTGGCCGTTGTACCGGCCCGACCTCGGCTCGGCCTATGCCGACGACGCGGTCCGGGGCGAGCTCGACGCCAATGGAATTCCGTTCGAGGAAACGCCCGATCCGGCGGCGGCCGCGGCGAAACTGATCGCCGAAGGCGCGATCATCGGCTGGTATCAGGGACGCTCCGAGATCGGCGCCCGGGCGCTCGGCAACCGCTCCGTGCTGGCCGCCGCCTCCGACCCGGCGATGAAGGAAAAGGTCAACGCCCGCATCAAGTACCGCGAGGAGTTCCGCCCCTTCGCGCCGGCGATCCTGCACGAGGCGGCGGCGGACTACTTCAAGACCACCGGCGCCGCGCTGCCGTTCATGTGCTTCACCGTCGACGCCACGGAAAAGGCATCGAAGACGCTGAAGGCGGTGATCCACGTCGACGACACGGCGCGGGTGCAGACCGTCCGCAGCACCGACAACGAGCTGTTCTACGCGCTGCTCAAGAACTACGCCGAAGACGGCGGCGTTCCCGCGGTGTTGAATACCAGCTTCAATCTGAAAGGACAGCCGATCGTCGAGACGCCGCGCGACGCCTTGATGACGTTCTTCGGCTGCGGCCTCGACGCGCTGGTGATCGGCAACCATGTCGTCCGCAAGCGCTCCCATTAGCCGCGAACGGCGCCTCGTCGAGTCGATGCTCGACCGCATGGCCGTCCGGCGGGACGGGGTGCTGCTCGTTCACAGCTCGTTTCGTCAATTCGGCCTCGACGGCTACGACGCCGGGGCGATGGTCGAGGCGCTCGCGGCGGCGATGAAGGGCGGCACGCTGCTGCTGCCGACCATGTCGTGGCGCTTCGCCAACAGCAAGCATCCGTTCTTCGACGAGCTGGAGACGCCGTCCAACGCCGGCGTCATGACCGAGATCTTCCGCACCCGTCACGCCAGCCATCGCAGCCTGCATCCCTCCCATTCGCTGGCCGGCGTCGGCGCCAAGGCCGGCGAGATGCTGGCCTCGCACCACCTCGACGACACGCCGTGCTCGGCGCGGAGCCCGTTCGGAATGCTCGCCGGCAACGAGGCCGCGGTGGCGCTGATGGGGATCGGCATGGATTGCTGCACGCTGATCCACCACGTCGAGGAGGCGGTGGCCATCGACCGCTACCTGAAGCCGCCGGCGGAAGCCGTCGTCTACGCGTGCCGCGACCGCGGCGGCCGGGCGCACACGGTCAGGGTGCGCCATCACAAGTTCCTGCCGAGGGACTATTGGCAGTTCCAGGACATGCTCGCCGAACGGCGGCTGCTGGCGACCTTCCGGGCCGGCAATTCCGCGTGCGTCGGTTTCCGCGCCGCCGACATGGTCCGCGTCGTGCGCGAGACGCTGCAGGCGCGGCCGGACGCGATCATCGCCGCCGACGGCCAGCGCTATCGGCTGATGTGACGGACGGCGTAGGCGCGACAAGGACATACCGATGACGGACAGTATCCGCCAACTCCTCGAATCGAAGCCGCTGGCGACCGCCGACGCGGCCGCGGGGCTGATCGTGGTCGATAACCGGCGCTATTTGATGCAGCTTCGCGACGACAAGCCGGAGATCTTCTACCCGGGCCATTGGGGCTTGTTCGGCGGCTCGATCAACGAGGGCGAAACCCTGATCGAGGGCCTCAGGCGCGAGTTGCGGGAGGAGCTCGAGTTCGAGTTCGACGAGGCGAGCTACTTCACCTCGTTCGACATCGATTTTTCGTTCTGCGGCCTCGGCCTCTACAAGCGGCGGTATTACGTCATCGACTGCGCCGCCGAGACGCTGCCGCGGCTGCGCCAGCACGAGGGCCAGGACATGCGGGCGTTCACCTTCGAGGAAATCCTGCGCCTCGGCAATGTCGCGCCTTACGATTCGTTCGCCATCTGGCTGCATGCCAACCGGGATCGCGTCGGCAAGGCGTGACGCTCGGCTGGCATCGGGGGAGCGGATCGAATTGAAGCTGCCGTTTTACTTTCTGGTCGTGTTCTGGGGCGCCAAGCACCGGGGCTACTTCGTCGACTATTGCCTGGCGAGCATGCTCGCCCCCGGCAACGTTCCGGCGCTCGTCGACAAGGCCGGCAGCCGGTTCCTGGTCTGCACCACCGCCGACGACTGGCAGGCGTTGCAGGCCGATCCCTTGTTCCGCCGGCTGGCCGAGCTGATCGCGGTCGAGCTGGTCGAGATCGATTTCCCCGCGTCCGACGAGAACAAGATGAATGTCATGTCGCGCGGGCACAAGCGACTGACCGAAAGGGCGTTTTCGGCGCGCGCCTACTTGGCGGTGGCTGCCGTTTCGTACGGTGCATGGCAGAACTGGTGGGTGGCGACGGCGTGGGCGCTGGCGGCATTGATGGCGGCGGTCCTCCGCCCGTTGCCGCCTGGATCGGAAATAGGACCTACCAGCGTGCCCGCCACGCCTGGAACATGAGCACCGTCCACACGCGGGCGTCGGCGCCGGGCTCGCCGGCGAGCAGACGCCGCCACGCGTCCCTGATCGGCGCCGGGTTGAGGACGCCGTCCTCGCCGAGGCGCTTCTCCGACAACAGATTCTCCGCCCATTCCCTGAGCGGGCCCCTGAGCCAGTCGCCGAGCGGCAGGCTGAAGCCCTGTTTCGGCCGCTCCGTAAGCGCCGGCGGCACGTAGCGGGCGAGCACCCGGCGCAACAACCGCTTGCCGGCGCCGCCTCGCACCCGAAGCCCGACCGGGAGCCGCCAGGCGAACTCGAAGATGCGATGATCGAGGAGCGGCTCGCGCGCCTCCAGGCTGAAGGCCATGCTGGCGCGGTCGAGCTTGGCCAGGATGTCGTCGGGAAGATAGGTGACGGAGTCGAGATACATCATCCGCTCGACGACGCCGCCGGGCCGCCCGCCCTCTGTCGATCCATCCCCGCCGTCCCCCCACGCCGGGGCCAGCGCTTCCCCGGCGACCGGCACCAAGTCTTCCGGCGCATCCCAAATGCCGACCAGGCGGCGGAAGAAGGCGTCGAAATCGCCGGACGCCAGGTTCCCGGCCAGCCAATGCATGGTGCGGCCCTTCTGGCCCGGCGTCAGCCGCCGGGGCACGACGGAAAACAGCGCGTTCCACGCGGCGACGGGCAAGGCGCGGACGAGCCCCGCCACCACCGGCCGTAGCGGTGCCGGAATGACGCGCAGCCGGGTCCACAGGTCGCGGCCCTGGAGATAGCGGTCGTAGCCGCCGAAGGCCTCGTCGCCGCCGTCGCCGGACAGCGATACGGTGACGTCGCGCCTGGCCATTCGGGACACCAGCGCCGTCGGGATTTGCGAGGCGTCGGCGAACGGCTCGTCGTACCACTCGGCGAGGCTCGGAATGACGGCGCGGGCCTCGTCGGGCGTGACGTAAAGCTCGGTGTGGTCCGTGTTCAGGTGGCGAGCCACCCGTTTCGCGTCCTCGGCCTCGTTGACGGCAGCTTCCTCGAAGCCGATGGTGAACGTCCTCACCGGGCGCGAGCTCTGCGCCTGCATGTGGGCGACGACGGTCGACGAATCGATGCCGCCCGACAAGAACGCCCCGAGCGGCACGTCCGCGATCATCCTCAGCCCGACCGAGTCGCGAATCAGGCCGTCGAGGGAATCCGTCGCCTCGTCCTCGCCGATGTCGAGGGGGACCGCCCGGCCGGCGTCCCGGGCCGCGGCCATGGACCAGTAAACGCGCGTCGCCGCCCGGCCATCCGGGCCGATGGCGACGATGGTTCCCGGCATTACCTTGCCGATGCCGCGATAAATCGAATGCGGGGCCGGCACGTAGGCGTGGCGGAAATAGGCGGCAAGCGCGCCGCGATCGAGCGCCGGCGTCCAGCCCGGATGCGCCCTGAGCGCCTTCAGCTCGGAGGCGAACAGCACCAAGTCTCCCTGTCGACCCCAGTAGAGCGGCTTGACGCCGAGCCGGTCGCGCGCAAGATGCAGCGTCCGATCCCGGCGGTCCCAGAGGACCATCGCGAACATGCCGATGCAACGCCCGATCGCAGCTTCCAGGCCCCAGGCCTCGATCGCGGCGAGCACTACCTCGGTGTCGCTGCCGCCCTTGAAGCGGGCCCCCGCCGCTTCCAGTTCCTTGCGCAGTGCGCGGAAGTTGTAAATCTCGCCGTTGTAGACGATGACCCAACGGCCGCTCGACGACAGCATCGGCTGATGGCCTTGCGACGTGAGATCGATGATGGAAAGCCGCCGGAACCCGAGCGCCACGCCGGCTTCCGCGTCCGTCCACACGCCGTCGTCGTCGGGGCCGCGGTGGCGAAGCGTGGCGGCCATCGCTGCCACCCGCTCGCCGAGGGCCTCAGCCGTGGTCCGCCGGGCGAGATCGACGAACCCGGTCAGGCCGCACATGGCCTATCAGCGGGTCGATGGGGAACGGTCCTCAGGATCATCGGTAGGGCACTGAACACCCGCGGGTGGAAAGACTGGTAGAGGGAGAGGGATTCGAACCCTCGATACGGTTTCCCGTATATACGCTTTCCAAGCGTGCGCCTTCAGCCGCTCGGCCGCCCCTCCGGCATCCGCGTCTCGCTGGCGGAACGGCGGAAACCTAGACGAGACAGCGGACGGCCGCAAGCTCGGCTCCGGCGCCGCGTCCATGCCGCGCATGGACCACGTCTGCGAATTTCGACCATCCGTGGCAAAATCCGGCCCCTAGTCCGGCGTCGGGGCCAACTTAACCCAGGTCAAAGCCCGATAGGGCACCAGTCGAGTCCACGCTGGCCAGGACCAGCCGAAACCAGCACCTTTTTCCCGACTTCGGAATCAGGGGACGGGATCACCGCTGCCGTCACCTAACGTCCAATGATCAAGATCATTCCAAGGCATTTGGTAGTGTACTGTGCCAGCCGTAGCCGACGGCGGCGATCTCCGGTGTTCAATGAAGCCACCAAAGGATCGACAAGTAGCGATATAACTGGGAATTTGCTACAAGCGGAGCGGATTCCCGATCAGCAAGGACGACATCAGGGTGGCCCAGCAATCGATCATTCCAGTAATCCTTTCCGGCGGTTCGGGACAGCGGCTATGGCCGCTTTCGCGGGAGCTTTATCCGAAGCAACTCATCAACTTGGTTTCCGACCGGAGCTTGCTCCAGGAAACGGTCAGCCGACTGCGCGGCCGCCTGTTCACCGATCCCGTGGTTGTATGCAACGATGAACATCGCTTCATCGTCGCCGAACAACTGCATGAAATCGGCGTCGATGCGCCGACCATCATCCTCGAACCGCGCCGGCGCAACACTGCGCCGGCCGCGGCGCTGGCGGCGCTGGTCCTGGAGCGCCGAAACCCGGACGCAATCATGCTTCTGGCGCCGTCGGACCATGTCATCGACGACGCGAAGGCGTTCCTGGCCGCCGTCGACGCCGCCCTCCCGGCCGCCCTTGATGGCCGGTTGGTGACCTTCGGTGTGACCCCGGACCGGCCGGCGACGGGCTACGGATACATCAAGAAGGGCAAGGCGCTGGCCGAGTCCGCCGGTTGCTTCGCTATCGGACGCTTTGCCGAAAAGCCGGACGCCGAGACCGCGACCAGGTATCTTGCGGCGAGCGATTATCTATGGAACAGCGGGCTTTTCATGTTCTTGGCCGGCCGCTATCTCGCGGCGCTCGAGGAACTGCGCCCCGATATGCTGTCCGCGTGCCGCAAGGCGGTCGCCGGCGGTCGCGACGACCTCAACTTCTTCCGTCCCGACGAGTCGGCCTTCGAGGCCTGTCCCGCCCAGTCGATCGATTACGCCGTGATGGAGCACACCACCGCCGGCGCAGTGGTGCCGGTTGAGATGGGTTGGCACGACGTCGGTTCGTGGGCGGCGCTTTGGGAGATCGGCGACAAGGATGCAAACGGCAACGTCCGCGTCGGCGACGTGGTGGCCGACGGCGTCAAGAATTCGTATCTCAGAAGCGACGGCCCCATGCTGGCTGCCGTCGGCCTCGAGGAGGTTTTCATTATCGCCACCCGTGACGCGGTGCTGGCGATGTCGAAGAAGGCCATCGACCGTTTGAAATCCATCGTCAAAGGCTTGCGCGAAGGCGGTCGCACGGAACATGCGTCCCATCCCAGGGTGCACCGCCCATGGGGTTGGTACGAGACCTTGGAAACGGGGGCCGGCTACCAGGTCAAGCACCTGATGGTGAGGCCGGGGCAGGGCATTTCGTTGCAGGCCCACAAGCATCGGGCCGAACACTGGGTGGTGGTCGCCGGGCAGGCGACGGTGACCCGCGGCGACGAGATCATCTCCCTCAATGAGAACGAATCTACGCACCTTCCCGCTGGCACCCGGCACCGGCTGGCGAACGAAACCGGCGAGCCATTGAGCGTCATCGAGGTGCAATCAGGAAGCTACCTGGGCGAAGACGATATCATCCGTTTCGAGGACCAGTACGGCAGGGAATAACCCGATGACAGCCGCGATGCCGAATCCGCCCTAGATCTCGAAGCGCCTGACATCGGCGCCGATGTGGGCGTGGCGCCATGTTCCCTCGAGGTTGACAACGATGCCGCCGCGCTTTACCAGCGAGGTAACAATATTGCCGCTCTGAAGGCGATGTAGATGGCATGTGGCATGGCTCCAACCAGACAGTCGTCGGGGCGTTTCTTCTCCAGACGCAGCAGCAGGACAAAGATCTCGTCCATCGGCGGCGGCAAGAACCTCGTCCTGGTAGCGCGCCGGCCGACATCCCCTTCTTGCCCCCGCTCTACATCAAGTGTGCCGAGGGCCGCCGTTGCGGCCGCCGTCGGAATGGCGCTTCCCGCAAGCGAAGCGCTTTCTGTTGCGTTTTGTTGAGGAGGTGGGTTCGAGATACACTCGGCTGCCATGGACTAGATCCTTTCGGCGGTCGTCGCGATCCCTCGAACCACCGTTCAAAACCGGAAGTAGATGAAGGTGTGGGAACGGTCAAGGAACATCAGCGT